>CP070648.1:1516504-1521733 GCA_020354555.1 Armatimonadota bacterium | reverse complement strand
GTCACGATGTGGCCGCGGGTCTTCTCGTTCCGGTAGCCGACCATCGAGGCCAGCGTCGTCGACTTGCCGGAACCGGTCGCACCGACCACGATCACGAGGCCGCGCTTGGACATGACGATGTCCTTGAGGATCGGCGGCAGCTCGAGCTCCTCGATGGTCGGGATCTTGGACTGGATCGTGCGGCACACGCAGCCCGTGTTGCCCTGCTGGATGAACGCGCTCACGCGGAAGCGCCCTATGCCCGGCGGCGCGATCGCGAAATTGCACTCCTTGGTGGCGTCGAACTCGCGCGTCTGGCGGTCGTTCATGATCGCGCGCACCATGGTCGCCGCCTGCTCGGGCGACAGCGCACGGTCGGACTGCGGCCGCACCTCGCCGTCGATCTTGATGGCCGGCGGGAAACCGGCAGTGATGAACAGGTCGGACCCCTTGCGCTCGACCATGCGGCGCAGCAGGTCCTGCATGAGCTTGATTGCCTGTTCGCGGTCCATCAGTTCCTCCGAGGCCGGCCGTAGGCCGTCAGATCGATTCCTTGTTCTGCGCCTTGAAGCGCGCTTCTTCCTTGGTGATCATGCCCTTGGCTGTCATCTCCTGCAGGCACTGGTCGAGCGTCTGCATGCCCTGGGCCTGGCCCGTCTGGATCGCCGAGTACATCTGGGCGATCTTGTTCTCGCGGATCAGGTTCCGGATGGCCGGCGTGGCGATCATGATCTCGTGGGCCGCGACGCGGCCGCCGCCGATCCGCTTCATCAGCGTCTGCGAGATCACCGCGCGCAATGACTCGGACAGCATGGCGCGGACCATCTCCTTCTCGGCCGCCGGGAACACGTCGACGACGCGGTCCACGGTCTTGGCGGCCGAGCTGGTGTGCAGCGTACCGAACACCAGGTGACCGGTCTCCGCCGCGGTCAGCGCCAGCCGGATGGTCTCGAGGTCGCGCAGCTCGCCGACCAGGATCACGTCCGGGTCCTCACGCAGCGCAGAGCGCAGCGCCTCCGAGAAGCCGAGCGTATCGCGGTGCACCTCGCGCTGATTGACCAGGCTGCGCTTCGACTCGTGCACGAACTCGATCGGGTCCTCGATGGTGATGATGTGATCCGGCCGGTTGATGTTCACGTAGTCGATCATCGCGGCGAGCGTGGTCGACTTGCCCGAGCCGGTCGGGCCGGTGACCAGCACCAGTCCGCGCGGCAGCAGGCAGAGATCCTTGAACACCTTCGGGGCAGCCAGGTCGTCGAGCGTCAGCACGGTCGACGGGATGTTGCGGAACACGGCGCCGGCGCCGCGGTTCTGGTTGAAGGCGTTGACGCGGAAGCGCGCGAGGCTGGGCACCTCGAAGGAGAAGTCCGTCTCGAAGAACTCCTCGTAGGTCTTCCGCTGCTTGTCGTTCATGATGTCGTACACCATGCTGTGCACTTCCTTGTGCGTCAGCGGTGGCATGTTGATCCGCTTCATGTCGCCGTCGACGCGGATCATCGGCGGAACGCCGGCCGACAGATGCAGGTCGGAGGCCTTGTTCTTGACGGCAAAGGCCAGGAGTTGTGCGATATCGACGGCCATCTGGACTCCTTGCGACCGGCACCCGGCGCTGAACCCGGCTGTCGCGCGGCGCACCGACACGACAACCCCGCCCGCGGGACGCCGGCAGACGACGCACCGAGGTGGCAGGGAGTATAGCCCTCGCCCCCTGGCTCCAATATGTTAACCGGTCCGCAAAATCTCCCTTCCCGGCTGGCGGATGTCCGTCAGCGCATCGAGTCGGCAGCCCGCGCGGCCGGCAGGGATCCTGCCGGGATCACCCTGATCGGCGTCACCAAGACGCACCCCGTGGAGCTCCTGCGCTCGGCGGTCGCAGCGGGCCTGCGCGACTTCGGCGAGAACTACCTGCAGGAGGCGCTCGCCAAGATCGCAGCCCTCGGTCCCGGCGCGGCGACCTGGCACTTCATCGGCGCGCTGCAGAGCAACAAGACGCGTCCGGTCGCGGAGAGCTTCGACTGGGTCCACACCGTCGACCGGGTGAAGATCGCCCGCCGGCTTTCCGAGCAGCGTCCCTGGCACGCGCCGCCGCTGCAGGTCTGCCTGCAGGTCCATCTCGGCGACGAGCCGTCCAAGTCGGGTGTCGAACCCGCCGCGCTCCCGGCGCTGGCGGCGGAGGTGGCGGCCCTGCCACGCCTGGCGCTGCGCGGACTGATGTGCATCCCGCCGGAGGAGCAGGATCCCGCGCAGCAGCGCCGCTGGTTCGCCGAGTTGAGGCGGCTGCAGGACGGACTGCGCAGCGACGGGTACGCGCTCGACGCGCTGTCGATGGGCATGAGCGGCGACTTCGAGTCGGCGATCGCGGAGGGCGCGACCCACGTGCGGGTCGGGACGGCGATCTTCGGCAAGCGCAATTGAACGCCCCGCCGCTACAATCGTGGCTTTGCGATGCGGCAACAAGGCATGCCTGAAGACTCCCTGGCATTCATCGGGGGCGGCAACATGGCGCGGGCCCTGATCGGCGGCCTGCTCGCGGCCGGTCGCGACCCCGCGACGATCCGCGTCGCCGATCCCGAGCCCGGGGCGCGAGGCGAGCTCGAGGCGTCCTTCGCCGGCGTCGCGGTGTTCGGGGACAACGCGTCGGCCGTCCGGGGCGCTTCCACCTGGGTGCTGGCCGTCAAGCCGCAGCACGCCCGCGCGGTGGCGAGCGGCCTCGCGACGCTGGCGCAGGCTTCCCGGCCGCTCGTCGTGTCGGTCGCGGCCGGCATCCGCGTTGCCGACCTGCGGCGCTGGCTCGGTGCCGGCGTGTCCGTGGTGCGCACCATGCCCAACCGGCCGGCACTGATCGGCGCGGGCATGACGGCGCTCTTCGCGGAACCGTCGGTGACGCCCGGGCAGAGGGAGCGCGCGGAGAAGATCCTGGCCGCGGTCGGCGCGTACCTCTGGATCGAGGACGAGTCGCTCATGGACGCCGTCACGGCCGTATCCGGCAGCGGCCCGGCCTACGTCTTCCTGCTGGTCGAGATGCTCGAGGCCGCGGCAGCCGCCGAGGGCCTCGACGCGGCAGCCGCCCGGCGCCTCGCCGTCGAGACGGTGCACGGCGCCGCGCGCATGGCGCGCGAACTCGGCGAGGATCCGGCGACGCTGCGCGAGCAGGTGACGTCCCGCGGAGGGACCACCGCCGCGGCGCTTGGCGTGCTGGAAGCCGCCGGCATTCGTGGTACCTTCGCCGCGGCGGTTCACGCGGGCACCCTGCGCTCGCGCGAGCTCGCCGAGGAATCCGGAGACTGAGGCAAGGCCGCGGCCCCATGGACGCACTGATCTTCATCGTCGACTCGCTGCTCACCCTGGCCGTGTACGCGTTCCTCCTGCGTCTGCTGCTGCAGCTCGCGCGGGCCGACTTCCGCAACCCGATTGCGCAGGCCGTCCTCAAGCTCACGAACTGGCTGGTGCTGCCACTGCGCAAGGTGCTGCCGCCCATCGGGCGCGTCGACACCGCGTCGCTGGTCGCCGTACTGATCGCCCAGCTCGCCGCGACCGGCGTTGTCTTCCTCATGCTGACGGGCACAGCGATGCCGCTCGGACCGCTGCTGCTGGCCGCCGCCCGGCAGGCGATCGTGGCCGCGATCCAGCTGTACACCGTCGCGATCATCGTCTATGCGCTGCTGTCCTTCGTCGCACCCGGGACCTACAGCCCGGCGGTCGGGCTGCTCTCCTCCCTGTGCAATCCCCTGCTGCACCCCGTCCGGCGCGTGCTGCCGCCCATCGGCGGGCTCGACTTCTCTCCCCTGCTCGTGATCCTGGCCCTGCAGGCGCTCAAGATCCTCATCACCTGAGCCATGCCCGGCTGGCTGACCCGCGATGGCGACGACATCCTGCTCGCGCTGCGGGTGCAACCGCGGGCCGGCCGCGACGCCATCGCAGGGCCGCACGGCGACCGGCTGCGGATCCGGATCGCCGCAGCCCCCGTGGACGACGCCGCCAACGAACGCCTTTGCTGCTACATCGCCGATCTGTTCGGCGTGCCGCAGGGGCGGGTGTCGGTGATGCGCGGACGAGGCGGACGCGAAAAGCTGGTCCGCGTCGCAGGCGCAGGCGGGCTCCCGGAGGAGCTCGCGCGCTGGATGACCGACCCTTGAGAGCCCGTCGAGCCGCAGCCGCGACTGTCCCGCCGTGCTGCGCCGTGCTCGCCGTCGCGGGGCTCTTCGCCGCGTGCGGAGGCAGCGACCGGGCACCGCAACCGGTCGCCGCTCGGCCCTACGAGGATCCCGGCTTCGTGCGCGCTGCCGGCTACGAGATGCGCTATGGCGTCGTCCAGGCGAGCGCGCTCGATCCCGACGTCGCAAGAGGTTACGGCATTGTCCGAAGTGAACTTCGAGCTGTGGTCACTGTCGCCGTTTTGCGACAGCGGCCGGCCGCGGTGCCGGTGACCGTCGAGGCGAGCGTGCACGGAGTGACGCGCAGGCTGACCGGCGAGGCTTCACCGCTCGAGTTCCGCAGCGTCGTCGACGGACAGGCAGTCTCCTACATCGCGGAGTTCGACGTCCGCGACCGCGAGCCCATGGCGCTCGAAATCGTGTCACAGCCTTCCGGCAGCACTGCGAAGCTACAGACCAGGATCACGCGCGAGTTCGCCGCGGACTGAGCGAAACCCCGAAAAAAATACGGCGAAATTACGCCGAGCCCTCTTATGCAGCGGTTTTTTCCGTGCTATCGTGCGCGCCGAATTCAAACACGGCGGAAACTGAATCCGCCAAGCCAACCGACAGGAGACGACTAATGGCGAAAAAGAGCGCGACCGCACCCACCAAGTCGCAGATCATCGGCACGATTGCTGACCAGACCGAGCTGACGAAGAAGCAGGTCGCCGCCGTTTTCGATGCGCTGAACGGCGTCATGAAGAAGTCGCTGAAGGGCACGAGCACGTTCACTCTGCCCGGCGTGTGCAAGATGCGCGTCGTCAAGAAACCGGCGACGAAGGCACGCGAAGGCGTCAACCCCTTCACTGGTGAGAAGATGATGATCAAGGCGAAGCCGGCTTCGAAGAAGGTCCGGATCCGCGCGCTCAAGAACCTGAACGAGATGGTCGGCTGATCCAGCCTCGACCGTTCGCGGTCCGCGCGAAGGAAAAGGGCAGCGCAAGCTGCCCTTTTTCGTTGAGGTGAGCGGTGAGCGGTGAGCGGTGAGCGGTGAGCGGTGAGCGGTGAGCGGTGAGCGGTGAGCGGTGAGCGGTGAGCGGTGAGCGGAGAGCGG
>CP070648.1:1511910-1516404 GCA_020354555.1 Armatimonadota bacterium | reverse complement strand
GCGCAGGTGCGCGCGCGCCGCCCATGTCATCCCTCCCGCGAGGATGAAGAAAGCGCCGAGCATCTGGTACGCCGCGAACGTGGGCACCGGGTAGTTGGGCACGTATTCGAGATCATATCCCAGCGCCGCGAGGCCGATGCCCTGAAGCTTGTAGAAAAAGAAGAAGAACCACAGGCTGAACGAGAGGTCGGTGGGGATGAGGAAGCTGAAGCCGATGACGCTGAAGTGGGTCCAGATGCCGAGGATCCCGACTTGGTTCCACGGCCGCGAAGTCAGGTAGTGCGCCAGGTCGTGCGCGACGGGGATGCCGGGTACGGCCGGGAAGTACACGTGAAGGCCGTTGACGGAGTGAACGATGAACGGCACGGCGAACCCCGCCCACATCATGCGGCTGCGGAAGAACCGGGGCAGCGAGGACTCTCCCCGCTCGCCGCGGGCGATCTCCAATGGAAGCTGCACCAGGGGGAAGGCGAGGCGCTCCCGCTCCACCCACTGGCGGCGCAGGATCACCGTGATGCACAGCAAGACGAAGAAGAGGGTGTAGGCCATGCCGGTCCAGGCCGCCATCGGGATGAGCCACGCGCCCCACGGGATAGCCCGCAGCAACGCCGCCGCACCCATGTGCTCCGCCCCGGGCACGGATTCGTAGAAGTCCTTCATGATCTGCGGACTCGCCGGGTGCAGCCATCTTGGCAGGACGTCGTAAACGCCATACACCCAGTTGTCGCGCACGGCCCCGACGACCGCCGGGTACTCGCGAAGGTCAACCGGGACGAACCATTGCGGGATATGGCGGAAGAACAGCGCCTGCCACCCGTTCTCGGGCGTCTCGAAGTAGAACGCCCCGGCGAGCGTCGGCAACACGTATTCCGTGAGCCCGAAGGAGGGAACGCCCGCCGCGCACAGCATGATGAGATAGCTGACGAGCACCTCGCGGCGAGTCATGGCGAGCCGCGGAGAGGCACGACGCAGAGCCACGTTCACCGCGCCCGCCCACAGGACGAAGAGCACGAAGGCGCCGATGGGCAGATGGCAGGCGGCAATCCACGTGCCGCGCAGGTAGAGGTCGGACCATGGGGTGACGGCGCCGAGGACGGCGGTGCCGACGAGGCCGACGGCGATAGCCCTGAGAGTAATGGCGGGTTTGCGAACGGTAGAGCTGGCGGCGATTGCGGCGATGACGATCCTCCACCGATTGGACGCGGCGACGATGGCAGGTTCTGTCGCGCCGGCGAGCTTTCCTGCTGTTCGCGAAGCTGGTACGCGCGCGGATGATGTGCCGGCCCGCACGAGGAACCAGCGCGCGCGCGGCGAACAAAGCCTCCCGAAGACGATACGGATATGGCTGCCGAGTGCCGGCGTGGCCCAGCAAGCCGTCTCCTTGATTCAGGTGAGGCAGGTGCCGTGGGCTGCGCCGAAGAAATGCGGTTGTCATGCCCATCTTGACCGCCCTGAGCGGGGCGGGCCTCGCAGTGCGGAAGAGGGATCACGTGAAGCAGCGATGACGAAGAAAGCTGATCTAGACGAGGCGACGACCGTCCTGCTGGGAGCCGCGGCAATTGTTGTCCTAGCGGTCTGCGTCGGGCTTGTCGTCAACCACCTGTCGTCCGACGGCTTGCCCCTGTTTGCGTCGCAGCATAGCCTGCGGCCGCCGGTGTCCGCCGGCGCGACCTACATGAGCATTGACGAGGCGCGGGAGTTCCTCGACGAGCAGGGAGCGATCTTCCTCGACGCGCGGCCCGCCGCGGCGTTCGACGAGGGGCACATCGAGGGCGCGGTCAGCCTGCCGGTGGAGGACTTCGCTGAAACGGAGGCCGCGCTGCGAGACGCCCTGCGCGGCGCGACGGTCTTGATCTGCTACTGCGACGGGATTGACTGCGAGCAGGGCGCGCAGCTGGCCGACCAACTGGTGAACGCCGGCTACTACAACGTGGCGCTGATGTTCGAAGGCTGGGAGGAATGGGAGCGCGCCGGTTACCCCGCATCTTCCGCCGCGGAGGAGCGTCAATGACGGACGCAGGCGCTGCGGCCGAGAACGTCCGCGCGAACCCGTTGTGGCACCCCGCAGGCGCCGTCGCCGCGCGCCTCGTGCTCGGCGGCATCTTCCTCTACTCCGGCGTGAGCAAGATCGGGCATGTCGCCGACCTCGCGCGGATCATCAACGGCTACCGCATTCTGCACCTGGAGATGGTCAACTTCCCTGCGCTCACCCTGCCGTGGCTGGAGATCATCGTCGGGGCGATGCTGCTGCTCGGGCTGCTGCGGCGCAGCAGCGCGCTGGTCTCGTGTGGGCTGTACGGCGTCTTCATCATCGCCGTCGGACTGGCGATGGCGCGCGGGATCGAGAGCCCTTGCGGGTGTTTCTCCGTCGCCGCGGAGAGCGAACGCATCGGCTGGCAGGTGCTCGTGCGCGACGTGTTCCTCGGGCTGCTGAGCGCGTATCTGGTCGTCCATCCCTCGCGGTTTGCGGAGGTGGATGCCCTGCTCGGCTCCGAGCAGCCACGGGTCTCGGAGACCTCTCCACCTACGGCCGATGCCGCCGATGATTGGGCGCCCGGCCTGTAACGCGCGCTGCGTGTCTTCGTGCCTTGGTGGCTGGCAATACCTCAGTATTCGCGGATCGAGCCGTCGCGCAGGAGTTCCAGCCGATGCCACATGCACCGCGCTAGTACGTCAGGCTCGGGATGCCATTCATAACTCGGGGGCGGGAGATCATACAGGTCGGTCCACGAGCGAGCGAGGCCGATATAGCCCGCCTTTCTCTCGTACGCCGGTTCGCGCGGACAGACTAGTTCCCCTGCAGTATCCATTCGCATTGTCCAGCCGGCATGCGCCTCGTCTCGCCCTTCCACGCGCGTCAGGTAGCCGTCTTCCTCCGGCGTCAGGCTGAAATCGCTCACCAGCTTGCGGAAGACCTCCTCCAGGGCGGGCACATCGCCGGCGCTGAGATCGGCGAGCGGCGGGGGCGGCGGATACGACTCGATGTCGCGCACCGGCGGGGGCGGCTCCGGATCCTCGCCGGTCACCACCCGCCCCGCGGCGACATACAACATGCCCAGATTTCCCCGGCATCGCGACTCGGATTGGTCCCGCGGCCAGAGCTGCCATGCAACTGCCGCGACGACGAGAAAGCTGACGAACGCACCGAGGCGCACCCACCGGCGGGTACCCGCGTGCAGAAGTCGCTTGGGATATCGCAGGGTAAGCGCTCCTCTCGACCCACCCCGGCGCAGAGCGCGAACGTCGCCCATGTACGCCCGCCGGCGGCATCTCGTCACGGCCCTTTCTCCATGCATTCAGATCGCTTCGCCCGTTGTATCCTCGGCCTCGGGACACTACTCAAACACGACGTTGACCCTTGGATACTTGCCCGTGGGCGCCACCTCGATCGACCCGTCCATGCGCCCAATCACCCTTACGTTAGACGGTCTGACATGCCAGAAGCAGCCCATGATTGGGGAATCCCCTGCCAGCTTTCTACCTTCACCGTGGAAAAGCTCGACGGCCGCTCTAGTGTAGTAATAGCCAAAGCTCGTTGGAATACCCCTCACCGGGTACTTTGTACCCCGCGTCGGGTCCTGCGGGCACAGAAAGACTTCTTCGCTTCCCACGTACGGCAGCACAGCGGCGGTCCATTGGATGCCCTTGTTGATCACTTCGCCATCCACTACGACTTGTCCGGCGTGGTCCAGAGGGATGCTGTCGTAGTCGATGAGGTACATCTGAAGTCCGAGCAGAATCTGGTGTATGTTGCTGATGCACCATGTCTCGCGGGACTTCGACTGCGCCCTGTAGAACACGGGGACTACCGCGCCCGCGAGCACGCTGATGATGAAGATCACCAACAGCAACTCGATGAGCGTCATGCCGCGGTCATCTCTGGCGCTCGTGGTGCGGTGCATACGTGTCGCCTCCCGCGCCGATAGCGGCGCCGGGCGCGCTGCGCCCCGTTCAACCGCCGCTCAGAGCCTGCTCGACGGCCGCCTTGGCCTGGGCGATGATGTCTTCGTCGTCATCGGCCGAGTTCTCGATGAACACCAGGCTGCCGGCACGGTCGAAGATATAGACGCGTGCGTTGTCGAAGGCGTTCAGCGCCTCGCGCATTTGCCCCGCCCGGTCGTACAGAAACAGCGAACGGAATCCGTTCTCCTGCGCCTTCTGACGCACCATCTCGGGGTCGGAGAGCATAAACACGACGCAGGTCCTGACCTGCGGATAGGGGGCCAGTTCCTGCTCCATCACCCGGATGTCCTCGTCGCCCACGTCATAGCTCTTCACGTACATGAGCGCGGACACGCCCGGCAGCGGCAACTGCACCTTGCGCTTGTCCAGATCCTCGACTTCCGGCAGTTGGATCCTCTCGCCGAGCTTCGGGTCGGCCTTCATCATCTGCGGGACCTGCTCTTCAAAGCTCACCTGCGGCGCCCGCTGCGGCGGCGGCCATTTGACCCCGAGCGCGCGGCTGGACACGAAGATGCCGACGAGGACGCCGGC
>CP070648.1:1486715-1511810 GCA_020354555.1 Armatimonadota bacterium | reverse complement strand
GGCGAGCTTCACCGATGTCCCGCGCGGCGCCAACGGCCAGTGGGACGGCGGCGGGGGCGGTGGTTTGGATGTGGACGGGACGCACATCTTCTACGGGTGGATCGAGCGGCTGGCGGACGCGGCGTCGTGGGGACCGTTCGGCGCGCCGACCGGCGGGTACGGGGATGGCACGTTCCGGCCGACGGTGATCTGCGCCCGCGGGCAGATGGCGACGTTCATCCAGCGCGGCTGCAACTTCGAGAAGCCGATCAGGTAGGAATGTCGGGCAGGCAAGCTGACCGCATGCCTCCTCCGCGGGCAGTACGACGGGAGGGCGTGACGCCCTCCCGTTGCTGTTTCCGTATTCGCGCATACCTGAGAAAAGCGTAAAACGTCCCGTAGGACAAGCTGTCCGTGTTAAGTTGGCTTGGGACACCGGTTCGACGGCCCAGATAGCGTACTGCGCCCCACGGATTAAGGCGAGGCGGCGGCGGGCCCGGCCTTTGGCCGCGAGAACACTCACCGAAGTGCGGCAGGCGATGGGTGTAGACTTCCGAGAACTGCGATGACATGTGCGGCTTTCGAAGGATCCTGAGACTGCTGTGTCGTCGCTCTAACAATCACCACTCAGGTACGCACAGAGCAGGAAGTGACTCGCGACCTCGCGCTGGAGTCCGGTGGGTGTGGACGGTCTGGGGCTGCTGTCGACGCATTCCGAGCGGTCTCACGGGCGGGCGACACCTATAGCCGGATTCAGCTGTCTTCTCGGCCCCCGGTCCATTTCCACAGTCGGTGGAAGTTGCCAGCGAAGACCTTCGCTTGGTCTGTCTCACTGAGGCCCGAACGGCGCACGCACATCACAGCGATCACAGGATCCACCGATGAGACGTCCGTGCCGAACACGACCCTCTCCGTACCCAGCGTGCGAACCGCCTCTCGAATCGCTCCGGCCACAGCGATGCCGGTACCCGAGATCACCAGCGATAGGTGCGGGTAGGGCGCGACCGCGGCCAGGTTGATCCCGGCGTCTTCATTCCTCAGCGCCAAAGCGACTTCCGAGCAGGCGCTACGCCAGCCACGTTAACATCTTGGAGCATCAACGGCCAGACAACTCATTGGGAACCTAAAGTCAGCTTCACAGTCGGTCAACAGGCAAAACCTAACCTACCTCCCGAACCAGGCGGGTTCGAGAGGCTTCGTTTACGCTCCAATGAGTTCCTACGAGCTACGCAGCGCATACCAGCGATGACGCCGACTGCTCGCCTTATCACAATGTATGGAGTTTACGACAGAGAGGTCGGTGCGACGGCAGGACATATGCCCTTGACGCAGAGAAATCAAGCTAGCGCGAGAGAGAGCGCATTGGCGACACACGCGGCAACTCCAGGAATGGGAGGAAACCATGAGGTCCTATCGGTGCATCGTACTGTTCCAAGTCTTGCTGACTTTTGTGCTAGCAGCGCTGTCGTCCGCATCTATCGTGTATGCGAACGGCCCGTCTCTCGCCCCGATGGAGGAGTTGGGCAAGGCCCTATTCTTTGACTCGAACCTGTCCACCCCGCCGGGACAGTCCTGTGCGGCATGTCACGCGCCGCAGGTCGGTTTCACCGGCCCTGACTCGCTGATTAACGCGACTGCTGCTGTCTACCCCGGTGTCGTCCATACTCGCACCGGCAACCGTAAGCCACCTTCTGCCGCCTACGGGGGCGATAGCCCATCGCTCTACTATGATGGAGCGGAGGAGGTCTGGGTTGGCGGAATGTTCTGGGACGGCCGGGCTACCGGCTGGATTCTTGGTGATCCTCTGGCGGAGCAGGCGCTAGGGCCGTTCCTCAACCCGTTGGAGCAGAACTCGCCGAAGGCGCGGCTCGTGCTCCTGCGCGTAGCAAGGTCTGGATACCTACCGCTGTTCGAGGAGGTATGGGGCCCCGGATCCTTCGATTTCATGTGGGATGTCGCCGGCACCTACGAACGCATCGGCAGGTCTATCGCGGCCTACGAGCGCTCCGCGGAGGTCAACCCGTTTAGCTCCAAGTTCGACGCCTACCTTCAGGGTGGGGCTACACTGACCGTGGAGGAGGCGTGGGGACTGGATCTGTTCGAGGGCAAGGCAATGTGCTCCGCCTGTCATCCGAGCGAGCCCGGCCCGGGCGGGGAGCCACCGCTCTTCACGGACTTCACCTACGATAATCTCGGCGTGCCACGGAACCCTGACAACCCATTCTACACCATGCCTCGGAAATGGAACCCGGCGGGCTATGCTTGGGTCGATCTGGGGCTGGGCGGATTCCTCATGGCGGCGGGGTATTCGGAGGCGGACTACCTCACGGAACTGGGCAAGGTGAAGGTGCCCACGCTCCGCAACGTGGACATGCGGCCGTCTCCCGACTTCGTGAAGGCCTACGCCCATAATGGCTACTTCAAGTCGCTAAAGGAGATCGTCCACTTCTACAATACCCGCGACGTCGAGGCCTGGCCGCCTCCGGAGGTGGCGGCGAACGTCAACACCAGCGAACTGGGGGACCTCGATCTGACGGACGCCGAAGAGGATGCCATCGTTGCGTTTATGCGGACCCTCACCGACGGGTACACTCCCTGACTGCAACTGGTAGCATCTCGCCGTAGCGACGCAGCTCATTCGCGCCCCAGCCGATCCGTTGGCTGGGGCGTGATCTCACGAGGGGGCTGTCGCAACTCGGAGTGAGGCTGCGTTGTCTAGCCACTCATTCGGGGGTGGGAGGAGATGGAGATCGCTTAGCAGAGACAGAGGGAGTCTGTCACCGGCAGCAGGATCGGACTTGTCCTCGCGTTTCGACCACAGGTCAGTTTCCTAGTCCAGAACACTCTGGCATCGAAATCCGGCACCTCGTCCACAGACAGAGAGCGTTTCGATTTAGCGTCGTTTGCCTCCACCGTCATCGTTCGTAGCGACTCGGCCAATGCCGTAGGGCAGCCCTGGCTGCTTCGGCGACAAGTCCACCCGATACTCCTTCCGCCTCGCGCCGAGGCAGGCGGGGCGGATGCGAAGCGTTGCGCCCGCTGGCGGCCGCGCACTACTCGTAGACGCCCATCCACGAAGCCACAATCGCCCAGATGCCGACCCCGAGGAATAGCAGGGAGAAGACGAGGCATCCCATGGCGCCGCGCACTTGCGACGGTTCGTCGACGAACGCAAACGCCGGCTTCGTCGCGTCGCCGGGCGCTTGCGGGAGGTAGAAGATGGGTATGCGGTCGCCTTCCGAGGTGCTTTCGTAGATTCGATTGACGATGCCTTCAGCGACACGCTTGTGCCCCGCAGCGTCCTCCCAACGGACTTTAACGAAACGCAACCGCCCACAGGATTCTCCGCAAGAACGCTTTGACGAGGTGCGCTTGCCAATGACCGTGGCTTCCGCCAGCACGCCTCGGCGCCTTATCGCCACGGCCTGGCGCCAAACCCCAATCCCAATCGCTATGCCAGCTGCGCCGACGCCGCCGAACACCAAAGCGGCCAACCACGCGGGAGGGGTGCCGTGGAACTCGAACACCATGCGATCGCTCCTCTTCGGCATGTCCCGAGAGGCGGCCGCGTGCACGTCCACCGCGGTCTCAGGACATTCGGGATGTTCGACTATTGGGTCAATGAAAATGGAGTTCCTGCTCTCTGTTGCCACAGGGACGCGATCCTGGCGCGGAGAAAAGCGCTTCACATCCGGCACCTGGCGGCCAGGCGCAAGAACTATCGCAAGCTCGTCAGGATCACAAGATGCAGGAGCAGGGACACCGGAAGCGCAACTGAGTTTGCCCGGTGATTCGTCCCAGCGTTGGTGAGAACCGACACCATCAGGGACACAGCGGTCTGCAGAGCATCCATGCCCCCAGGATTGGACGCGGCGACGCGGGAACCTACAGGAAACGACGTACTCCGGCCCGGTTCAGACGCTTTCAAACACCGGTCTCACGAGCGCCTAACCGGAACAGACTGTCCCACACGCGGTCAAGACACGCATGTCGCCGAGGATATCAGCGTCCCGGTACCGAAGCAAAGACCCTCGGAAGCCCCAGATGGTGTTTGTCGGGGGTACCGTGCACCTCAGAATACCGGTCCCTGGCGTCCGCGGGAATCAGCGTGGCGCGGGAGATTGGCGACAGGATGAGGCACGAGTCTGTTGGGCTGACGGATGAGCTAATACAGCACGCGAAGCGCGCAGGGCTCGACCTCCTTGGGTGCACTTCCTCGACTCCCTTCCCAAGAGGGTACGAGTGGCAGGAACTCGATCCCAGACGCATCCTGGCCGATGCTAGAACCGTGGTTGTCGCTGCCTGCCATGTGTACGGATTCGAGGCTCCCGAGGCCTCGCGGCCGGGGGCACCGCGAGGACGATTCGGGCCATGGACTCGAGCCTCCCTCGCGGCGGCCGCCTATGGAGAGGCAGCCATCACCGAGTACCTAAGGAATCGGGGATACAAGGCTGCCTCTGCACGGGATCTTCCTCTGAAGTCGGCCGCCGTTCGGTCTGGCATCGCCAGCTACGGGAAGAATTCCATTGTCCACGCAGATGGATTCGGCTCGTACCTGAAACTGTCGGGTGTAGTGACCGATGCGGAACTGGTATGTGTTGACAGGCCCGTTGAGTCGTCCGACTGCGGTGACTGCACAGCATGTGTGGAAGCCTGCCCGACCGGCGCCCTTGAGACACGCTATCGGCTTGCGGTGGACCGATGCATCTGCCAGTGGCTATGGGGCAATCCCATTGCGCGAGAAGACAGAGAGAAGGTAGGCAACCACATCTTCAGGTGTGGGTTCTGTCAGGATGCGTGTCCTAAGAACGGAGGGCTGTCACCCCGAACTCAGTTCCCGTTTTCGCTTGAGGAGAGGAGCGACTCGCCTGAGCTGATACCCCTTATCCTGGGGGATGAGGCGTACTACCGCGCGTCACTGCCAGCGTTTACGCTGCAAGCCGGCGTTGACACTCTTCGGCGCAATGTGATAATCGCTGCGGCCAACAGCGGAGACGCGTCTGCCATCCCGTACCTCGCGGAGGCGTTGAGCCTCCCGCACGCCGAAACGCGCGCCGCGGCCGCCTGGGCTCTTGCTCGGCTCGGTGGACGGGCCGTCCGGAAGGCCCTGACGGAGAGGCTGGCCAAGGAGAAGGAACAGACCGTGCGTGATGACATTGAGGCCGCACTGCGCGAGATTGCCTAGCCACCCGTCCCGAGGCCGGAGGGCGTGCCATACTCGGACTTCGCGGCTCAGCCGCAGCCACGGCTACCCCGACGCCTGCTATCCTAGCATAGGCTTTCGATGCGCGCGGAACGCGGAGTAGGCGCGGGGAGCCAGGTCCCCGTTGCTGGATGCTGACGGTGAGGCAATTCACCGCCCACCGCCGGAATGACGGGCGGGGCCTGGGGGCGAGTGCCCAGATTAGAGGTTTGCGTCCAGGTCACTGCGCCCTTGTCACACCAGGACAAGCGGCGAGGAGAGAGGAGCGGCGCGGGAACAGAAGGTGATGCGAGGGGTGGTGCGCGCTTAGCGGTTTGAGCTAAGTGTGGTGGTTAGGCCCCCGCGACCGGTACACGATGTCTCCTCCGCCCACAGGGAAGGCATCCTGGCGCGGAGAAGAGCGCTGCAGGTACGAGCCTTTGCGTGGTGAGGTGAAGAGGGGTCATTCCGGGTGGATGAAGATTTGTAGAGCGCCCCCAGAGCCTACTGGATGCTCCAGATTCGCTCTGGCAGACTTCGGATATCGCAACAACCGAGTGGCGTCCGAGGATAGGGGACGAACGTGGGTTTCACGCTGGGCCAGGTCGTTCCGTGGGGCCGGTCATATGACGAGTATGTGGCGATGTTCGCGCTGACCGGCGCCGACCTGGAGGGTCGCATCCTCGGGTGCGGAGATGGCCCGGCCTCGTTCAACGCCGAGCTCACGAGGCGCGGAGGGTGTGTAGTATCGGTAGATCCGCTCTACCAGTACTCGCGAGACGAAATCCGACAGAGGATCGACGAGACTTACTGCTTGGTCATGGAGGAGACCCGAAAGAACGCTCACGAGTTCGTGTGGACCACCATCACCTCGGTGGAGGAGTTGGGCGGGCTGCGACTGGCAGCGATGGAGAGTTTCCTTTCGGACTATCGCCTTGGCGTGGCACAGAAGCGCTACGTCACCGGGGAGCTTCCCAAACTTCCGTTCGCGGACCGCGAGTTCGATCTCGCCGTCAGCTCTCACCTGCCGTTCCTGTACAGCGAACACCTCTCCGAGGATTTCCACGTTGCCTCGCTCGAGGAGCTCTGCCGAGTGGCCGCCGAGGGTCGGGTATTCCCGCTACTGGAGCTGGGCGCGAGGAAATCGCGCCATGTCGAAGCCGTCCGCGCGCGCCTGACGGCAGCCGGCTACTCCGTAACCGTGGAGACTGTTCCGTACGAATTTCAGCGGCGTGGGAATCAGCTGATGCGGGTCACGGCACCACCCGCCTGACGCGGCGCGGCACCTTGTGCCCTTTTCAACCGCGCGTTAGACCCGTTGCAGAGTTCCAGCGACGCTGAGACGGCTCTCCGGACCAGAGAGAGGGTTTCGATTCCAGCATCCCCTACTCCAAAACGCCCTGACATCGAAACGTGCCATGTCGTCCACAGCTAGAGAATGTTTCGATCTCAGGTCGTTTTTTCCACCACGCCCTTACGCTCGAAACCTCTCTCTGGCAGAATCGAGTAGCAGGGCGTCCATGCCCTGACGGCCGATTCACGCCCGCAAATCGCGTGATTTCGCCGTTCAGCGTCCGCCAAAAGCTGCGGACTGGCTGTCCGCTTGTTGCGCCCCTGTCTTGTCCCGAAAAGGCCGTTTCGCTTCTCTGTTTCTCTGAAAGCTCTGGACTTGCCCTAATCAGCCCACATGTAGAGAAAACGACGATTCTGAACCGAAGTCCGCCCATCGCCGCCAAGGGTTCCGATTCCGCCGCGGAGCAGTACTATCGCATTTTCGAACCCGCGTCTTGCCGTCGCCGTCGCGTTAGTCTTCGGTTCACACCTCGGCCCTCACATTCGATCCCAGTCAATGCGAAAAAAGCAAGAGGAACCACTCCCTGAGCGGGGAAACGGACATCTGCCGCTTGGCTGCCAATGGGCGTCGTTGTCGCAGCCTGAATTGCAGCATAGGTCTAGGTCGTGGTCGGCAGCCGCCATCGTGATTCCGGCCAGCCGGATCGTCACGCCGACGGGGCCGGGTCCCATTGCCTCTCGCTCGGACAGGTGCTCGCGGGTCCGCCTAACACAGCATGGCGTAAGTCTATTGGATCTCCACGTGCCTATCATCTGAGGAGGAATTCATAATGCCGAGGAGACATCTCGTTTCGCTCTGCCCGGCGATAGCCGTCTGCCTGACGGTCGCCCTAGTGCCGCTGGTCCTGACTACGGCACTCGCTTGGCCTGGCGGCGGGCACACCTGGGGCGCGGAAGCGGCCACCGAACTGTTCGGGCTCGGGCCTTCCCATCCGAACGCTGACCCGCTGGAGATCTCGCGCGATCGCCCAGTCCCCCTCTACCCCGAACTGGAACTCAGCAGCGCATGGTACGACACCAAGGTAGGGTGTTGCGACGAGGAAGATGCGGAGACGCGCCCCAACTGGGACTGGATCCGCGAAGCCGCGTGTGAGATGGACGACTTCGAGTCCGACACCCGGCACCACTTCTGGTACCCGGAAGAGGGCATGCACGAGTGTCCCAATGACGTCGCCGGGATCAACAACGCGTGGGAGAGCATACACCCATTCTGGATTGGCGCCATAAATGCATGGCAGGCGGGCAATCTGGGAAATGCCTACGCCTATCTGGGCTACGCCATCCACTTCGTCCAGGACATGGGGCAACCTGCCCATGCCAACGAGGACATGCACCCGGGCGATGCCCTGAGCGATGATGACTCGCTCGAGGACTGGTTCACGGGCGCGTATGCCCGGAGCACCTTCCAATGGAACTGGCCGTATGTGGACCTTTGGCCCGGCCCGATCCTCTATCCGCCGACGAGCAACGCGGCCATCCTGAACACGGTGCTCAGCGCAAACGGCGGATACTGGGACCCGGGCCAGAGCGAGCCCATCGCGCCGGATTCCGGCTGGGCGGACATGGATGCCTATTTCTTCGACCTCAGTTGGCCCTACACCGCGTACAACAAGCAACAGCTCTTCTACATCATGTACGTAGTGAACCAGACTGGCAACTGGTTCGCCTCCGACAGCGAGCCGGGCAATACATTCGACGCCATCGGTTGGCTAGAGTACTCGGTCTTCCCTCCGCACCTGCTCGACGAGGGCACGCCCGTCGCCGCGCAGGATTCCGATGCGCTGGATGACAACGATTCCTGCGACTGCGACATGGATGGAGACTTGTCACTGATCGCGGTCTGGGCCTACGCCACGTCGTTCCGGGCCTCCCCTGCCGTCATCGACCTATTCCGCCGCACAGTGGACAACGCGCCCCCGGTCACAGCCTTCGAGCAGGCGCGAGTTGACGGCCAGCCTGTCGTGGAGTGGAACAACAGCCCGGTCACAGTGACGCTCACCGGGGCCACGGACTACGGCAATCCGGGATTCCGCGTCTCGGGCGTGTGGAAGGTATGGGGCACCTGTGAAGGCGAGACGCCGCAATTCACTCCCGACCCCGCGCAGACTCCGTACCTGGCCATCAGCCAAGAGGGAGAGAACCACGTGCAACTCCTCAGCACCGACTGGTGTGGCAATGTCGAGACCAGCGCCAACGACTTTACCGTCAAGATCGACATGACGCCGCCGGAGATCACGTTCCCGGACTTGCGGCCCAACTACCTCACGAGTGAGGATTTCACCGCCACCTGGGTAGCTACTGACGCGCTCTCAGGCGTGGACTACGAGTACGCACTGCTGGACGGGCAATGGGTGACCAAGGGGGAGGTGATCGACCTCGCGCTGCTGGCGGGGACGCACACGCTCGAGGTGTACGCCAATGACGTGGCAGGCAACATCGGGTACGCCATCTACGAGTTCGAGGTGTTCATTGACGCCGAGTCGTGGGGCCTGTCGGTGCTCGTCGGCAACAAGACCAAAGGCAAGGCTATGTTTGGCGTTGTCGAGTTTCCGGCACCGTATGACGTCGGGATCATCGACGTGACGACATGCACGCTCGTCGTCGGGGGCACACTCGACCTGACGGTGAGCGACCCCGTCGTCGGAGGCCTGGCCGTGCTTCCGGCTGAACTGATAACGGGCGTCGGTGATCATGACGAGGACGGAATTCCTGACCGCATGCTCAGATTCGACAAGGAGCAGTTCGTCGCCGCGCTAGGCGGCCTGGCGGGTGACATCCCGGCCGTCGTCCGCGGCGGCCTGCTGCCGGACGGCACGCCACGCTTCCTCGGGGTCACGACGGTGCCTGTATTTGCACCCCCAAGGTACTAGTTGCCATATGACGAGCTCACGGTACAAGACAGGGTGTCCGGCATCTCGGCTGGACACCTTGTCTCATTTCGGGGCGCATGACTTGACCAATGACACCCGGCGTCGGTCACACGCGTACTATTTGGACATAGGGTGACGCCGCCGACTGGAACGCCATGACATCGGACCCCGTGTCGTTGTTAAATCGCAATGAGACACCTCTGGACTTGCCTCAGATGCGACTGTCTGTGTGTGTTAAGTGGCCTTGGGACACCGGTTTGACGGCCCAGATGGCGTAGTGCCCCCGACGGATTAAGGCGAGGCGGCGGGAGCGGCCCGGGTTGTGGGACAGAATGCTGCCAGCACGTCCCAATGAGACGCCTCCGCGTTTGCCTCTGGTGCGACCGTCATCCCCAGCCCATTCGCCACTCCTCCCGCTCGATGTCTCCTCCGCCCACAGGTAAGCGATGCTGGCGTGGAGAAACGTACAAGACCCAGGAGACCGGGAGTGGACCTTGGTTCACCCGCGGATTTGTCGCGCAGGCGCTGAGGGCCGACCCTGACGACGGAACGGCACGGACTCGGCACGAAAGGCAGGAAGATGAGGATCAAGCTGCCCGTTGTCCTTGCAGTAGTGATCGCGGCCATAGCGGGGATTGTGTGGTTGATGGCTGCACGGGGGTCCGCCGCGCTCGCGAAGAACACGCAGGCGCCGGATTTCGCTGCCCAGACCATCGAGGGCAGGAAGTTTGCGCTTAGGGACCTGCGCGGCCGCGTCGTGCTCCTGGATTTCTGGGCCACGTGGTGTCCGCCGTGCCGCCGGGAAGTGCCGGAGCTCGAGAAGCTGTGGAAGCGGTATAAGGAGAAGGGCCTGGTCGTCATCGGGATCGCACTGGAGAGTGGCGGTGCGCGGGGAGTGCGCAAGTTCGCCGAGGACAACAAGCTGACATATTGGCAGGTGAGCGATGACCGAGCCACAATAGCCAGAAAGTACAAGATCCGCCCGATTCCGACAACCTACATCGTCGACACCAAAGGCGTGATCCGCTAGGTCCACATCGGCTTCGGCCCCGGGATGGAGAACGAACTCAAAAAGGAGATCGAGGCCTTGCTGCCGTCACCGCAGCAACTGAAGAAGCTAAAGCCGCTCGAGGCAGTGGGCCGCAGAGCTAGAACTGATACCGCGGTAGACGGCTTCGCGCCTTTGGGACATGGCCTCAATCACGCTTGAGAATGACACGCGGTCTCACGCCGCCTGACCGCCGCAGGCATTTCTGCTCCCCGCGAGTCACATGCCACCCCGTGGAACCCTCACCTCCAGCCCCATCCTCCCCTCCGCCCGCCCGATGTCTCCTCCGCCCACAGGGAAGCGATCCTGGCGCGGAGAAAAGCGTTTCAGGTGGGGAGCGTAGTGGCCCGGCGTCGTCTCCTGGGAGCAATCTGCGGCACTCTACCGCCAGGGGGCCCGGATACGTTTCTCCTTTCATGCTATCTGAGGAGCGACATCTCGCCCAGCAGCAGGGACTCGTCGGGGCTATTGCGTCGGATAGAGGTATAGCCAGATAGGAGCAGACCACGCCTTGTCACCGTCTGCCTGGGTGACCTTCACGAAGACGTAGTGACGCCCAGGCTCGAGAGCCAGGCCCGCCGTGCCTGTATAGGTTGCAGCGTCGGCGTCGATTTCCCTGGCGACCTTCCCATACAGGTAGACCTGAATGAGGGAAGTTGCGTCCTGCGTATCGGGGTCATTAACCGAGACGGTCACCGTGTAGTCGGTTGCCGGCCCCGAGAGACGGCTACCCATGTCCCGATCATCGATCGACAGCGCGAGGCGCATGTTGCGGTCGTAACTGCTGTAGACTCTCCTTGAGGCGAGGGCCTCGAGGATTCCTGCTCTGGTGCGGGATCGCGCCAACGCCACGGTCCAGTGCGGCCCTTCCCCCCATGTCGCATCATGCTTGTCCTGGCAGCCGGTCGGACTTAGATGCCACCCGTTGTTCAGCAGCCCGATATAGGCCAGCTCCTCATTCTCGTTTCTTGTCTCCACGCCGAAGATGGCTGCGTCGGCGTCGGCATCATAAGCGAGGTTGTTGAAATTGTTTATTCCCGGGTGGTTGAGATGTGCGAGAGCCCCCATCTCGCTCACCTGCCGCCAGAAGCCGGGGAGTGCGAGCGAGAGGTTGTGGTCAGGTTCCATGAAGTAGTTGATATGGCCAATCCCCTTTGTCCACTCCACCCCGTAGAGGGCTACGAACTTCCCGTCCTCGTTGACGGCCTCAGCCTGGGCGATAACATCGGCCATTTCCTCCGCGCCCAGCGCCTCCCCGTGGTCTGTGACCGCGAAGAAGTCCAGTCTCGATACATCGCGAGCGTGAGTGTAGGCATCTCGAGGGGTGAGCACGCCGTC
This sequence comes from Armatimonadota bacterium, assembly GCA_020354555.1. Taxonomy (NCBI): domain Bacteria; kingdom Bacillati; phylum Armatimonadota; species Armatimonadota bacterium. Next base: position 1,500,040 of record CP070648.1, on the reverse strand, counting down.
TGAGTACGAGGTGTGCGCGTGTAAGTCGCCCCAGCAATACACATAGGGATTGGCGACGATGACGGTTTGATGTGCACACCAGCTGCTGCCCGGCCCAATCCCAGCGGCTGGGTCGGCCCTCTCCTCTCCCGTCTGCGCGGGGTCGGATCCTGATGCGCAGACGGTCAGCGGCTGCAAACCGTTATCGACATCCGTTACGTCAACCGAGGCAGTCCACGAGCCATCCGCCTGCCGCGTCATCGGCGTCAGATCAGAGGCGCCTATGCGGCAAGAGATGATGCCGGCAGATGCCGGCGCACTCAGGTCGGCCTTGACGGCTACCTGACCAGCGATCCTTTCCTGTGGTTTAGGGCTGACGATGGTAACGCCAGAGGCCACGACTACGTCCACTGTGGTAGTCGCGGTCCGAGTAGTCTGTGCTCCTCGGAGCTCCGCCTCGAAGACTAGGTGGTACGTCGTGGCCGACGCGTCAGATGGGACTGGCACCGCAATGCTCCAGATGCCGTCGCCCGCCATCTCGTCTCCTGACGCGCCTGAGTCGTTCAACGAAGCTTGCACCGAGGGTTCTTCGCGCACTGATACCTTCGCGGCGGTGATCTCCCACCCCGGCTCGGCCGCGCGCAGGGTCACCAGGGCAGTCCTCCCGGCGAAAACCGGATGTGGCTCGATGTCCCCGATGACCGTCGGCTGTGCCAACGCGGCAGCGCAGCAAGTCAGCAAGACCAAGGTGGCAAAAGTGTATCTCAAAGTAGCCTCCTCGTTGGACGTCAGTCCAGGCTATCCGTATGCCCATAAGCCATTCGCGCGATACCGTCCGAGGTCCTCCTCGACCGTCTGATAGCGATGTCCAGGTCCTGGCCCGTCCTTCGCGAAGAACGGGATAATTGGCTTGGTCAGACCGCAATGGAACACGTCTCGCGGCCTTCGGGGGTTGCCTTAGATGGAAGCGTCACACCAGCCCCATTCGGCCGCTCCTCCCGCCCGATGTCTCCTCCGCCCACAGGGAAGCGATGCTGGCGTGGAGAAAGGCGGGGGAGATGGGGAGGGTTGTGGCGAGGCGAGAGCACTATGGCAGGACAGCGGGGAAGCGTGAGAATCTCGGGGCAGGAACACCCAAAGTGCTCCTTAATTCACCCCGATTTGTCTCAAGATCGCTGACGCTCAACACAGGTGAGCATAGCCGAGCAAGCACGAGCCGCCCTCGGGCAATACGATCTTCGCGGCGACCCGGCTCTGCGGCAACTCGAGGCCACACACGGCGCGTTCCATGTGTGTGCGAGCGGCCGAGCTTTCGCCCTGCGCCAGTTCAATCCCTGCGCGCACCCCGACGATCTTCGCGCACAGTTCCTGCTGACTGAATTGATGTGCGAGCTTGGCCTCCGGACTCCGGTGCCAGTTGCCGCCAAAAACGGACAGCTTCTGGTGGAAGTGCGGGAACGGCTGTGGGCCTTGTTCCCCTGGGTCGAGGGAAGGCCCGGCCGAGCCGAGCGCGCGGAAGACATGGCGATTATGGCCGCCGTGCAGGGCGACTGGGTCGCATGCGCTGACCAGCTCAAGTCCGACGAACGTTGGCCGGAAATCGTGGCCTGCGCCCGGAAGTACCGTCAGCGAAAGCCTTGGGCATGGGTAGTGCCTCTCGACCAGGTGCCCTCCTTCGCGAGGCAACAGCGCGTAATCGAACGCGCCCGGACCGAGGGGCCTCTGGGTATCAACGCGGCAGAGTTTGCGAGCCTCGTCTCTGAGTTGGAGCGAGCCATTACCGATTTCGAGGATCTGCTCGTAAGCTCCGGAGTCCGCGAGATGCCGCACACCGTCACTCATGGAGATCTCTGGCCGAGCAATATCGTGGTCGATAGGCAGGGCGCGGTGGTCTTAGACCTTGATTGCTACTCCCTTGAGCCTCGGGTGACGGATTTTGCGCGTGCAGCGAGTCTGTTTCTCCAGGGCCGCAGTGGCGCGCGTAACGCTCATCTCTTTCAGCGCTTCCAGGCCCGAGCGCGACTGTCCCAGAGAGAGGCCGACGTGCTTCCTTTGATGATGTGTGCGTTCGATCTCTATCATGGCGCCAGCCGTCTGCTGCTGCTCCTCGCGGAGCCCAAGCTCGAGGATCGGGCCCGGCTGGTGCCGGTGATCCGCTCCGACGCGCAGGCCGCCCAGCGGTGCGTCAACGAGGGAGATCTGTTGCGACAAGAGTTCCTGGGCGCGTGAGTTGCCAAGTAAGGGAGCGACCGAGCTTGCGATCATACCAGATGACGATGAAACGCCACCTGGTGTCATCTATGGGAGCAGCTTAAGCCAAATCCGGTAGACTCCGCTTGTGATCGAAGGTGGGTTGGGATGAGTCGAAGAGCGTTCAGTCGTGGTTCGGACTATGAGGCGGTTTCCGACTTCCTGATTGGCCTGTACCAGCCGGAAAACCGGGACGGCAACTGGTTGCAGCCTATCTGGGAGTACGCGTATACCCACCCGTGGTTCGACGAGGCCTCGGTCGGCAACATCGGCATCTGGGAGGACAAGGGCCGGATCGTGGGTGTAGCCACGTACGAGTTGCGTCTGGGGGAAGCGTTCTTCAACGCGCATCGCGACTACGCCCACCTGAAGCCTGACATGCTGGAGTATGCTGAAGATCATCTGTCGGTCCGGGGCGAGGACGGGAAGCGACGTCTGCGGGCCTATGTGAATGACTTCGACGGCGCGTTCGAGGAGGTCGTGGCCGACAGCGGCTACAAGAAGGACCCTAGCTCCCACCGGCCCATGTCCCAGTTCGTCATCCCCTCGCCCTTCGCGGAGACCAGCGTACTCGAGGGTTTCCGCCTCCAGAGCCTGGCCGACGGCAATGACCTACGCAAGTGGGATCGCTGCCTGCACCGCGGCTTCAACCATCCGGGTGAGCCGCCGGCAGACGGGATCGAGGTCCGAAAAAAGATGCAGTCGGGACCGCACTACCGCAAGGATCTTGCCATCGTCGCAGTGGCCCCGACGGGGGACTTCGTATCGTTTTGCGGCATGTGGTTCGATCCGGTGAACCGGCTCGGCTACGTCGAGCCCGTGGCGACCGACCCCGACTACCGCCGGCGCGGCCTGGGTCAAGCCTGCGTGCTCGAAGGCATCCGCAGGTGTGGCGAACTGGGCGCAACGGTGGCCTACGTCGGGACGGACAGGCCCTTCTACCTCTCATTCGGATTCAGGAAGCTCTTCACGCACAACTGCTGGCTAAAGGAGTTCGCCTGAGCGGGCGGCTCACCGACAACGGCAGCGGTTACATCTCCAACACCATGGCGGAGTTACTGCGGGCACATTGGCTGCGGCATATTCGGGCGCGCGGGCATCACCCGCAGACCATCGGCAAGGTCGAACGCTGGCACCGCACGATGAAGAACGAGGTGACGCTGGTGTTGTACATGAGCCCGGAGGAACTGCGGCGGGCGCTCGGGGAGTTCGTGGAGTACTATAACCGGGAGCACTGCCACGAGGCGCTCAAGAACGTCACTCCGGACGATTTCTCCTCCGCCCACAGGGAAGCGATGCTGGTGCGGAGAAAAGCACTTGAGGTGGGGAGCGTTGTGCCGGGGCGTCAGCTTGCATCAACGCCCGCCAGAGGCCCGCAGCACTCTAGCGCCAAGGGGCCTGGACGCCCTTCTCATTTCATGCTATCTGAGGACCGACATCGACTGTGACTCTGGTCAGCGAGTACGACCCGGCATGGCCTTCATGGTTCCTGCAAATCAGGGAACTCGTCGCTGAGAAGCTGGGGTCGTATTGCCTCGGCATCGAGCACGTGGGCAGTACGGCGGTGCCGGGAATGACGGCGAAGCCGATCATCGACATCGTCGCTGTAATCGAGTGCGGTATGTTCCAGATTGTGCAGGCACTGCTCGACGAGTTGGGGTATCGCCACCAGGGCGACCTGGGCATCCAGGGTCGAGAGGCGTTCAAGCTGGAGGACCCGGGCATGAGCGTGCGTTTGCCGCCACATCACTTGTACGTCTGCCCGCGTGAATCCGAGGAGCTGAAGAGGCAGGTCGCTTTTCGGGATTACCTGCTGGTGCACCCCGAATGGGTGTTGAGGCTAAGCGAGTTGAAGCGGTCACTCTGCGAGCAGCACAGCGCCGACCGGGAAGCCTACGCGGAGGGCAAGTCCGCAATGGTTCAGGAGATAACGTGCCTGGCTCTGCGGTGCCTGGACTGCCGAAACAGGGAAGACGCAACAGGAGATCGCGGGATGAGCCAATCGACGAAAGGGTTCGACGAGATCAACGCCGAGGCTCGCCGCATCTGGGACGCCAATGCCGAGTGGTGGGATGACCGAAAGGGCGAAGGTTCTCCTCTGGAAGATGACGTGCTCATTCCTGTGACGGAGCGCCTGCTCGGGTTGCAGTCAGGCGAGGCCGTCCTCGACATCGGCTGCGGCGCCGGGCGATTTGCTCGACGGATGGCCGAAGCAGGCGCGCACGTGGTTGCTTGCGATTTCAGCGAGCGTTTCATTCAACGGGCTCGCAAACGCACACCCTCAAGCCTGACGAACGTCGAGTACCATGTGGTCGACGCCACCAGTGAGTCCGCGCTGCTCGCGTTGGGTTCGGCGTGTTTCGACGCCGCTGTCGCCACCATGGTGCTGATGGATATGACGGCCGTTGACCCGCTCATGCGCGCGCTGTCGAAGTTGCTCAAGCCGAGGGGACGGTTTGTGTTCACGGTGATGCATCCGTGCTTCAACTCCCCTTACGCCTTCAAGGTCGCGGAAGAGGTGCATGAGGAAGGGCGACTCGTGTTCCAAACCTCCATGAAGATCATCGGCTATCTGACGGCCATCACAACCAGAGGCGAGGCGATACTCGGGCAACCCGAGCCTCAGCTCTATTTCCACCGGCCCATCGGCCAGCTCCTGAAAGCCGGCTTCGAGCAGGGCTTCGTGGTAGACGGATTGGAGGAGCCGGCTGAGGGACGCACAGGCGACTCGCGGAGCTTCCGTTTCTCCTGGAATGATGTGCCTGAGATCCCGCCGGTGCTTGCTGTGCGAATGCGGCTGCACAACAGGTAGTGCGCAGGCCCGCACCTTGTGGACGGTCGTACGCAGAGGCGGTGCCCTGCAGACCAGCTTCAGCTGAACTCCTGTCCTCGCACTCGCTATAGATCGGAAAGTCCAGCAAGTGCAAGCGTGCTAGGTGTACGTCCTCCGCTTTCTTGGGACATTTGGCATGTTGCACTCTTGGATGACTGAGCGGGCGTTCCTGCTCCATGCGAGTCACACGCCACCCCGCGCCAGCGTCACTGGCAGCCCCATCCGCCGCTCCTCCCGCCCGATGTCTCCTCCGCCCACAGGGAAGGGATGCTAGCGCGGGGAAAAGGGCTTCAGATTCGGACCTGTGCGTCCTCCGCGAGAACGGGACAAGAGCTCAGCGGGATGTTCCTGCTTCCCGGGGCGAAGGGAAACGCCCCAGAAATGAACTGGCGCCCCAGAACGAGTCCAGTTTGGCCGAGATAACGTTATGTGCGCCAATCAAAACATATTCAGAAAGGCTCTCTTCTCGCTTTTGCTGCTTCCCGCCGTTTGGGACGTTTGGATACCTGCGCTGGCGCACCCGCAACAAGCCCACCCGCCCTATCCGGATGTCAGGGAAATGATCCAGGAGCCTTTCGACAGCTTCCTCAACGGAACCGTGGCCTGCGGATGGGAAGCCTTGCGCCACCGGATGCGCGGCAATATCTACAAGAGCAATCCTGGTCGCCTCGACTACCCGAAGTTAACGCAGTTCGAACGGTTGCTGGTTGGCGACCCTGTGGATGTTGTAGCGGTTAATCGTGAGATCGTCGAGTTCTGCCGGAAAGAACAAGCGGAGATCGAAGCGGCTTGGCGCGATCCGAACCGCAGGCATCCCGCCAAAGAGGTATGCGAATATCAAACGCAATTGATTCCACTCGCCATCCTTGTCTTACGCATCGGCGAAAGGCTGACACCGGAAGCACACCAAGCCATCAAGGATGTGCTTCTGGCTTTCCGCCCTGAGACCGCCGATGTGGAACCAACTCTGTGGATGCATGCTCCGGGGTACAATGGCGCAAACGCACACGATTATCTGAGCTTCTTGGCGTTGACATGGGAGGTCACCGGTAACCTCGCTGTCCGGGATGCTACCTACTGGGGCCTCCGCGGCGAATTAGAAAACCTGAATTTGAGCGGCGATATACCCGAGTTTAATGTGCTCGAAGGTCATTGGTGCAGTTCCAACGGTTATGATGCGATGAAGGCCTTTCTCCGTGATCCGGAACTGGCTCGGATGGCCCGCATGATTGCGGAAAGGCTCTGGATAAACCGATTCCTCACCTGGTCGCCCGTGGTGGAACGAATCACCGGGCCTGGCAGCCGCATGGCGCCGGGCGCATGGTTGGGCACGAGCGGAGACCGCCTTCAATTCGCCACGGGAGTCGAAAACCCCATCTGGATCAACGAGTTCTTCGACTGGGGCGTCTGGCGGCTGAAAGCCACGGGTGGCCGTTGGCCGCTCGATGACGTTGAGGGGATGGTGCCGGATCTGCCCGCGTACCTGCAGGATATTGCTTGGCGTAAACGCTTTCCCAACGAATTGCGCTGCTCGGTGCAACTCATCCCGTGGATGAACCGTTATCCGAAATTGGCGGGCTGGACGGACGAAAGGCCGGAACCTGTCCTGGGCGAAATTGTCAATTATCAGACCGGACAATACGCCATAGGTTCGATCAACCATCCGTACGAAGCCTCTGCATGCATGGTTTACGCCTCCGCTTGGTGGAACGACAGTCGGGCCGATGCAGATGCCCCTCTGGGCAGTCCCAAACGGTTCGCGGCGCTCTACCCGCATTACGTGTTCAACGGCGCTGCTTTCCTCGACCGCACCGAACTCTACTTTGAAAACAATCCCAGCCAACCCGTCAAGGACGAATGGTCGGGTTTGCCTGGGCCGTGGATGCGGGAGTTCAGCGAGTGGGGGCGCGCGGGTGTGCTTCAGCATAGGAACACGATGCTCTTCACCTATTCAGGACGGAACCGCGGCCCCAACGACATTCAGCCGGTTGCGGACAAGATACATCGCGTGTCGGCTGCAATGTTCCTCTTCCGCTGGAAACCGGGGCTTGAGGGCCTCTTTGTCAACCGCGATCCAGTTATCCACCTGCCCTTAGAACTCAAACCCGGTGACTGGTGGTTCATTTGTGACGGCGACACCTATGTTGGCATTCGACCACTTGAAGCCACGCCTCTGCGCGGCCCTTGCAATACCACCATCGAAGAACGGACTCGCCAACTTGTACTCTATCAGGACAACTATGTGGGCGATAGCATCGAAGGGATTTCTGACGAAGAGTGGGTAAAAGCCCGCAGCGGCTTTGTCGTCGAAATGGGCGATGCGGCCGAATACGGTTCATTTGAGCATTTCCGGGATATCATGCTCAAGGCCAAGGTCAGAGAGAATGCCGATGGTTTCGTTCGGCATATTCGCTACGGGCGGCCTGGGCGCAGTCTGGAAATGAAATGGCACTGTTACGAAGAAAGGTATCTCCTGCGGCGCGCAAACGGCAAAGACCAGACCACGCCCCGCCATCTTCAATCGCCAGAAATGGCGGTTGGCGCAAGCGAACTGCATACCCACGACGCATGCCTGAAAACCAAGTCCGGCGAAACCGTCTGGCTCCTCTCCGCCGCACCGTCGCGAACCTACGTGGCGTATCAGCCCCAACCCGCCCTTCAGCTTCCCCTTGAGTTGGACACGCCCATTGCCCGGGTTGAAACGGAACGTTTTCCCTTTGGCAAACTGGCGGTAACTCAGACCCCGGACGGCACGCTCGAACTGCGAATAGACGCTGGTTTTCGGCCTTTCTGGAGCAGCGTCCACTGGCGGGTGAAGGTCTGGCAAGACCTTGGCACACATCCCAGCGAAATCCGTATTCATACCGAAGCGCCCAAGGTTGCCGCCACTATCAACAACGACGAGATGCCCGTAGTGCGCGAGGACGACAAGGGCGAGCCTGTTTGGGTCCTCGACCCGTATGCAATAATTCCCCGCGTACGCGACCGTATCGGTATCCGTTGAAGTGTGCGTCCTCCGCAGGAACCGAACAAATGCTGAGGTGCACTTCGGGATGGATGAGGCGGCATTCATCCTCCGCACGAGTCACATGCCACCCCGCGCACCCGTCACCGCCAACCCCATTCGCCGCTCCTCCCGCCCGATGTCTCCTCCGCCCACAGGGAAGGCGTACTGGCGCGGAGAAAAGCGCTTGCGGGTGGGGAGCGTTGTGGCCAGGCGCGAGCACTCCCGAAGGCTCGCCCGGACGGAACAAGATGCAAGAGCAGGGACAGCGGGCCTGCAGCTTATTTCAGCCCCGAATTTGTCCCACCAATGCTGAACCTCAACAACACCTGGTAGCTGAGACTCAGGCCGGACTTGTATCACCGTGCGCCCTGCAACAGGATTAAGCTGAGATCCGCCATGAGGTCTCGTTCTTGCTATCCAGATGTCGGACGCTAGCGGCACGGCCTGCCGCCAAGCTCGATGTGGTACCCACCCGATGGATAGCGAGGGAGCAGAGGCGCCCGACCGTTGGCAGTAGCCAGCGAGACCGATTCCGCCGAAGGGATTCGCATGAAGCAGGTCAGGAATCATCGCATCATCGTGAAACAGCGCGGCGGGCCGGACGTGCTACAGGTCATAGAGGAGGGTCTTCCCGAACCACGGCGCGGCGAGGCCCGGGTGAAGGTCCTCGCCGCTGGAGTCTCCGCCTACGACCTCATGATCCGCTCAATATCGTTCCCCGGGAATCCGCGCGTGCCTTTCACCCCGGGCGAGGACATAGTGGGCGTGGTGGACAAGCTGGGCGACAGGGTGTCAACTGCGCAGCCGGGGCAGAGGGTTGCCGGCTGGACCTTCGGCGATAGCGGCGGCTATTCAGAGTTCATCTGCCGGCCCGCTAGCCAGTTGGTGTCCGTCCCCTCGGGCCTGGATCCCGCCGAGGCCGTCGCCCTGGTTGTGAACTACCTCACCGCACACCTGTACCTACACAAGACCGCCAGCGTGCGCAGCGGCGAGAGGGTCCTGATCCACGGTGCGGCGGGAGGCCTGGGCACCGCTCTGCTCCAGCTTGGCAAGCTGGCCGAGCTAGAAATGTACGGCACGGCGTCCCAGCACAATCACGAACTAGTGTCTGCGCTCGGAGCCATACCTATTGACTACCGCACAGAAGACTTCGTCGAGCGCATCCGCAACCTGACCGGCGATGGGGTGGATGCAGTGTTCGATCCCATCGGGGGTGCACGGCAACTCTGGCGCTCCTACCGAGTCCTGCGCAAAGGTGGACGGTTGGTGCCACTTGGCAGTGTTGCGACATCCAAGGCAGGGATGAAGGTCATTCCACTCAGCCTGCTGACGGTCTTCCTGCTCAAGCTCATTCCGGACAGTAAGCGGATACTGTTGTCCCCGAACATGATGAAGTTCCCGCACATGCACAACGACTGGTACCGTGAAACCTTGACGGAGCTCCTGGATTCGGCGGCAACAGGCAAGATCAAGCCGGTGATCGCGGAGCGCATCCCGTTGCTGGAGGCCTATCGCGCGCACGAGTTGCTCGAGCGCGGCGGACACGCCGGCAAAGTGGTTCTAGTGGCCAATGGATAGCCCTGGTCCGTGTATGCGGGCCAGCGGTTCAGTGCCTGGGATTTCGGACACGCTGTCCGTGCTAAGTCGGCTTGGGACACCACTTTGACTGCCCAGATGGCGTACTGCGCCCGCCGGATACTGAGGCGATGGTAGGCGCGGACGCGAGGACGGAACTCGGGCTGCCATTCAGGCTTGCCCGTCGGACTGGAGAGACGGTTCGATTCCCACGCGGACTACCGGGTGAGAATCGAAACGCCGACCTCGTCCACAGCTAGAGAATGTTTCGATCTCAGGTCGTTTTCCTCGACCAGCCTTCGCTGAAGCTGCGGCTGGCAAGCCGTGGTTCCGACGAAGGCTGGTGCCCGCCGAAGCCTCGGCGGAGGAGGGCCTTGCCGTGAAGTGCGTCTATCTCCTTGCAAGCGTGCGCGATCCGCAGCAGCGGTACGTTGGACTGGCATCGGACCCGGAGGAACGCCTCAAAGAGCATAACGCTGGCAAGTCGCCCCATACGTCGAGGTACGTGCCGTGGCGCATCGTAGCAGTAGTCGGTTTCGACAATCGAGGCCGAGCTAGCGCGTTTGAACGATATCTGAAATCCGGATCGGGCCGCGCTTTCGCCAAGCGGCACTTCTGGTGATTCCCGTGCCGGATCACCCCTTTTTCGACCCCTTCGGACGCCCAAAACGGCCCTTCGGGCCTCTCTTTCTCTGAAACCTCCGGACTTCTGCCAATCCGTCCGTTGGTAGAGAATCCAGTGTTTATGCGGGTTTTTCGACCCTCGGTTTTCTCGGGGTTCGATTCGAACACGCTGACCACTTGCCATTTCGAACTCCCGTCCGATGGGGGTCTCCGCCCAGGCCGGTGTGTTGAGCGCACGGCGGGCGGATTATTGCGACTTTCTAGGGGGTCGGCCTTCTCGGGTTTCGATTCCATCCCCGAGTAGGACGAGATGCCTTCTAGGCACTTCCCACACGTCTGTAGTGGAGGAGTCGCCGCTGGCGATCCCCATTATCTTCGCGATGGTCAATAGCATTGCACAATGACGTGCAGGACCTCCCCTCTTTCGAGGAACACGTAAAGGCTCCCCATGTCGCCCCACATCGGCCCGTGCAGGTCCGCGTCTGCGACGGGCTCAGGCATGTTGACGAACGGATAGGGCGCATCGGCTGAGAAGGAGAGCGAGCCGAGCGCACACAAGAACCTGCCAGGCAGCGACTCTGGATCCTGAATCCACCGGGGCACGCCTCCGATCTTCGTGCCTTCCAGTACGGCGAGGAGTTCGGCCTCACGATAGCGTCCGAGTAGTGGCCCCGCGCCAGGGTAGTCGAACGTTCTGCAGATGACGCCGTACGAAGGCGGGATGGCGAACTCGCACTGAGGCATCCCGCCTGGCCCGATCAGGTCACTGTCGCCCATGTCGCGCCAGAAGAACTCCAGCTCCGACTCATCCGGGTCGAGGTACTCGCTGTCCTTTGGCCCGAAGATGAGGAGTACATCGCCCGGCAGCTTGCCGACAATGTCCCGCGAGTCCGCGAAGCAGATCTGCCCGATGAAGGTGAGGGCCCGTCCCTCGGCTGAGGATGGCCAGTCCTGAGACGCTGACCAGTAGGGCAGTCCCCCCACCTTCGTTGCTTCACGCTGGTTGGGCTCGCCGCGGCCGAAGACGAAGATGTCTGTCGGGACCCCCTGGATCTGCTGCTCGGCAAAGGCCTCTCTTCGAAGCTGTTCCGCCAGGGCCAGGTCACCTGGACTGCACACTATCTCGCCGCCGGGCGACATCAGCGCGATGTGTGCCTCAACTGCGTCCTCGTTCGGATAGTCCTCCGGGCTTTGGAGTCGCTCTCGCTCGACGAAGTCGCCAGCCTCACGACGGGCCTGAGCTAGCGGGAAGCGCGAGATCCATTCCTCGATGTTCAACCTGTCGTGAACCACCTTGCCCCTCCTGATTGCCGCAGGATCTGGCTCTCCTCGTCGTCGCCGCGAGCCTCCAAGTATGCTTGGAATGCCCGATTATAACACACTCACCCCCCGGCATCGGTCCCGGAGGATGACGGACGGAAGGTGCTGTCGTGCCGGCATCTTGCTCCGAGTAGCAACGGCGGACTGCCGCGCGCCTGGATTCCGGTACCGTTTGTCCGCCGACAAACCCTCCGGCGTCGAAGTCCGCCACCACGTCCACACATGTGGAGAATCCGGTGTTTGCACGGGCTTGTTGAGGCCTGGTGCTCCGGGGTTCGATTCGGACACGCTGACCACTCCGACACTTCGAACCTCCGTCCGGTAAGTATCTACTGGGCGAAGGCGGTCAGCAGGCCCCCTCGCACCACCAGGTCTGAGTCGTGATGACTGGCAAGGCTTGTCCGCCATAGCCTTGGCGGCGGCGAGGAGCGGGAAGATGTCGAACCCATTGGACCCCGAGATGATGTCCCCGGCTGAGCGGCTTGAGGAGGCGGCCTCCCTGCTGGCCAGGGGCATCCTCCGGCGTCGGCTAAGCCGGCGCCGCGACAAAGATGCTCCACCCCAGGTAGTCGCGCTGCCAGCCGAAGTAGGCCTCCCGTGCCCGGCGCACCCCCCGGAGGAGCTCCTCGCGCTCGGGGTGATCCGGGTTAGCGGCCGCCCACTCGCGGGCGGCCAGCCAGTGGGGGCTCTCGTAGTGGTCCCAATCGTCTGGCGAAGCCGTGATCAGCCCGCACAGCTCCAGGCCGTGGGCCTCCAGCGCCGCTACCGTGCCTGCTAGGCTCCGCCACTGGGCGGCCTCAGGCCCGGCGAGGGCGGCGACCTCCGGCGGCAGGGGCCGATTGAGGAAGGGCTCGCCAATGGCGAGCACCCCGTCAGACTTCACCGCTCGCCGCATCCACGCCACCGCCTCGTCGAAGTTGTTCAACGCGAACGAGGCCCCGATGCACAGAACCCCGTCGTAGCTCGCCGGCTGAGGCGCGAAATCGAGCGCCGGCCCCTCGATGAAATTCAGGCGGTCAACCACGCCCTCCACCTCCGCGCGCTGGCGCGCCGCCGCCACAAACCACGGGCTGACCTCCAGCCCCGTGCCGTCAATCTGCCACGCCTTCGCCCACGTGCATAGAAGCCATCCCTTACCGCTTCCCACGTCCAATACGCGCGCCCCGTCCCTTACCCGGCAGTAGTCCGCCAGAAGCCCCAGCTTTTCCGGCGATATCGGGTTCTGGATAGTGTGGCTGCGCTCAACGATAGACCAGTATTCAGTGAAATGCATCTCTCTCTCTCCCCGGAAGGGCGCAGACCGCGCCCACTCGCTCTATCTCGTGGCACGGCCTGTGTGCTAATCGGGCCGCGCACGAGTTCGCATCAGCGGCTCCTAGGTTCAGCCAAGCCTCTCCATTCTACCACTTGGCGGCACAGATCGCACCACTGAGGCAGCTCAAGCGCTACCTCATCAACACGTTCCGTCCTCATCTCGGAATCCCAGACGGACGGAGACTGAGCCGACGCAGTTACCAGCAAACTCGGGGACCTTGGGCCGGCCCAAATCCAGTGTTTATGCAGTTTCTTCGCCCCTCGATTTCCCTGCAGTTCGATTCGGACACGCTTGACCAGTCCGACACTTCGAACCTCCGTCCGGTAAGTAACTACCGGGCGAAGGCGGTCAGCAGACCCCCCTCGCGCCACCACGCCCTCTCGCTCGAAACCTCTCGCCGCCCGAAGCGAGAGCGCGGGGCC
>CP070648.1:1483294-1486615 GCA_020354555.1 Armatimonadota bacterium | reverse complement strand
GCCCGTGCGCGCGGGCGGGGCGGTGCGCCTGAAGGCGCCGGTGCGCGGCGCGAGGCCTATCATCGTGGAGTCGTTCGCGTACACGGTGCTGGATGGCGACTGAGACATGAGGGCTCACGCGGGGGCGGTCGGGGAGCACGCCGCGGGAAACTATGGGCGGAGGGGAGACCTGATGGACGAGTCCACATTGCAAGGTTTGACCGAGCGGTTCGCGCGGCTGGAGCATGAGAACCGGCGGCTCGCGACCGGCCTTCTCTTGATCGTGGCGGTGACCGGCGGGGTGCTCTTCCTCGGGAGCAACCAGGCGAAGCCGACTTACCGCGGGAAGCAGATTGTCGCCCGGACCTACGCGGTGGATATTGGGGGCAATCCCGGTGGCGCCCGCGCGATTCTGGGCCACATGGGTGCAGAGAAAGCGGTCGCAGAGGACGAAGGCATCCCGGTTCAACTCAGCCTGTGTGACGCGGGTGAGCCGCTGGCGACGCTCGAGTTGGCGCAACGACGCTGCTTGCCGCACTTTGTGCTCCACGACCGCCGGAATCAGCGGCGAGCCGCCCTGCGCGCGTGGCCCGGCTCCGACGCCCGGCTCGAGTTGACAGATAAGGAACAGGAACTGTCCTATTCTGCCCCGCCGCGGTAGCGATGGGCCGACTCTCGGGCGGCAGACGAGGCGACAACATCCAGAACGGCGGCTTTCTGGGGCGCGGAGGAATCAGACATGAACGAAGCATCGGTGGAAGTGCTCGCCCAGCGCGCGGCACGCCTGGAACGTCAAAACCGGCACCTGCGGCTCGGTGGCCTGGTTATGGTGGCGCTCCTGACCGGACTGATTGCATTGGCTGCGGTGCCCGGACTGGAGTACTTCAAATCAGTCGAGGCGGAGCGGATCTTGGTGTTGGACGAGACCGGCAAGGTACGCGGTGGGCTGTGGGTGGACAAAGACGGCGCGTCCACCCTCGCCCTGAGCGACCAGAACGGCGTGGTGCGCGCAACGCTTCGTGTGCCGGTAACGGGGCCTCGCCTGGACCTGTGCAGCCCGAAAGGAACGCCACAGGCAAGCTTGATAGTGGATTCCGCCGGGCCGGCGCTGGAGCTGCGCAACGAGGAGGGCATGCTCGTTTTCCGCGCGCCGTGAACCGCGCTATCACTCGACTGCTGTCTGTCGCGCGGAACCCACCGAAGGCGCGGAAAGGCAAGCACGACATGGAGTGTGTGATACGATGAGGCCGTGGGTATTCGTCGCCTTGCTGCTGCTTGTCAGCCCATGCGCCGCCGCCGACCGCGGCGGCGTGCTGTTCTACGCGGGGTTCGAGGGAACGGCCGACGCCGTCGCTGTGGGAGACGCCACAGCCCGAGGAGAGGAGGGCGGGCCGCAATTCGCGCCGGGCAAACGCGGCCAGGCGTTGCTGTCAGGCGAGAACGCGGGCTACGTCAGCTATGCCGTCGAGGGCAACGTGCATCCCGAGCGCGGGAGCATCGAGTTCTGGATCTGCCCGCAGGACTGGGATGGCACGGACGAGAAGTTCCACGTCTTCTTCGAGGCATCCGACCCGGGCTGGCTTCTGATATACAAGTTTCACTCGCCGGGCGTCGGGTTGTTTCTCATCAGTGAGATGCGCGAGACGTGGAGCACCGCCGGGCAGAACTTCAGCCCGCTGCAACCCGGTGAGTGGCATCACCTCGCCGCGACGTGGAGCCCGCGCGAGATCTCCTTCTACCTCGACGGCGAGGCATCCACCCGATTGCCGCGGCCGCAGATCCCCCAGGGCCTGTCCGGGCGTTTTCTCGTCGGCGACCGGCCGTGGCACTTCAAGCGCGACGCGCGGTCGCTGGTGGATGAACTGTACATCTACGACCGGGCGTTGGTCGCGGAGGAAGTCGCATGGGCCTACGAGCATGCGGCGGATCGCCCGCCCGGCGAGGACGTTCCGGCGGGGCTGGGGCCGCGAGTGCAGATGATGGCGCGGCCGCGAGCGTCGCAGCGCGAAATTCGGGTGGAAGTCGAAGTCAATCCGCGCGGCGGCGCACAGGCCGCTGGCGGTGTCGCGCGCCTGGAACCTCCCGCGGGCACGAAGCCCGCACCGGTGCGCATGCTCAGTTATGAAACCGGTGAAGCCGTCATCCCGTTCACCGAACTTGCCCCCGGCGAGTACCGGGTGAAGGTCACGATGCGGGGCCGTGATGGCGCGGAAATCGGGGCAGCGTCGCAAACGCTGACCGCCCCCGGCCCTCCCGTCTGGCGCGGCAACAAGATCGGCATCCCGGATGCGCCCCCGCCTCCGTGGACGCCGCTCACCACGAAATCGCTGCCGCAGCTTCCGACGTCCATCACATGCTGGGGGCGCCGCTACGAACTCGGTTCCCTGGGGCTGCCGAGCCGCATCGAATCGGCCGGTGCGGAGCTGCTGGGCGCGCCGGTGCGTATGCGCCTGACAGCGGGAGGCAAGCCGGTACGGTGGCAAGCGCGGGAGCGGCGGCTGGTTGAGGCCACCCCTATGGTCGCGCGGTTCGCGGGCTCGGCGAAATGCGATTTGGGCACCCTGGAATGGACCTGCGCCGCCGAGTTTGATGGAATGCTGCGTTACGATCTGACGCTCACACCCGCGCCGGGCGCCGTTGCTGATTCCATGGAGCTACGGGTGCCTCTCGACCCCGCGCATGCCACGCTCTATCATACCGTCATGACGCCGTACAACACCGCCCGCGGCGCTGTGCCGCCCGAGCAAGGGGCGTTCCTCAAGGCGAACTGGGCGATGTACTGGTGGCTCGGTGACGAGGAGCGCGGGCTGGCGGGGTTCTGCGAGTCCGACGAGGCGTGGGATCGCGTAGACCGCGGCGACGGTTTCCGGATCGAACGCACGCCGACGTCCGTAGATGCCGTGTGGTCATTCTGGGAGACGCCGCGCACGCTGACCGAGCCGTGGCGGTTCACCTGCGGCTTGCAGGCGACGCCGGTTAGGGATATCAGCGGATGGCGCAAGTGGCGGCTGACGCCGGGGGTCAACGCCAACGCGCACATCCTATGGCCGACGGCGGATGTCATACGATACTACGGGTATCCGCAGGCGACCGACCCCGAGAAGTACGGCGCGCTCGTTGCGGACTACCACGCGAAGGGCATCGCCGTGGTGCCTTACTCCATCCTCAACGGCATCTCGGCACAGGCGCCGGAGTGGTCGTTCTACGGCGAGGAGTGGGCGAACGGCGCGGCAGACCCCGGTTCCGCGGATGTCATCGCGTACAAGGCCCCGCTCTACGGCTGCTCCCCGGCGCCGGACTGGATAGACTTCGTGGTATGGGCGAACGAGCGTTACGTGCGCG
>CP070648.1:1475332-1483194 GCA_020354555.1 Armatimonadota bacterium | reverse complement strand
GCGGACAGCAATGCTGGATTCGGGGCCGGGTGATGGCTGCAGAACTGCGCTGCCTGCCGCAGGCGGTCGAGGAATGCGTCGCGACGGGCCTCCAGTTCTTCCGTGCCGCCGAGCACCAATCGCGCGTGACGCAGAGCGCCCTCTTCGATATCGTTAATCGCCTTGATGGCAATGACGTACGTCGTGCCCGCCTCGGCGGCTTCGGCCAACACCACGCGACCGCTGTCCCATTCGAACTTCTGCTGCAGTTCCCCGTTGACGTAGGCCTCGCCCCTGTCGTCAATGCCGACGAGGAACGTCAGCCGACGCCCCGCGGTGGGCAGGCCGCGCAGCCGTTCCGGGACCGTCAGTCGCGTGCGGTACCAGCCGTAGGTGTTCTCCTTCTGCCACCTGGCGCCAATGCCGCTCGCCTCCCAGTCCGAGTCATCAAAATCCGGCAGACGCGCATCATCCGACGCTTCCAGCCCAAACTTCCAGTCCGTGATATCAACAGCGAAATCCCGCAGCACGCTCTGGGCGCGGCCGACGGCCGTGCGGGCATCCTCGAGGGTCGCCGCCGGGGCGGCGCACGCGGCCACGGAGAGCGCCGCCCAGGCCGCAGCGCACACCAACACATAGACACGCATATATCGCATTCACATACCTCCGGGGATCAACATCATAAGTCGTGATACCCACGACACCGGGCGCCGCGCCAAAGCGTGTTGTGCGACGCAGCCTACTTCTGCTGCCGTTCCTGGAGTATCCGGTTCATCTCCGCGTGATACCCCTCCATGTCTTCCAA
This sequence comes from Armatimonadota bacterium, assembly GCA_020354555.1. NCBI lineage: Bacteria > Bacillati > Armatimonadota > Armatimonadota bacterium. The sequence goes on along the minus strand of CP070648.1, from coordinate 1,482,410 downwards.
GCGCAACAGCACGAGGTAATACATACCGACCTGGTTAACGGTTGGAATCAGGCTGCGCTTGTTCGGCGAGACTCCCCGCCCCTCGAAGCGCAGCGTGTGCTTGCCTGATTCGAGCCGTGCGAGATCGAAGCGCACCCACAGCCAATCCGCGCCTTGGATGCACAGGTCGAGAGTCTGACCCAAGGGCTTGCCGTCCAGGAACGGCTGATACTTGCCGCCAACTACGGAGTGATAGAGCACGGCGTTCAACTGGTACATGCCTGCGTCGGTGGCGTCGAAGTCAAACTCCAGTTTCGCGTCCCCCGTGGCGGGCATGTAATTCACCGCGCCGCCATCCTTCTGCAGCATCATGTCCGGCTCGGCCCGCACCTCGAGGTCAGCCGCGCGCAGGACACGATACGGCGCAACGCGCTCCGCGACCGGCGCGATGGGTTCGTCGGCGCCCACCGCCGGCGACTGGTACCAGAACGCAACGGAGCTGATCCAGTCGGGACGCTCGATAAACTGCCCGAGGTGCTCGACCGTTTCGGTGAAGATGCTGCCGCGGTGTTCGATCTGCACCTTGAGCAACTTCTTGAACGTGACTGGGTCGCTGAGGTGCCACCGGTATGCCGTCACCCGGTCGCCGGGGAAGTAGCCTTCCCACAGAGACACGCCATAGAATGGAGTGGAAAACTGCCGGAAACCCCAGGCGTCGCAGAAGTAGTCCTCGGTACCCGTGCCGCTGAGCGACGGGTAGTCCTCGCCATCCACGTAGAAGCGGTCGTCGCCTTCTCCGAACCAGCCGATTTCCACCTGCTGGGCGGAATGAACCGTGCCGACGTAATGCCCGCGGCCCCTGGTTTCCAGAATCGTGTAGTCGCCGGGCCGAGCCGGGTGTTCCTGGCGATAACGGGCGTGGAAGTAAGCGATGTCATCGGGCATGGAGTCGTGCTTCTGCCAGTCCAGGTAGTAGTAGAACGAGCCGGTGCGATACGTGTCCGATTCGTTGGTGACGGTCACGCGAGCGCTTTCGCGGAAGGGCATGCGCCAGAAGCAGTTGCGCGCGCGGCCCTCGGATGACACGGCTACCGGCAGCGAGGTGAAGCTGCTGTGCGCGCTGTGGCCGACGCCGAAGAAGTCACCCAGCGGCGCCTCGACGCTCGGCCTCTCCATGCCGTCCCAGTAGATGCGGAGCACCAGCGAGCGCGCGTAGAACGGATCCTCGGAAGCCACGGTGCACCAGATATGCGTGATCACCCCGGGGCCCTCCAGTTCGCCGAGCACGAGGGTCTCCCCGATCTCGATGGAGCGCGCGTCGCCGTTCTTCTGCAGGTCCTCGTGCGCGCTGCTTTCCCGACGGGTCTCGAAGGCCTGCAGCCGCGTCAGGCCCTCGAGGACACTGTCGTTCGGGCGCGCATCGGAGCAAGCAGCCGTGCCCACGAGCAACCCCACGATGATGGCGTACAGCTTGTGAACATGCATCGCAGTCATACTCCTCCTGGGAATCCATCTTACTCCATGCCAGGCGGTTCACCTTTTCCGCCAGGCGCACAGGGGGGTTCTCGATGCCCGGCTCGCTGTAGGAAAACCCCTCGCGACGGCAGAAACCACCTCGTGACTGTGCGCGAAGACTGCGCCACGCTAAGGCCCGCGAGGTGGTGATCGCCGGGCCCACAACTAAAGCATTGTCGACAACGAAGGAGAAACCATCATGCGCGAATCCTCGCTGTGTCTCCTCATCGCGACCTTCGGTCTGGCTGCGGCGCTGGCCGGTGCGGCCGCGGCACCGGCGGTGAACGAGGAACTCGAGGAAGACCATGAGTTGTCCATGGAGTTCGAGACGCCCCATACGGACTGGGCCCGACCCTACGCGCTGGGGAAGGTGCGCGTGCTGTACATCGGCTGGGGATCGTACGACCGGGGCATCGAGGCGCGCGACATCGTCGAACTGATGCAGCGTTTCGACATCGAGGCTAAGACGGCATATTACCACCGGATCATCGATAGCCCGCAGACGGAATGGCGCGGGGGCGAAGCCGGGGTGCAACGCATCATGCGCCTCCTGGACGAGCCGTGGGATTGCTTTCTCTTCGCCGGGGTCCCGGTCACTCACTTGCCTCACGAAGCCCAGTACAAGTTATACCAGGCGGTGACTGGGGGAGCGGGCATCGTGTTCCTGGGCGTGGACGACGAGAGGGCGCTGAAGCCGAAGAACAGGATAACCGACCTCCCGCCTTTTCTGGCCAACGATCCGCCCGGCGATGCTTTCCGCATCAAGGCGGGGCGCGGCATGCGGCTTCCCGCGCGTCCCCACGTCGAATACCATGCGGGATGGGAGACGGACTACGACTACTGGCTCGAGCGTGTGGGCAGGGCGGTGCTGTGGGCTGCCGGCAAGGGGCCTCGCATCAAGCTTGGTGTAGCGGTTCCCGATGGAGGCATCACGCGGACGGACCTGCCCAGGACGGAGATCACCGTCGAGTGGGGCAACGCGAGTGGGGCGCAGATCGCTGACGTGCAGGCCCGGCTCCGCCGCACCGACGGCACGTCTTTCGCGCTATCCCCACAAGGCCGGCACTCGAGTTCTGACGGGCCGCTCGTCTTCCCGCTTGCGCGGCGCTACCCCGCGGGGCACTACCACTTGGATGTTATCGCCCGCGGCAAGGACGGCATCGAGGCGTGGGCAACGGTGCCCATGGAGATCACGTCTCCCCGCGTCGTGGCGGAGGTCGAACTGAATCGAGTGTGGGGTGAGATCGGCGAGAGTATCGCCGGCACGGTGCGACTCGGCGGAGATGCGTTGGCGGGGGAAACGGTGCGAGCGCAATTGCTGGATGCCCGCGGGCGCATCCTGGCGCAGACCGACGAACAGGTGACCAACTCGGCTGCGAGCTTTGAGTTCGCCGTCGAGGACTGGATGCCGATGCTGCTCGAGGTTCGCGCACTGGTGATGGATGGTAACGAGGAGGTATCATCGGCTTACAGCTACTTTCGAGTAACCAAGCGGCAGCGCGGGCAGTTCAACGTCGTGGTGTGGGACTACCCCCCGGATCCGCTGTCGTGGTACGTCGAGCAACAACTGGCTCGACTGGGGTGCACGGTGCAACTGCAGGTCGGCGCTCCGCCGCTGGTTGTCGCCGCCTCGGATATCGCACAGATCCCGTACACCACTCGCATTATGACGTCGTGGGACAAGAACGGCTATATGCGGCCGGCGTGCTGGAACGATGAGCCTGCCGTGGACGAGTGGATTAACGGTATCGCCAGCACGCACGAGCGGTCGCGTCAACACGGTGTTTTCGTGTACTCGCTTGGCGACGAGACGGCGACCACGGGAAGCTGTGTCCATCCCGCCTGCCTCGCCGCATACCGCCGTTACCTGCAGCAGGAGTACGGCGACATCTCCGCGCTCAACCAGTCGTGGGAGAGCCGATACGCGAGCTTCGACGAGGTGCAGTTATCGGCCCCTGGCGACAACGACGAGGCAGGGGCTCTGCAGGCCAGGCAATACGCGCGTTGGTATGACCGCCAGGCATTCAAGGGCTACAACTTCGTGGGGCTGTGCGAGCGCTTCGACCGGCGGTTCAAGGAGATGGACCCGCAGGCGCTGACGGGCTTCGAGGGGGCCGGGCGTTTCTCCGACGGCGCCGACATTGACCTTATCTGCCGCACCAACGGGTTCTGGTCGCCGTATCCCGGCGTGCAGGACGAAGTGTTGCGCTCCATCGCCCCGCGCGACTTCATTCGCTCCAACTGGATGGGCTACACAAAGGATGCCGACTCGCTGCTTGAGAAGTACTGGCGCATGATTACCCGCGGATGCGACAGCGTCTGGTGGTGGCGGTGGGACGGCTTCGGTACCTACCGTGGGCTGCTCGCGCCGCACCTGGCGCCGTGGAAGGCCATCAAGGAGATGCAGCGCGACACGCAGATCGTCCGCGACGGCCTCGGTGACTTACTGCTAACGTGCAGGCGCGAGGACGACGGCATTGCCATCCTCTACTCGTATCCATCGTTGTTTGCGAATAGGATTGAGGCGGGACCCTCCTACGGGGCGTACGAAGGCGCGCATGCGGCATGGCACAGAGCGCTGCGCGCGCTCGGTCTCCAGTTCAATTATGTAACCGACCGCATGCTGCGTCGCGGTGAATTCAACGCGCGCCGCTACAAAACGCTGATACTGCCTCAGGCAGAAGCCATCGGGCCGCGCGAGGCGGAGGTGATTCGCGAGTTTGTCGAAAACGGAGGAACGGTGATCGCCGATGTGCGCGCGGGGATATACGACCACCACTGCAAACCGCTCCAGCGCGGGCTGCTCGACGGCCTCCTCGGTATCGAGCGCACCGGCAACGCGGAGGCAGTAACGGCGAAGGTTGATGTGGACGGCGGGATCGGCGAGCGCGCGCTTCCGGTTCGGCTTGCGTTCGCCGACGCGAAAGTTGACCCCGCGGTCCGCGCTGAGGACGGAGAGGCGGCGGGGGCGGCTGATGGAGCGCCGATCTGCATCGTGAAACCGGTCGGGCGCGGACGGGCGGTGCTGCTCAACTTCGCGTTGGAGTCGTTCCCGCGGCTCGCGGATGCGGCGAGTGCGGAAGCGGATTGCGCTTTCCTCGCGAAAGTGTTGGCATTGGGCGGTATTGAGGCGTCGGTCCGCGTCACGGACCGAAATGGGAAGCCGGTCCGTGATACGGAAGTGATTCGTTGGAACGGCCGGGGTGTGGATTTCCTCACGGTCTTCGGCGGCAAGGACGAACTGGTGTGCGTGACGCTTCCGCATGCGCTGCATGTCTATGACTTGCGGGAACGCAGATACCTCGGTCTGCAGACCACATTCACCGTTCACAAGCTGCCGACGCGAGCCACTTTCGTGGCGTTGTCACCGCGGAGATTGCCGACCTCGGACGTGGCGCTCAGCCAGACGCAGGTCCGGCGGGGCGAGCAGCTCACGGTGCGCCTGTCCTATGCCGGAAGCCGCGCGCACCACGCCGCCCGAGTCCAGGTATATCAACCGGACGGCACGCACGCCGAATGGTTCAACCGCGTCTTGGTCGCTGGACCTGAGGGCGCCGACGTCGTGCTGCCGATTGCCTACAACGATCCGTCCGGAGCATGGACGGTCCGCGCAGTTGACCTGTACACTGACGAAACCACGGAAGCGCGCTTCATCGTGCAGTAGGTTTCTCGTAGGCCGCGCGGCCGCCGCGCTCGCGCTCGCGTGGGAGGGATCGCATGACCAGGACAATACTGACGCTGGCGGTCCTGCTCTGGGTGGGAGTGACTGCCTGCCTCGCGGCGGATGATCTCCCGATACAGGTGTACGCCTGCATGCGGGCGGCATCGTCGCCGGTTATTGACGGGCGGCTGGACGACGGGTGCTGGGAAGCGGTGCCGGTGGCGAATGGATTCGCCGAGTTTCACGGAGGCGCTCTGGCGCCTGTGCAGACCTTCTTCCGAGCCGCGTACGATGACGCGGCGCTGTACATCGCAGTGACCTGTGATGAGCCGACGCCGGGGCGCATCAGCTTGGTGGCGGCGGCTCGCGACGAGCTTGAGATCTTCCGCCACGAAGCCGTTGAGATCTTCCTCGACCCTGGGCATTCGCACACAAGGTTCTACCAGCTCGGCGTGGACGCCGCTGGCTCGCTGTACGATGTGGGCCCGGAAGTCGGCACTCACTGGGACGGCAAGATCACAGCGGCGGCACTTATCGGCGAGAAGGCGTGGTACGTTGAACTGCGTGTTCCGTGGCAGGGGCTGGGGGTCACGCCGGCGACGGGGCAGGTGCACGGGATAAACGTATGCCGCGATCGGTACATCGGCGCGGGGCAACCGTGGAGCAGTTGGGCGCGAGTGATGCGCACGTTCCACGATCCCGTCCGTTTCGGTCACCTTACGTTGTCGCCGACCGCGGAGTTTTTGAGCCAACTCGCTGCCGACTTCCGCGCGGACGAACGCACCGGGGTGATTCTCATCACAGCGGGCAAAGACCTCGGTGACGCGGCGAGCCAGGGGTTGCTGCGCGCGGCACTCGCGCAACTTGACGCGAGACTTGAGCAACTGAACCGCGCCGCCGGTAGTGAGTCCGACGACGCCGTACGGCAGGCGCTCGAAACACGGCTTGGTGAATATGCTACAGCGGCCGAGGCTGCGCGAACGGCGCTGACCGCGAAGAGCGTTGACGCGGAGACGCTTGCGCGGTTGGAGTTGGGTCTCAATCGCATCAGCACGCAGTTGGATAAGCTGCTATGGCAAGTGCGATTGGAAGCGCTTCTCGCAGGGATCTGATTTGATAGGTAGGGATGTGACGACAATCCAATCGCTTGCGCCCCTCCGGCTCACACCGTCCGCCATTAGCGCCTTGGCTATTGCGTGCGCGGTCGGGCTATCGCTCTCGGCCGTGCATGCCGCCGCAAGATCCATCATTTTCGTGGACGCCGCGCGTATCATCGGCCAAGCGCCGCCTCATCTCTCCGGTCACTTCTTCGTGATATTGAACGACTCCGTCATTGGCGGCATCTGGGCGGAGAAACTCCGCGACCGCTCGTTCGAGATGCCCGACGGCAACGCCGATGGCGTACCCGATCAGTGGCAGCCCCTTGGTGGCGCCACGTGTGCCATTGACGGCGATACTGCGCTTACGCATATGGGTAACGGACGGACCCATGCGCAGCGGATAGCAGGGGAGACCGGTACGTGCGGCGTCAGCCAACGGAGCATTGTCATCCGGCGGAATGAGCAATACGACGTGGGCGCGTGGCTCAAGCAACTTGGGCTGGCCGGTCCCGTCACTGTTGCGCTGCATTCAGCGCAGGGGCAGCCGTACGCTTCCGCCGAGCTTGTGGGAGTCGGAGGGGAATTATCCTATCACACGGCCCGGCTTTCGCCGGGGGCGGACGATGACGACGCCGTGTTCAGCGTTTCCTTCGCCGGCCCAGGCACGGTGTGGCTTGACCAAGCATCTCTGATGCCGACGACCGCGGTTCACGGGTTCCGGGCGGACGTGGTTGCAGCGATCAGGGCGCTACGGCCATCGGTGATACGGTTTCCGGGCGGCAACTTCGCCCAGTGCTATCACTGGACCGACGGCATCGGCCCG
>CP070648.1:1471670-1475232 GCA_020354555.1 Armatimonadota bacterium | reverse complement strand
TCTACGCGGCCTGCAAGCTCAAGGGGCTGACCGGCGACCAGGGCGTGATGATCCCGCGCCAGAACGTCAAGAACCTCATGCTGAAGCGCGAGGTGGCGCAGGCCGTCGAAGAGGGCACGTTTCACATCTGGGCGGTCTCGCACGTGGACGAGGGTATCGAAGTGCTGACCGGCGTGCCGGCCGGCGCTCCCGGCAAGGCGAAGACCATCCACGGCATGGTAGCCAAGCGGCTGCGCGCGTTCACGGCCGCACTGCGGGGAGCGCGCGAGGATCGGACGACGCAGATCATCGAGGTTCCGCCGAGCGTGGGCGAGCCGAGGCCGCCGGGACCGCCACCTCCCGGCCCGCCCATCCCGCCGCGGTAGGCGGCGAGCTGCTCAGAGAGGGGGCCGCGTGGGCGCAGCAAAGCAGCGCCGGATGAGGGTCGTGCGAGCACTACGCATAGGCAAGTGGGTGCTCTTCCTCCTGGGTTGCGCTGCCGCGCTCTCGCCCTTCGCCGTAGCGATCGCGGCATGGCGGGCGGAGGCGCGGCTCGCGGAGGCGGTGGCGGAGATCGCGAGTCGTGGGGAGCCCCTCATGCCGGCCGACCTCGCCAGGCCCCCGATTCCCGATGAGGAGAACGCGGCGCTCGTGTACGGGCAGGCGTTCGAAGCGATCGAGCTGTCGGACGAGGACGAGGAACTCCTCGACGATCTGAGACGAGAGAAGTCGAGCCTGGATAGCCCGGGGGTGCGCAGTCGAGCGTCGGACATCCTGAAGCGGAACGAGGAAGCCCTGGAGTTCATCCACCGCGCGGCTCACATGCCGCGCTGCGACTTCCGGGTTGACTGGAGCAAGGGGTACGATGTCGGATTCCCGCACCTCGCCAAGCTGCGCACCTGCGCTCGGCTGCTTGCGTTCGAGACTCTGATGCTCCTTGATGCGGGCCGGGTGGACGAGGCGACGGATGTCTGCGGCGCCATCTTCCGCGTCGCGAACGCGGCTGCGGAACCGTGCACGATTGGCCAGATGGTCCGGTATGCCATCGACGGCATGGGGTCGCGCTCCTTGAGTGCCGTGCTGCGCGAGTCCCAGCCCGACAGTGATCTCTGTCGGCGGCTCGCCGACGAGATCGGGCGCACTGATCTGGGTCCATCTTTCGCGGAGGCGCTGAAGGGGGAGCGCGCCCTCGGGCGAGCGACTTTCGCTGCGGTCAGATTGGCGGAGGATCCTCTCGATGCCATAGAGGACTTGCAGGCCGGACCACCGGCCGAGCCGTCGGAGTTGAGCGAGGGTGGCCGGCCCGACCGCCCACCAAAGCAGAGCTACATGGCGAGGTGGATGCTCGCATCCGACGAGGCGGACTACTTGCGGCGGATGGCGAGCGTCATAGAGGATGCCCCCCTGCCATACGGGGAAGCGCGGCGGGCGCTCGAGGAACTGTCCCACCTGCAGGTGACATACCTCCCGCCGCCGGGCATCGTCACCGCCATGCTCCTGCCCGCGTTCGACCGAACCTTCGCCCGCCGTGACAGCGCGGTCGCGCAGCTTCGGCTGGCCGAGGTCGCGCTGCTGCTCAAGGCACATAAGGGCGAGAGCGGTCGGTATCCGGAGTCCCTCGCCGAGCTCGACGAGTTCGCCGGGAGGGAACTCCCGGCCGATCCGTTCTCGGGGAAGCCGTTCGTGTATAGGCGAGAGGGCGATGGGTTCCTGCTCTACAGCTGGGGAGCCAACCTCGAGGACGACGGCGGGGTGCCTGCGGAGCGGAGGGTCCTGGAGGAAGACGACATCGTTATGCGCTGCCTGCGATAGAGGGGAACGGCCTTATGCCAACCGCCTCACCGGCCATCGCCACGGCAATTGACCTCGACCGGGACACTGCCGGCCTCGCGCGGCGCGCGGCGGCCGTGCTCATAGACATGGTGGTTCTGGTGATCCTGACAACGCCTCTGGCCTTGCCGCAGCTCGAACAGATGATGATTGCCGTGATGGCCCTGGACGGGGACCTGTTCTTCGACACGCTGTTCGAGTACGATCTCGCTTGGTGGCGGACCGCCGGGATCTACGCGGTTGGGTTCGGCTACGGCGTGTTCATGCTCGGCCGCTATCGCCGGACACTGGGCATGATGGTGTTCGGGGCGCGGGTGACGAATCCGGATGCCACGGACGTCGGGTGGGGGAAGGCGGCGCTGCGGACGGCCGCATATCTCATGCCCGCTGTCGCGGCGGATGTGCTGCTCGATCGGAGCGAACTGGCCGCGGTACTCGTGTCTGGGGTGCAGACCATCGGTCTCCTATGGATCATGGTTGACGGAGCGCACCAGGGCTACCACGACAAGATCGCGCGCACGCTGGTCATGCTCGAGCGGCGCTGCCGGGAGCGCGAGCGCGCTGGCAGCATCGAGGCGGAGCGCACTGCCGCGTCGGACTCCGACGCGGCGGCGTGAGAGGATATCGCCTCTCACGCGCCGCTCTGGGCGCCCTCCCACCCCGGGTAGCAGGCGCGGCAGAACGCGGGGTTCTTGCGAGCCCGGATCTGCTCCCTCAGTTGCTGCATCGCCGGCCCATTCCAGATCTCGGCGAAGCTCTGGGCCGGCTCGCCGTCGGTGGGGAGGAGCCGACCGAGGATCAGCCCGTCGGGGCCACCCGCATAGGGACACGGCATCACTTCCCCCCGCGCGGTGACGACGGTCCGCCCCCAAGGCCAGCGGCACGGCCGGCCGTCGGCCGGCATTCGCGGCGGCGGCGGCCCCTCGGGGCAGCGGAACTCCAGGCCCGCCGCGGCCGCGCGGCGGCGCGCTTCGGGGAGCACGCGCTGCAGGTCATCGCCCAGGGCGCGCCGCTCGTGCACGTACTCCTCCAGCGTCGCGGAGCCGAAGTTCGTGAGCTTGGCCGTGCACAGCAGCGCGTCCACGCCCCATTGGATGCAGCGGGAGACGAGGTCGGGAATCTCGCCTGTGGATGCGCGCTGGATCACGTGCCAGACACGGATCGCAGGCGACTTCCGCCGGCCGCGCTCGCGCACGAGCGAGACGATGCTCTCGCCTATCTGCTCCAGGTCGGAGCCGGGCCGCAGCCTGGCATGGGTCTCGGGGGTCGCGGCGTCAACGGAGATGTTCAGGTTGGTCAGGCCGCAGGCGAGGAGCTGCCGGCGGCGGTCGGCGTCGAGCAAGCTCCCGTTCGTGGTGGTGAGCACGCGGACTCGTCGCCGCCGCGCGCCGCGTACCATGTCGAAGTACTCGGGGTTCAGCAGGGGCTCGCCAAGGCCCACCAGCTTCAGTCGGTAGGCGGCCGGGAGCTGGTCGAGGATCCCCTCGAAGGCTTCGAGGGAGAGATGGCTCCGCACTCGTGTCGGTGCGAGGGCAGTGGCGGGGCAATGGGGACAGCGGAAGTTGCAGTAGCTCGTGGGCTCAATATCCACCCGCGCCGGGAGTGCCGGGTTGATCGTCGGCAGATCACGGTATGCGCGCCGCAGGCGCAGCGCGTTGATCAGGGCGAGAGCTGGTTTCACGGTGGCCGCCTGCGCAGATTCCCGGCCGGTCAGAAGAAGAAGCTGAAGGTCAGGGGCCGGACCCGCCACTCG
>CP070648.1:1467223-1471570 GCA_020354555.1 Armatimonadota bacterium | reverse complement strand
TCGATGAGGTCGGCCTTGGTCCAGCCGCGCTCCGGCCATAGGACTTTGTCCAAATGGTTGACGTGCACCTCGCGACCGTCAACCTCGACCGTCGTCTCTTTCTCCGCGGCCCTGAGCGCGCGCCGGAGTTGCTCGGTTGCAGTTGCCACGTGATCCCTTCGCGACGGCACGGTCGCCTCACCGCGCCGTCTCTCTCGCGAGCCACACAAAGCAAAAGGCCGGCAGCACCTCACGGCGCTGCCGGCCTCGAATCCCGCCCTAGCAACTGCAGCCGGACTTCTCGGCGCAGCCCTTGCAGCAGTACGCCTTGTCGTCCTTCTTGTACGGCTGACCCTTGATCTCCGCGCCGCAGCCGGCGCACTTCTTCGCTTTCGAGCTACAACCACAACCCATTACGTCGTCTCCTTTCCTGCACAACCGCGAGGCAGCGCCCCCAGTTCGCGGCCCGGCGCGATTCCGCTTGCGTCCTCTCCTGGTACCTTACAGGTTGCGCCCACCCAGGTCAAGGCGGCGCGTGTCGCCTGAGGCGGACAAGCTGGCGCGTCTTCCCACGTCCGCACGCGGTGCGCTCGCGTATTCCCGATGCGCCGGCAGCCATGCGCGCGCCGGTGCCGGAGACAAATCCACGTCAGCGGATGAATATCTGATAGGTCTCGACATCGGCGACGGGGCCGATAATGGCCCAGATCGAGCCGATGGTGTAATCCCCGAGGATGAGGCCGAGGAAGAACGGGATTGCCGCGCGGTGCGTGCGCATGCCCCCGTAGCGTACCAGCAGCAGCTTCGCCACCCAGCTTATGAAGAAGGCGAACCAGAAATAGTCCATCGCGAAGCTTACGCCCAGGGCGTACCCCGCGGGGTGGAATGGCCACCACAGATACCGCGAGCGCAGGACGCGCAGCCCGGTCACGAGCAAAAAGCCCGCCGCCATCGCCATGCGGTTGCCCGCCTGCGCCGGCTCACCGAACTCAAGCCAGTTCTGCAGCGTGCCGAACGCCGAGCTTCCCGCCCACCATTTGAAGCCGAGATCTTTGGCCATGGCGCCGCTCTGATAGGACTCGTGGAGGTGAGCCCAGTAGGTGGCGAGCATGGCGACGAACGTGGCGCCGAGCATCACCCACAACAATCGGCGGCCGTCAATCGCGGCGGTCTCCGCCATCTTAAACGCTTCCATCTGGGTCGGCATCGGGTGGTTACGGTAGCACCGGTTCAGCCAGTACGTCTGCTCCATGCCGGTCAGGTTGCGCGGGCCCAGGCCGCGCGTGCCGATCGCGGTGACCAGGATCTGCGCCGGATGAACGTGATAGATCTCATGCGGCGCGCCGAGTTCCGCGCGCACCCGGGTGATGGCGAGCGCGAGCAGGAAGTAGAGCCCGAAGAAGAGCGCGATGACATAGGCGGACATGCCGGCATAGCGCCAGAACGCCATGAGGAACGCGGACCCCGCCGCGAGGCCCAACAGCGCCGAGCGGTAGCGCAGCGGCTCCTTGCTGTCGTCCAACGGCCCGCGTCCGAGCGCCGTCGTCAAGACTTGCCACAGCCAGCCGCGCGCGACCCACAGCAGACCCGCCGCCAACCCCAGCCACGCCCCCGACGACTGTGCCGGGATATACGGGAACTCGCGCAACCGGTCGAACCCGACCATCGCGCCGCCGACGTGTTGCAGCTTGCGAAAGAGGTAGAAGAACCAGCACGAGAACGAGAGATCGAGCGGCAGGAAATACGCAAGCCCCACGGCGAACGGATAGAACGACATCGGCAGGTTGCCGCCCGCGTTCCACGGCCAGGTGCGGAACTCGATGCGCGTTTCGTCATAGCGCACATTGAGGAACGGCAGCGTCGGGCGGAACATGTGGAGCCCGTTGAGGATGCCGATGGCGGCGGCGAGAGCGAACCCCATCCACATCAGCCGCGAGCGGAAGAACGAGGTCGCGGCGCCCCGCTCGGTGAGCGCGAGCGGCAGCTGGATGATGGGAAAAGACAGCTTCTCGTGCTCGGTCCAGGCGCGGCGGAACAGCACGCTGAGGCACAGCATCATCATGACCATGACGAGCACGAATGCCGACCACCACGCCAGCGGCGCCAGCCACGGTCGCAGGTTCGCCCAGCGGTACATCGTCGAGTGGCCTTCGTAGAAGCCGCGCAGGGCTTCGACGTCCATCACCTGGAGGTGGCGCGGCAGCAGGGCGCCGAAGGTCTGCGGCCACTTGAGGTCCGGGTGCTGGTAGGTGTACCAGGCATAGTGCGTGATGTGGCCGAACATGTTCTGCAGTGTGTCGTGGCCCGCCATCGTCACCGACATGACGAGCATGATGTATACGGTGAGCAGCTCGCCCTGTCTCAGCGCGCGCCGCGGGGCGAGCTTGCCGACGAGGATGTTGCCCACGGTCACCAGCGCAAGCATGAAGACCGGTGTCACGAATAGAGGCAGGCAGCTTCCGTCGAGCGTGTACCAGCGCACCTCGACGACGATGACCCAGTAGCAGTTGAGGGGTATCAGCACTAACCCCAGGAGCACCGCGCGGAGCGTCACGCCGGGAGACGCCCGCGACGCGTGCTCCGGCTGGGGTGTCTGAGGAGTACTCATACTGACGCAGTAATTTCGTAGGGCAGCAGCTCTGCTCCTGCCCTTAGAAGGCCATCCGCGTAGTCCGCGAGAGGCCGGGAGGTGAGCGCCAGCATGCCGAACGCCGTCTGCATTGGTGAACTCCTCATTGACTTCGTGTCGACGGCCAAGGACTTGAGCCTGTCCAACTGCCCGCCGCTGGTCGGCGCCCCGGGCGGCGCCCCGGCCAATGTTGCCGTCGGCCTCGCCCGCCTCGGCGTGTCATCCGGATTCGTCGGCAAGATCGGGGACGATCCCTTCGGCGAATTCCTCAGGGCGACGATGGCCGAGAACTCCGTGGATGCGACGCACCTCGTCAGCGAACCGGGAAGTCGCACCACCCTCGCCTTCAACGCCACGCGCTCCGACGGCAAGAAGGACATCTTCTTCTACCGCAATCCCGGCGCCGACATCCTCCTGCACCCCGACGATATCAACGAAGACTACATGGTTTCCGCGGACGTGCTTCACTTCGGCTCGGTCAGCCTGAGCCATTCCCCGAGCCGCGAGGCGACCCTGCGCGCGGTGGAGATCGCTCAGGCCAACGAGCTTCTCATCTCCTACGACCCGAACCTGCGCCTCATGCTGTGGGACTCCGCCGACGAGGCCGAGAAGTGGATCTGGAAGGCGATGCCCGCGGCCGATGTCGTCAAGATCGCCGAGGAAGAGTGGGAGTTCATCACCGGCACGTCCGATCTCGAAGCTGGCAGCGAGAAAGTGTTCGAGGCGGGGCCCGGACTCGTCGTCGTCACGCGCGGCGAGCAGGGCTGCTACTACGATAACGGCCGCGCGCGTGGGTACCTGCCGGGGTTCGCGGTTGACGTGCTCGATCCGCTCGGCGCGGGCGACGGCTTCGTCGCCGCGATGCTCGCGGGCCTCTTACGATGCGGGGACTACCGCGCCCTCACGGCGGAAGACCTGGACGATATGCTGACCACGGCCAACGCCGCGGGCGCGCTGACAACCCAGCGCGCCGGCGTCATTCCCGCGCTCCCGACTCCGGACGAGATCAAGGCGTTCGTCCGCACCGCCTCGTTTCGCCCGCTCGCCCTGGGCCCGGACGCGAATCCATTCGCCGACGACGAACTGGAGGCCGAATGATGGACCTCGACCAAGCCATCGCAACTCGCCGCACTATCCGCCGCTTCACCCGGCGCCCCGTGCCTGAGGATGATCTGCGATCCATCGCCGATGCAGGCCGGCTCGCGGCGAGCGCGGGTAATCGCCAGCCCGTTCGATTCCTCGCGGTATCCGAGGACGATCCGGTGACTTACATGTTCGACCACGTCGCCTGGCTCGCCGCAGCGGGGGATCCGCCTCAGGGCATGCGGCCGACGGCGTATGTCGTCATTCTGGCTGATCCCGAGGTCAACCGCAGCTACACCTCCGACTGCGCCGCCGCCGCACAGAACGTGCTCCTCGCGGCGCACGGGCGCGGCATCGGCGGCTGTTGGATCGGCTCGGTGAATCGCGACGCGGTGCGCGACCTGCTGCGCATTCCGGCCGGCTTGGAGATCTACGGGGTCATTGCTCTGGGCTATCCGGCGGAAGATGCGGTAGCCTACGATGCGGACGGCGCTGTCGCAGTGACGCGCGATGCAGATGGGGTCGTGCGCGTGCCGAAGCGCAAGTTGGGCGAGGTGCTGCGCTTCGAGAGATGGGAGTGAGAAGACGGATCGCGCCCGGCCGCAGCCTTACCCGCCGAAGGCGTCCTTCAGCCGATCGAAGAGCTTGCGTTCCTG
>CP070648.1:1459885-1467123 GCA_020354555.1 Armatimonadota bacterium | reverse complement strand
GGAGCGGAAGGCTGGCGCGCGGGCTGCGGGGGTGAAGGCATCGCGGGCACCGTCGGCTCCGCCGGCGAAGCCGGCACAGCGGCTTCGGCTTGATTCGGGCTCAGCAGCCACGCGGGAACGGCGATCTCCGTTGGCTCGACTGCGGCCTGTGGCGGCGTTTCCGCCGCCGCCTCCGCAGGCTCGGTCGCTGCCTCGAGCGGGATTTCCTCTCCAAGAGCTGGGGCTTCTGCGGCCGGCGCCACCGGTTGGCCGGGGGTCATGTACGGAACGGAGGCCGCCAGGGCCTGCGGGACGGACACCGACGCAGCACCGGTTGGCGGCGTTGCTTCCGCCGCGACGGCGCCGCGATCACCGGCAGGAGGCGCAGGGGTGGTTGCCCGCTGCACCCGCGGCCTCGGCATCGTGCGCCGCGGACCCGACAGCGCGTTGACCACCACGAGAATCAAGATGCCGATCGCAACCGCGGCGAACGCGCCGGCTCCGATCAAGCGATACGGCCCCCGACGCTCTTCGGACGGGGCCCCGGACTCCAGCTCCGGCTCCGCCTCCGACTTGGGTTGTGCTTGGGCCCGCGTCTGTCCGGCTCCGCACCTCGGGCACGTCGTCTCCCCCGTCTCAAGCAGGTAACCGCACTCCGAACACGCAGCCATCGTCATCCCCCTTTCGGCCCCGGTCGAGCCTAGCTTCGCCGTCCCACAGTCGAGCCCTGCTTCACCGTTCGGCCTTCAACGGAATCAGCACCGCCGTGGCCTGGCGGCCAAGGCTTATGCCCTGCACCGAAGCGATGAGCAACAGATCAGCCACCGGCCTCGCAGGCACGCTGATCGGGTTGGGCGTTACGGGCGCAGAAAGAAGTCGTCGACCTGCTTCGATTTCTCCGTCGGCTCCGTCTGCACCGCCGTCGTCTGGCCTGTGGCCGTCACGCGCGCCCGGTGCACCGCAGGCGCCAGCATGGCCACCAGGATGCCGAGAATCGCCAGGATGACCAGGATCTCAACAACTGTGAGTTGCGGCTTCTTGCGAGGCATGCGCATAACCCTTGATCGCCGTCCTGTTATCCCTCGGACTGGCGTTTTCTCTCGCGCGGCTTCGTGAATCCGGCGATCAGGAGCACAGTGCCGAACACGATGCTTATGACCGCCTCGGTCACCGCTATGCCGCGAAACGGTGACGGTGACCAGACTGCAGGGACATAAGCCAAGGCCATTCCGACGAATGCCCCGCCGACCCACACGGCGAATCCCCGCAGAAACCCCATCGGCGGGAAGCACGAGCGCACGATCAGCGCCACGCCCGAGACGAACTGCATGAAGTTGGTTGGGGAATCGGCGGCGAACGAGAACAGGATCATCAGGCCGCCAATGATCAGCCCGGTGACACTGACTCGTTGGCGCCGCTCGCCGCTCCCGTGCACCGTCGCATCGGACGCCGGCGCGGGGACTGTGCCGGGCACAAGGGCTCCGTGGCAGTCCGAGCACTCGGTCGCCGCCGCGCGGTACTCCCGCTTGCACTGCGGGCAGTGCAGAGTGTTCGAGGTCTCGACGCAATCGCCTTCAGACATAAGGCAGGCTCCTCCTCTCCACGCGCCATCGAGTACTCCCGTCGTCAGTCCGCTTGCCCGCCGGGCGCGCTCCGTTCCCTCCGACCGTCACGTGTGCCGGAAGAAATGCCAGCCACCCAGGTCCGACGGATCCCCCGGGTCTGCCGCGAGCAACGCCGCGTAGTTCGCCGCCGCCTTGCGGAACGCGTTCGCGTGCTCCTCGATGATTCGGGAGCGGTAATGCTTGAACCACGGAATGCTGAACGTCCGCCGCCCGATGCTCTCGGTCACCGGCAGGCTTCCCGGCGGCTGGCGCAGGTCGCGCTCGGAGTGCGCGATTCGCGTCGGCTTGCCATGGCCGTACACGTCGCAGGTGTTGAATAGGGGATGCAGGTGCAGCGGGATGTTGCACCCCGGCGAGCAGCCGCAGCCCTCCGCTCGCACCGCCTCGGTGAACCGCGTTATCGAAAGCCCCTCCAGTTCCTGCGGCCGGTACAGCCCGCGCGCCGCGTACCACCCGCCCATCGTCGAACGGGAGTCCTTGGGCGGACGATGCGCACGGATCCCGGGCACGCCGTCGAGCACATCCCAGAAGTGATTCATCGCCTTCTGAATCTCCGCGCAGCGCTCGTCATAGTGCTTGAGTTGCACGCGGCCCACCGCTGAGCTGAGCTGATGCACGCGGTACTTGTACCCGCCCAGCGGCAGCTCCATGAACTGCCGCAGTTCCTCGGTCCTGATGTCGCCCCGGAAGCGTTCGTAGAACCCGAAGGCGATCGCGCGCTCGTGGATCTCCAGGTCGTTGGTGACCATGATCCCCGCCTCGCCGGTCGCCAGCGATTTCCCGCTCATCAGCGACATCGCGGACACATCACCGAAGGTGCCGACTTTCCGGCCTTTGTACAACGCGCCTTGCGCGTGCGACACGTCCTCGATCACCTTCACACCGTGCCGCCGCGCGATGTCCATGATCGGATCCATATCCGCCGGATGGCCGACGTAATGCACGACCATGATCGCTTTGGTGCGCTCGGTGATCCGATGCTCGATATCGTTGGGGTCAATGCCCAGCGTGTCCGGGTCAACTTCGGCGAACACGACCGTCGCGCCCAGGGAGAAGCACGGTGCCGCCGACGCCCAGTAGGTCAGGCTCGGGCAGATGATCTCATCCCCGACGCCGATCTTGCAGCCGAACATCGCGCCGTGCAGCGCGGACGTGCCGTTGTTGAAGCCGAGGGCGTATGTCATCCCCTGCCATTCAGCGAACTCCCGCTCGAACTGCTCCGTGACATCTGCCCCGGACATCGCCCCACGGCGGAGCACGTCGAGCACCGCATCCTCGTCCTCACTTGTGATGATCGGCCAGGTGAAGATATCCCCCGGATCGGTCTGCACCGCCCGCGGGCCGCCGAACAACGCGAGTTGTGAATCGCTGCTCATACCCGTGGTCTCCTGCCAGGATCTGGCGCCCATCGCCTCAATCAACCTCAGCTAACACATCCGCCAGCACCGCCGAGGGCTTCCACACGCCGCCCAGCGTTGTCTCCGCCATCGCGTGCACCGCGAGCAGATTGCGCTCGCCCGGATGCATCGCGTCCGTCACCTCGACTATGAACGGCAGCCGCCAACCGCTGGGCACCGTCGGCCGCCGCTCGTGCACGAGTGCGCCATTCACATAGATGTCGCCGTATTCGTCGAGCGCGCCGACGATGAGATACAGCCGCTTCCCTGCCGCGCTCGCCGGGACGTCGAACCACACGCGCCCCCAGCCGTTGCCGATCATGTCCTGGTATGCCTCTTGGTTGCACCACTGGCTGTCGGTGCGCACGGTCTCCCACGATGAATCGTCGTAGTCCAGCTTGTGCCACCCCTCCGCCGCGCCGTGCCCCTCGTCGTCCTTGCGGAACGTCCATTCCAGGGGAACGTACGTCACGAGCAACTCGGCGGGCGCCTGATGCCGTGCGACGAGCCCGGCAAGACGCAGCCGCCACGGCTCCTGCTGCACCTCCCGAATCGCCTCCTCGTATCCCGGCGGCACGTCCTTTCCCGTCCACCAGTTCAGCGCCTCGGTGTACACCCACACGTAGCGGTCGGCGACATCCACCGCGTTGGTCAGGTTCTCCTTGAACTCCTCGGGCGTGTAATAATTCCGCGACGGATCGTCCACATGCCAGCCCCAGCCGGCGTCGCGCCAGGCGCGGTCCGGATACAGCCCGAAGCCCGCGAGGACTTGCGTCTGGTACTTGTCCCAATTCTCGGGCGAAATCACCGCGAGCACCTGCTGCTTCATCCGGCGGTATGCCTCGAGAAACGCGACGCGCTCCTCCATGTAATAGCCCGGTTCGCAGCCGTCAACGATCAGCGCGTCGTCGGGGAGAGCATCGAGCATCCCGTCAATGAAGAACGGCAATAGGCCATAGCCCTCCGTTGCCAACTCCTCGACGGGATCGGCTTGCGCCAGCGCCCCGCCCACGATACTCCCGCCGAAGAGCATGAGGATCGTGATGTCGGGGTACTCCGACGCGATGGCGCGCATGAACTCCGCGCCGCGCTTGCGCGCCTGCGCGCGATACTGGTCGAAGGTGTACTCGCCGGCGCGCGGCTGCTCCTCGTAAGCCCACGGAGTGTGTTCGCCGTACGGCTCCGGGTCGAAGCAGATGCCTTTCACCCCGCCCTCTCTCGCGACCCAGGCGAGGATCCCGATGTTGTTGCATACCGCGCGCCAGTCGTCGTCGCTGAACCAATCCGGCGTCCCCGGCGTCGTCCACATCAAGATGAAGTTGTCCGTGAACGTGCGGAAGTCCGTGGCGCGCAAATCCTCCGCGCACTGGGCAAACCAATCGCGCTGCCACGCCTCCCGGCGAAATACGGTGTAGCCGTCCACCTTATCGCCGTCGCGCGTGCCGTACATCCGCAGCACGACGCCGTTGAACGGCAGGCGCTCCATGTCGCGCACATGCTCGCGCAGGTACGCGGTGTCCGGGACGTCCCACCCGAACTCGACGATCTTCTTCTCAATCGGCGCCGCCCACGCACAGGCGGCGAGCGCGACACCGCCCAACATCGCCCCGAATAGACGTCGTCCTTGGACTGATATCATGCCTTCACCTCCGAGACGGAGCTATCTGCCGCACCGAGCGGACGCCCATGCCAACGCTTCACGGTTTGCTTGCGAGCACAGGCTGCGGCAGTTCGCATTGGAGAATTAGCCGTTCGCCGCCGGTGACCTCCACAATCCGCTCCACGGGGCCTGATCCCGTCGGCGTGACGTACAGGATTTGATCGGATCGCAGGCGGTCGAAATACAGCCCCACATCCTCAGTCGCGCGGTCGTTCAACTGTACCGAGCGCACTTCTCGCATCTCCCGCCACGCCGGTATGTGATGCGCGTGCGCGCCGCAGAGGTGGATCATCCCGCCGTGTGGCCACGCGGCAAGAATCGCGCCGTCCAGCGGCGCGAAGAACTCCTGGTAGTGCTCTCGCGACACCAATTGCGTCGCGCACCCGTCAATCTGCCCGAAGCCGCCGGGCGCGTAGCGCGTCGCCGCGACGGAGTTGCGCCGAATCTCGTCCGGGATGATTGCCGCAAACGCGCGCACGCACTCGCCGATCACATCCGAAATGACCCCAAGCGCTTGCCGTGCCGCCGCGGGGCGCTCGACCAGCGCCTCCAGCACGCGCTGCCCGAAGAGGTTGATCCCAATATTGATGGGACAACTGAAAACAGGGGTCGCGATGCATAGGCGGCCTCGCGATACCGCCACTGCGCGCCGCGCCAGCTCGAGCGACCGGTGCAGCACGCCGCAGCGCGCGAGATCGGGCATCGAGAGTTCCGCTGGGTCGCAATCCAACTCGTCCGCCCATGCCTGCCCCTCGCGGAAGTACGTCCGCGCCCCGAACAGCGCATCAATGAAGTGGACCCCGATGGGATCCACTTCGATCACGAGCGGCCTGAACGTGACCGGATCCGCGGCCTCCTCCGCATGCGCGGCCATGTCGGACAGCACATCATCGAGCCATGCGTCCGGTTCTCTCAGCATGTCGAGGTCGTTGTTCCCGGACAGCCCGTGCGACCGCCCGAACGTCCGGCCCGCGATGGCGATGACCTCGCGCGGCGGGCGCCCTGCGTACAGTGCATCAACGCGCCCACGGTGATATGCCTGCGCGCCTTCGATCTGCGACGTCAGCCAACGCAAGTCTCGACCACTCATCCGCCTGTCCCGACGCGTGTCCAGCGGAGCCCGCCGGTCGCGGTGTCCGGATCCCCCGCTGTTGCCAGATCATACTAGTCGCACAGCGCGCACGGGTCAACTCGACCCGCAGCGCTTCCGCCAGCGAGGCATCCCGTCGGGATGGCGCCGAACCGGCCCTCCCAGAGCCACTCGGCGCTTGCTCCCGCGACTACCCACCTGATGGCCGTCGCTGTTTCGGCCCTAGAGCGGCGAGTCTGCGCAGAATACCAACCCTCGGGCGTGACACGTGCCTCGCATCGGCCACGCAAGCGCCTGGAGCCCCAGGCCTCGCCGCGCACCCACTTGTGACAGGAAGGCTACAAAAGACCCGGGAAGCAAGAGGAGCGACATAGGGAAGTATTGAACTATCTCGCCAAAACCAGTCTTCGGCTCGGAGCGCCCGCTGGGGAGGGGCGCCGGGCTGTTGATGTGCCTCGGGGCTAGACAAGCTCAGCGCACGGCCCTGTCTCTGGCGGCGGGTGTTACCGACCGTGACGCCACAAGGAGGCAGGGCTATGATACGGGTCTTCTTTCCCCTGATCTATTCTGTCATTGCCGTCGCGCTGATCGCTGGGCTCGCGCCGCCGGTGTGGGCGGGTACGGAGCGCGCGATCTGCGTGATCCCGGACAGTCAGCATTATGCGGACATCCACGGCAGCCGCATCGTGTGGCAGGACGACCGCAACGGCAACGACGACATTTACCTGAAGGACCTGCACACCGGACTCGAGAGTCCAATCTGCACCGATACGGCCACCCAGAACTACCCGGCGATCCACGGCGACCGCGTCGTGTGGCAGGACGACCGCAACGGGAGTAGCAACTGGGATATCTACATGTACGACCTTGCGACCGCCACCGAGACCGCGATTTGCACCGCCACGGGCAACCAATATGGGCCCGGGATCTTCGGCGACCGCATCGTGTGGATGGACTATCGCAGCGGCGACTGGGACATCTACATGTACGACCTGGCGACCTCGACGGAGACCGCGATCTGCACCGCCACGAACCAGCAGAGCGACCTCGCGATCCACGGGGACCGCATCGTGTGGACGGACTACCGCACTGCTGGCAGCACCAGTTCCGACATCTACATGTACGACCTCGCGACCTCGACCGAGACGGCGATCTGCACGAACACGGCAGCTCAGGAGAATCCTGATCTCTGGGGTGATCGGATCGTGTGGGAAGACAACCGTGGCGGCGATGACGACATCTACATGTACGACCTGGCGACGAGCACGGAGACAGCGATATGCACCGCCACGAGCGATCAGGAGTACCCGGCGATCTGGGGGGAGCACATCGTGTGGCGCGACATGCGCGGCGGCGTCAGCACCGACATCTACATGTATGACGTACTGACGAGCACCGAGACGGCGATTTGCACCGCGGCGGACGCGCAGCAGTTCCCTGCGATCCACGGCGACCGCATCGTGTGGGATGACGCGCGCGACTACGCT
>CP070648.1:1454171-1459785 GCA_020354555.1 Armatimonadota bacterium | reverse complement strand
TCTTCGACGGCCGCGGCAGCGAATGCGAAGCGGCCATCGAGTCCGCCGACCGCACTCAAACGACACTGCGGGTCACCCAATCGGTGGAACCCGTTCCGGAACCGGCGGTCAAAGTCACACTGTTTCAGTCCATCCCCCGCGGCGACGCGATGGAGCGCGTCATCCAGAAATGCGTGGAAATCGGCGTGAGCGAAATCGTGCCCGTCATCACTCGTCGCACTGTGGCGCGGCCGCGCGGTGGGCAAGGGGCCAAGCTCGCGCGTTGGCGCAAGATCGCGCTGCACGCGGTCGAGCAGTCGGGCCGCGCGCGGCTCGTGCCTGTCGCTGGGCCGGTCGCGGTCGAAACCGTCGTCGAGCGCGTGCCGTCCTTCGACCTGGCGCTCGTGCCGCACATTGGCGATGCGGCCGTGGGCGCAGCGCCTACGCGGCGTAATGCGACCCGGTCCACTGTCATTCAGAGCGAAGCGCAGCGGAGCGAAGAATCTCGGCCTCGCTTTGGCGGCTCGACCCCGCTCGGCGAAGTGCTTGGCGCGTGCCCCAAGGCGGCGTCCGTCGCCGTCGCCATCGGCCCTGAGGGAGGCTTCTCGCCGGAAGAGATCGAACGCTTCGCCGCCGCGGGCGCGCGCGTCGTCTCCCTGGGCCCCCGCGTCCTGCGCTCCGAGACCGCCGGCCTCGTCGCCGCCACCATCGTTCTCTACCACTTCGGCGAGATGCACTGAGGCGAGCAGCGCGCGGCCTGTCGCTCCCACGCACCACGACGGAGGTATTGACGTCGGGATTCGGAGGTAGTATAGTAACTGAAGTAGAATGCTTGACTTTACGCCGCCTCTGGCGACGCCGTGGAGATAGGGATGCAATACAGCACAAAGGTCATGGAGCACTTTGCCAACCCGCGCAACGTCGGCGAGATGGCGGACGCCGATGGCATAGGCAACGTTGGCAACCCCGTATGCGGTGACATCATGCGCATGTACATCAAGGTCGAGGACGGGCGCATCGCTGACGCCAAGTTCCAGACTTTCGGCTGCGGTGCCGCGATCGCCACCAGCAGCATGGCGACCGAACTGGTCAAGGGCAAGACGATCGACGAGGCGCTGAAGGTCACGAACAAAGCGGTCGCCGAGGCGCTCGGCGGCCTGCCCCCGGTCAAGATGCACTGCTCGGTGCTTGCCGAGGAGGCGCTGCACAAAGCGATTGACGACTACCTCAAGAAGACAACCGGCAAAGGGCTCGACATCAAAGAGCACGACGAACTCGTCGCCGCGCACTCGCACGACGCCGACGGCGTCGCATGCGAGGCCCCCGGCGAGAAGGACGACGTGGCGACGGCTTGATGGCGATCAGGCGTCACCGCAAGCCTTGTGATCGTATGGCACACTCCTCGCCCTTCCAGGGAGAGGAACCAGGTGAGGGTAAGAGGCTGCGACGCGCACCGTCGCCCGATCCGAGCAGTCGGGCCAGCCTCTCCATAAGCGGGAGAGGCTGCGGGATTGAGTGGGATGGAGCTATCCGCCAAAGCTGAATACGGCGTGCGCGCGATGCTCGACCTGGGGCTTCAGGGCGGGCAGAGCACGTTCGAGGAGATCGCCGGCCGACAGGGCATCCCGCCCAAGTTCATGCCGGAGATCATGCGCGACCTCGGCAAGGCCGGCCTGGTCGTGACCACGCGCGGATTCGGCGGCGGCGTACGCCTAGCGCTCGAGCCCGAGGAAGTCACCGTGCGCGCGGTCGTCGAGGCGCTCGAGGGGCCGCTCGTGATTTTCCGTTGCCTGAGCAACCCGGGCCGCTGCCCCGCGGATGAGAACTGCGCGGTACAGGAGATGTGGTCGCAAGCGCAGGAGGAAATGGCAGGCGTGCTGGAGCGCACGACCCTGGCGGACCTCGTCGCCGGCGCGCGCAAACGCAGGACCGCATCGCGACCGGCCGCCGCGGGCCCCAGGCGCTAGACCCGTCCGCAAGCGTCGCACGTCGCTGACCAACACGCTGCGAGGAGCTTCGGATGTACGAGCTGACCGTCGAGACCGAATTCTCCGCCGCACATGCGCTGGAGGGCTACGAGGGGCCGTGCGCGCGACTGCACGGGCACAACTACCGTGTTGTCATCCAGATCGCCGGCGAGGAACTCGACCATCGCGGCATGCTTCTCGATTTCCGCGAGATCAAGCGCATCTGCGAATCCTTCGTCCGCGAGTTGGATCATCAGTATCTCAATGACGTGCCGGCTTTCGAGAGCCAGAATCCGACCAGCGAGAACCTCGCCCGGCATATCTTCCACCACGTCGCGGGCGCCATCGGCGAGATGGAGGGCCTCGGCGAGCGCAAGATCTGGCCGGTTCGAGTAACGGTATACGAGAGTCCCAAGTCCGCCGCCAGCTACGGCGAGCCGTGCGAGCGGTGATCCCGGCATGGCGCGCCCGCGAAGCATAGTGCTCCTCTCCGCCGGCCTCGATTCCGCGGTCAACCTCCAGCGCGCACACGAGAAGACGGACGTCGCCCTCGCCCTTACTTTCGACTACGGCCAGCTTGCGGCCGCGCGCGAGGTCGCGGCCGCGAAAGCGATGTGCGCTCGGCTTCGCGTGCGTCACCGCGTCGTGCGCCTCCCTTGGCTGCGTGGAATCTGTCAGTCGGCGCTCACCGGGCGCGGCGACCTCCCGCAGCCGGGCCGCGCGGATCTGGACGGCGACGCGGCGCAGGAATCCGCGCGCGCGGTCTGGGTGCCCAATCGTAACGGCGTGTTCGTCAATATCGCCGCCGCGTTCGCTGAGGCGCTCGACTGCGACCTCATCGTGGCCGGCTTCAACGCCGAGGAAGCCGCCACGTTCCCCGACAACAGCCCGCAGTTCATACGCGCCGCGAATCGCGCGCTCCGCCTCTCGACGCTGCGCCGCCCCCGCGTCACGAGCTATACACAGGACATCGATAAGGCTGCCATTATCCGACTCGGCCGCGAGAGTGGCGCGCCCCTCGACCTCATTTGGAGCTGCTACCGCGGCGGGGAGGAGCACTGCTGGCGGTGCGAGTCGTGCGGCCGCCTACGGCGCGCGCTGCGCGCATCGCGAAGCTGGGCCTGGTTCCAGCGGTTGCGCGGGTAGGCGGCTGCCCAAGCCGCGAGACAGCTTGCGACACTCTTGCCCGCAGGCAGATAGGCGAGCCCTATATGGAGTGCGGCGGTTGACCGCCGCTTTCAAAGCGGGGCTGAAGCCCCGCACTCCATAGAGCCGGCGACGGGCGGCGACGTTGCGGCAGAACGGCGAGGCGAGTATGGAGTGCGACGGTTACGCACTCTAGCATGTGCCACTGCGCGAGTGCCCACCGCCAAGAGGTCTCCCCGCTCCCCGGTCGAATATCGGCGTGAATCCATGCACTGGAGGTCACATTGGCGAAGCTTCGTATCGGACTGATCGGTTCCGGCTCGATGGGGTCGGGTCTGGCTAAGGCCGCTGCGGGCCTCGACCGGGCGGAGGTCGTCGCGGTGTCTGACATCAACTCGGAGGTGGCGGCGAAGCTAGGCACGGAACTCGGCGCGGATGCATACGGCGACGACGGCGAGCAAATCTTGGCGCGTAACGATATCGCGGGCGTCATCGTCGCCACCCCCGGTTATCTCCACCGTGACGGCTGCGCGCGCGCCGCGCAGGCGGGCAAGCACATCTTCTGCGAGAAGCCGTTGGCGACGAACGTGTCGGACTGCGATGCGATTATTAAGGCGACGGATAAAGCCGGCGTCAAGCTCCAGGTCGGCCAGGTGCTGCGCTATCTGCCGATGCAGGCGAAGACGATCGAGCTTGTGCGCTCCGGGATCTACGGTGAGCCGATTGCGTGCAGCATCACGCGCATCGGCGGCGGCTACGGCGGCGCGTGGGGCGTCCGCTGGCGCGACAGCCACCAGAAGTCCGGCGGCATCCTGATGGAGATCAACGCCCATGAATTCGACCTCATGAGTCAGATCTGCGGCGATGCGAAGAGCGTCTACGCCCTGGGCCACCGTTATGTCCAGGAGCGCCTCCACTCACCCGATCAACTGTTCGTCATCGTGGATTTCGTGAACGGCGCGATGGGGCAACTGCACTCCAGCGTCGCGTCGGCCATCGGCGACGGCAGCACCAAGGTGCAGTGCCGCGAGGGGGCGGTGTTCTTCGGCGGCTTGACCCTGCGACACGGGGCGTTCGGCAAAGAGCCGGAGATTATCGAGAGCAGTCAGATCACAGTCGAGCCCGCCGTTTCCCGCGAGGTCCGCGAGTGGGTGGACGCGGTGCTTGACGATACTCCGGTGACGATCCCCGGCATTGACGGCAGGAAGGCGGTCGAGCTGGCCGAGGCGGCCTACGAATCCGCGCGCTCCGGCGAGCCGGTTCCGCTCCCGCTCAAAGAAGCCACCGGCGTCATGTCCGCCGAATGGCCGGAGTGATGTAGATACAGCGACAAGGGCACGGCACGCCGTGCCCTTGCCATTGCTGCACCAGAAGGAGAACGTCGGGGGCGGACCCGCGCAAGACGCAGGAGCGACATTCCTCACCGCCCCGCAAGGAGAACAGCATGCCGAAGAAGCCATCCCTTGTCCCCCACAGCCCGCTCGCCGGCCTCGCCACACTGCGCGATGTGCGCACCAAACGGGTCTCGTCGTGGGATCAGACTGGCGGCAATCGCGACGCGATACCCATCGAGCCGGGCCAGACCGCAACGCTCGCCGACATCAAGGGGGCTGGTGCCGTCCGCCATATCTGGTTCACCATCGCTGCGGAAGATCCCAACTATCTCAGGAAGCTCGTGCTTCGCGCATTCTGGGACGGCGAGCGCAAACCCAGCGTCGAGACGCCCGTCGGCGACTTCTTCGGCGTCGGCCACGCACTCGCGAATCACTTCGTGTCCCTGCCGCTTTCGATGATCAAGGGGCCGGGTTGGGGACGCAACGCCGGGATGAATTGCTACTTCCCGATGCCGTTCGCCACGCGCGCGCTTATCACCGTCGAGAACCAGTCAGACAAGCCCGTCCGCTCGTTCTACTACTACATTGACCACGAGCTGTACGACGCGCTCGACGAGAACCAGGCCCGGTTCCATGCGTGCTACAACCAGGAGC
Organism: Armatimonadota bacterium; assembly: GCA_020354555.1. Lineage (NCBI taxonomy): Bacteria > Bacillati > Armatimonadota > Armatimonadota bacterium. The sequence continues at coordinate 1,454,705 of CP070648.1, read as the reverse complement.
ATCCCTGCGAGAAGATCAAGTTCCCGTCGGGGAAACCGGAGATCAACCTCACCGGCAAGGACAACTACGTCATCCTCGACGCGAAGGGACGCGGCCACTTCGTCGGCTGCGTGCTCAGCGTTGACAACTTCAACGCCTACCATCAGAACCACACCTGGTACGGCGAAGGCGACGACATGATCTTCGTGGACGGCGAAAAATGGCCGCCGTCGCTCCACGGCACCGGCACGGAGGATTACTTCTGCGAGGCTTGGGGATTCCCGAGCGGCGAGTACTCAGGCCCGTACACGGGCGTGTCGCTGGGCAAGGATGTGGTCGGCTGGTCGGGCAAGTGGAGCTTGTACCGGTTCCACATCGAGGATCCGGTGCATTTCCGAAAATCAATCCGCGTGACCATCGAGCACGGCCACGCCAACGATCAGGGCAACGACTACTCGAGCGTCGCCTACTGGTACCAGGGGGAACCGCACGCACCTTTCCCCGCCCTGCCTTCTTCGGAAGCACGGGCCCCCGTGGAATACGCCCCGCTTTCCT
>CP070648.1:1384864-1454071 GCA_020354555.1 Armatimonadota bacterium | reverse complement strand
TGCTGCGGCGGCAACTGGCGCACGATCTCCTGATTGTAACGATCGGGAGGCCCGAACCCGGGATAGCGGAACAGGTCCGTGCGGTGCGTCTGGCGGTGGCCCGGCTGCCAGCTCATGGCGTCTGAGCCGGGGCCATACCCCCAGGCCCACAGCCACTCCCGCGGCTTCTCCTGCAGGTATCTGAAGATGGCATTATCGTCATCGTTGTTGAACTTCTGGTTGGTGAACCAGACTCGCGTCCGCGGGTGGTACTTGTGGATGATCGCGGCCATCTCCTCGACCAGCTTAATGAATTGCAGCCCGTATGGTCTGCAGCGGTCGCACTCGCAGCCACCCCCGTCCCCGCCCTGGAACTTCACGAAGTCGAAGGACGGACTGCTGCTGAAGAAGGCCTCGCAGCGCTCCAACTGCGCTCTCCGCCCCTCCGGCACCGAAAGGCAGACATAGCCCTTGCGCCCGATTGACTCCTTGGCTTCCCATTCCGGCGGGCCGCCGCCCGCGTTCGGAAAGTACTCGCAGTGGGTCATCAAACCGTAGGACCTGATGAAGTCGAACATCGGACCCGGCGCGGTCATGAACGTGTTCGCGCCCGCCAGGGCGTAGTCGAGGATCACGCGCCGAGTCTCGTCCTCGGTCCAGTCGCGCACCTTGGCTAGTCGTTTCGCAAACCCTCCCTGGCCGTACTGCGTGCCGCGGACTTCAAACGCCGGCGCGGTGCGCGCCTCCAGGTCCCCCGGGACGCGAAGCGATCGTTCGCCAAGGCCCACCCGGCGCAGAATCTCGCCCACCGCGTAGAGCACGCCCCGTTGGTCCACACCGGCCGCCATGACGCACGACGGCGTCGCATCCGTGCGGCAGCCGACCAGAAAGCCCTCCGGCCCAGGGTCGCGCTCGCTCGGAGGCTTGATCCGGTACACGTCGAGTCGGCGCGCCAATTCCGCGTGATGCGCGGGCGTGCCGAGCAGCACCATCAGGCAGTTCGCCGGTTGCGCCGAAACCGCGTTCTCCTCCTCGACGCGCACCTCCACCCGGCTCGCTTCGGTAAGGCGCGCTTTCAGCAGTTCCGCCGACTTACGCTCCACGTCGTCGGCCTTGGCGCCCACGCATATCGTTACGCGTCTGAATGCTCGATACCGGCTTGCGCCCCTGCGATTAGAGTGCACAGAGATCCTCCTTCCCGGCCCAAGAGGGCTGATCATACCTCCGCCGCCTTTGCGGGATATCCACAATAACGCAGTCACCACGCACGTTCGCGGCGGGGATGGCTTCCGAGCGGGCCTAGTCAGTTTGGGTCAACGAGGCGGGCATTCCTGCTCGCCTGGCCGCAGGGACGCGCTCCTGGCGCGCAGAAAGGTGCTGCAGGTGGGGAGGGTTGTGGCGCGGCGTCATTCCCTGGCGGTAGCCTGCAGCACTCTAGCGCCAGGGGGACTCGACACCTTATCTCCTTTCATGCTGTCTGAGGACCAACAGCCGTGAGTTCGAAGCGAGAAACGATCGTTGGTCTGGCAATACTCGGCTCGCTCGTGATGGCCTGTGCATTGCTGTTCTTCCGTGCTTATTGGCGACTCGGAGCCGATATGAACGCCCTCTCCCAATGTATGCACAACATGAGAGCGCTGGGCCTGGCGTTCGGGCTCTATCAGTTGGACCACGACGGACGCTTACCCAGCGCCGACAGATGGGTTGATGCGGTCTCTCCATATGTCACTGATCGAAGGGTCTTGCGCTGCCCCACAGACACATCGCAGGGCCGGTGCAGCTATGCGATGAATGCTAACCTGTCCGAAAAGGGCGAAGCCGAGATCGAAGATCCGGCTAACACGGTCTTGCTGTACGAGGTGGCTGACGCGGGCGAGAATCCGCATGGGACTCCTGATGATCTTCAGCCGTACGGGCGGCATCGGGAACCCGGATGGGCGCGCGGGGCGAGGCTCTACCTGTTTCTCTTCGTCGAGGGGGCTCTGTACTGCCGCGAGAAGCCCTTCCAGCCGCCACCACGCTGGCAATCCGATGCCAATTCTGGAGGCGAGCCTGGCGCACCTGAGAGTGCCGGAATGTACGTCCTCCGCAAAAACGGGACAACTGCTAAGTTGCACTCTTGGGCGAATGAGGATGTCTTCCTGCTCCACGCGAGTCACACGCCACCCCGTGCAAACCTCACGGCTAGCCCCATTCCGCGTTCCTCCCGCTCGATGTCTCCTCCGCCCACAGGGAAGCCGTCCTGGCGCGCGGGAAAGCGCCTCACGGACGGGGATTTGTCGCAAGGGACGAGAGATACCGCAGGCTCGTAGAGACGGAACCAGATGCAAGAGCGGGAGCAACAGACCTGTGCGTCGATTGACCCCGGACTCGTTCCAGGGATGCTGATGACCGACATCTGGCAGAGGTGGAGCAAAGCCGTGCGGGTCTGGTCGAAATGAGACCGCTGTCGGCATTCATGGACAGCCGAAATCCGCCCTGGCCCGTTTGTCACTCCGGCGGCGTGCCCGCCCACTTCGCTCCGCGCTGCAGCAGCACGCGGAACATCTCATGGCGACAGGCCTGCGGGTTATGCCCGAGTGCAAGGTAGAACACTCGCCCCTTGCCCCACGGTTTCGTCCACGCCACCGGCATGGCGCTGCCTTTCCACAGCGCAGACGCCAGAACGTTGACGCGCGGGTCGTAATCCAGGATATACTGCTCGTCCTCGACCATGAACTCCGTCAGCCCACGAGTGATGGGGTGTTCGGTGTCAACCACGCTCACCTGGTAAGAGCGAAAAGCCGGATGGGTGACAAAGGAGCCGCCCACCATGGCGGAGTACTCCGGGCAATCACGGAACGAATCGGCACCCGAATGGCAGGTGGCAAAGCCTTTGCCCGAGGCGACGAAGTTGAGCAGGCCATTTTTCTGAGCGTCGCTGATTTCGCCCACGGTGTAGTAGAAGACGAACAGGTCATACGGCTCAAGCCGAGGGGCCTCAAGGGCCGATAGGTCGTTCTCGACGTACGTGATGTCGAAATCGCCAGCGGCGATGAGCGCATCCCGCATTTCCGCGCCACAGCCCTTGTAGTCGTGAATCTCCCCGCCAGCGAAGAGCAGTGTTCTAATCTTCCGCATCTGTTCCTCCTGGTCGGCACGTGCGAACTGAGGCAGCGCGGCGCCGACTGCGGCCGCCCCTGCGGTGCCCAGCGATGTGCCCAGGAACTCCCGGCGCGTCAAACCTGACCCTGCAGATCGCTTCGTCATGCCTTTGCCTCGTAGGTGGAATGATGTTCCGTGTCAAACGACTGCCGCCGGCTCGCGGTAGCGATTTCCCTATCGGAAGCCAAGCTTCCTGGCAAGGCGCCGATATAAAGTCCCAGGGCTCTTCCCGATCGGACCGGCCTTGCGCCTCGCAACACCCGCCGAGCCGGTACGCGACTGCTCCTCACTCCGTCAAAGCTGGGGCGCGCCGCGCGCGCTACGCACAGGCGGGGACGCCTGACCTGTGCCTTGATCCCCTCCCTGAAACACCCCACTTCGGCCGCAGCTCGAAAGCCGGGGTCTCGGTTCAATCCCGAAGGATCAACGGGAAGGAATCCTCTGTGTCTCGACACCACCCAGCAATAAGTTCGCGGTGTCTGTTCAGAATATGCTGATGTTCCTCGCACGCAGCCAAGTTGCTCATCTCACCGGGGTCGTTTGCCATATCGAAGAGCTGCTCGCGCCGACGTCCGCGGTCATAGACAATATACTTGTATCGCAACGTCCGAAGGCAGCGGCCGCACAGATCCAGCTTCTCGGCGCCTTGAGCGAATGTCGTCTCGAGGACGATGAAATCCCGCTCAGCCGGCGCCTCAGGGTTCGTCACCGCCGACCGCAGGCTGATGCCACGACAACCCTCGGGCGGACTGATTCCCGCGTAGTCGCAGATTGTCGGCATCAGGTCGAGGCCGTTGTTGACGAGCGTTTGGTCGTCCAATCGTCCTGGCGAAGAAGCCGTGGGGTCGGCGATGATAAACGGAACGTGAATGACCGATTCGTAAAGCGTTTGCTTCTGATTCCAATGGTGCTCGGCGCAGCCTTCGCCATGGTCGCTGGTGAACACGATGAGCGTATCCTCTAATAATCCGGCGGCTTCCAGTCCGTCAACGAGACACTTGATGCTGCGATCGACGGACTCCGTGATGCGATAGTAAGCCCAGAGATACTGGCGCCACAGCCCCTCCGACCAACCGGCGGTGGGATAGAGCCTATCGGCTGCGGGCCCCTGGTCGTGCACCCATCGCAGCCGCTCTGGCTCGCCGTCAGGGATAGCGAAATTGTCGGGCAGGGGCGGACAGTCGCCCGGCGTCGGCACCGGTGGAATCCTGCAGTTCGGCAGTTCGGTCAAGAGCTGATCGCCGCCGCGCGCCCATTGACAGATGTTGTGCGGATTCATATAGGACGCCACCGCGAAGAACGGGCTCTCACGTTCTTGCAGCGCAAAGTCCAGACACTTTGCGGTAACGGTTGGGTCCAAATCAAGCGATTTCGCGCTGGAAGCCCAGATCTCGCGGAAGCCGTGTTTGGCTCGATCCTCTGACGACGAGGCGATGTGCCATTTGCCGAAGTAGCCGCAGTCATACCCGGCGTCGGCGAGCAGGCGGCCGAGGTGCGGGCCGTCATCCACGCGGTTGGGCGTTGCCGGATTGTTGATCGTCGCCCCGGTTTCGTGAGGAAGACGTCCCGTAAACATGCATGTCCGATTCGGGAGGCAGAGAGGCTGTGTGGCGTAGGCCAGTGCGAACCTAACCCCCGCCGCAGCGATTCGGTCCATTCCGGGCGTGGAGATGTATGGATTGCCTGAACAACTCATTGCGCGGGCGGTTTGCTGATCGGTCATGAGGTAGAGGATGTTTGGCCTGGCACCCATAAAGTCCGAATCGCTTTCTGCGTACTGACTGCGCCGCGCCCTCGGGCACTGTGCAGCACGCGACATCGGCGGCAGTCACGCGTATGTTGAGACCGGCTGTGCCGGTTAGACGCCCGTGAGAACCGGGGCATTCCATGTATTCGTGGCACAGGGAAGCGATCCTGGCGCGGAGAAGGGCGGTTCACGTACGGACCTGTGGGCTCAGCCATGGGGACTATCGCAAGCTCGTCAGGACCACAAGATGCGAGAGCAGGGACACCCGGACTGTACCTTAATTCACCCCCGGATCTGCCCCATCGTTGCTGAGGCCCGACACTATTTGACATCCACTGACAGTGCACACGCTAAACGATACCACAAATGGGAGGAAGACGGAGCAATGAGCGAGTTCGCAGGACTTAGTCTGGGTCTGGGGGCATTGCCGATGCTGCGTCGTTGGCGCACGCGATCCATTTCCGCGGAAAACCCGACGGGCGCCCAAGGCATGGGAGGAATGGCCATTCCCGATGCGGGTGATTCTGACCTCCCCCATTCGGCTTCTGCGGTTCGCCTCGGCCAAGGCTGGAAAGTACGGCCGTTTCTGAAGCCAAAGGCCGGCGAGACCGTAACCTTGATGGACGCGGGCGGACCGGGAATCATTCAGCATATCTGGATGGCGACGGAGACGAAGTTTGCAGGTAACGGCCGCGCTTGCGTGCTGCGCTTCTACTGGGATAACGAAAACACGCCTTCCGTCGAGGTGCCGATGACCGATTTCTTTGCCGTGGGTCATGACCTGTTTGCGCCGGTCAACTCGCTGGCGGTAATCGTAAATCCGACTTCGGCTCTAAATTGCTACTGGCCGATGCCGTTTCGCAAGCACGCCAGGGTGACTTTGACGAACGAGTCCACCAAGGATCTCAGCCTACTGGCGTTTCAGCTCACGTACGCCGAAACCGTGGTCCCGGACGACGCAGGGTATTTCCATGCCCAGTGGCGACGCGCGATGACCAGGCGAGCGCATCCCGAGTACACCATCCTAGATGGCGTCGAGGGAGAGGGCCGCTATGTGGGTACATTCCTCGCGTGGACACAGCTATCGGACGGGTGGTTCGGGGAGGGAGAGATCAAGTTCTACCTGGACGGGGATACCGACTTCCCGACCATCTGCGGCACCGGTACCGAAGACTACTTCTGCGGCAGCTACGGCTTCCCACAGAATTACAGCACGGCCTATGTCGGAAACACGCTTCGGCACCAGGGCGAGGATGCTCCGCCGAAATGGAGCCTATATCGGTGGCACATCATGGACCCCATCTGCTTTCAACAAGAACTGCGTGTCACTATCCAGGCCCTAGGCTGGTGGCCGGACCAGACCTACCAGCCCCTGGCCGACGATATCGCCTCGGTTGCGTATTGGTATCAGCACGAGCCTCACATGGCGTTTCCTGCGTTTCCCGCACTGGAGCAACGATGGCCAAGATGAGAGGTGACAACGACTGTTGTACGCCCTTCGGGAAGATGGGGCATTTTGGAGGTTGCACTCCGGGGGAATGAGGCGGGGTGTTCCCTGCTTTGTGGCCGGGGCCTCAGGGAAGCGATCCTGGCACGGAGAAGGGCGCTTCAGGTACAGACCTATGTGACCAGGCATGGGAACTATCGCAAGCTCGTCAGGCCCACAGGACGCAAGAGCAGGGGCGCCGGAACTGCAACTCAATTCACCCCCGAATCTGCCCATCGTTGCTGAGGACCCACAATCGTCCCGATTATGATGCCTGGTGGCTGCAGCCGTAGAGGAGGTCGAAATGGCGTCTCCAATCACACCCCTGGGAGAACCTGGTCTTCAGGGAGAATACCGTTTACAAGGATCCGCCCCTTTCCACGGAACCACTGTGGAGAACTTCACGGTCTCCTTTGGCCAGGTCACCGATGAACAGCAGTGGATGGCTATTCGGGCCGACAAAGCCGACGGCCGATCCTTCTCCCTTTGGCTTCTCGCCCGTTCGTACCCGCCAAGCGATCTCGCCGCGTCCGAGCACGTCATCGCCCGCTACGTGTTCCAGGAGGGAAAGCGCGAGGCCCTGGAGTTCAGAGATGCCTTCACAGGACGCCCTGTGCTGCCCTGTCTCGGCGCGTGGCCCTACCTGCTCCCCCGCTCTAGAGGTGACGAGAGCTTGGACGCCGGTTTCCCAGACCAAGTGACCTTCTTGGGACATGGCTACAAGCTGGTCCGTGAGAATCGCGGAACCGCCGATCTGAAACTCCCTGCCTGCAGGACACTGGAGCTCTTGCCCGATGTGCTCATCGGTCCGCCCCACAACACGCGCCAGAGGGACGAGACGCGGCGTTTCGATAATTCGGACTACGAGCTGGTGCCGCTCACCGAGGAGGACTACGGGACCATGCTCGCCCACGGGATCACGTGCGTTAACGTGAACGCCGAGCAGGCAAAGTGGGTAGAAGATAGCCCTGTCTTCTATTGGGGGTTAGCGCCGCACGAGATCCGTTTCCCTGAACACCTGTACCGCAGCAATTACCTGGGACCGACCATCTTCTACGATGAGCCCATGGTTCACACGCGGGACCATGTGATACGTCCCCGCCTGGCTGAGGATGAGACATTCAGGCGAGAGATTAGCCCGCAGATCGCCTTAAGGGAGTTCACGGCTCTCTTCGATGAGCAGCAGGAGAAGGGCGCTGCGACGCGGCTGATCGCGGGCCTGAAGGCCCGGGAGGACGTAAACCTTGGCGACATGGTGTTCCATCAGCAGAACCTCTACACGTGGGAGACCATGGTGAGCTCGGCGATCTACCAGCTCGCTAAGGATCCTGCGGGACCCCCCAACGCAATTGTCTTCGAGCCACCCGGGCGAGTCGGCACGCGAAGGACGCTTCCTGAGATGAACATGTGCTATGGGTGCCAGCTCCCTATCGATGACCCCAGGAACCTGGCCTCCATCATCTATGGATACCTTCGCGGAGCCGCCAGAGCCACAGGGAAGCAGTGGGGGATGAGCATCTATGGCCAAGTCGACCGATCAGACGCGCCATGGCTTCAAACCCACGCTTACACCTTGGGCGCCACCCGATTCTTCTACTGGGACAGCCATGAGCTGGCTTGCGTGCCCTTCGGAGAGGTGCTGGCCCTCTCGAGAAACCTGATGAACCATGTCAGGACTAACCCAGACCGGGACCTGGAGGCACTCCGATCAGCGGCAGAGGCAGTGATCCTCCTGCCACCTGGGTACAATCTCGGCCACGTGGATCTGGGGCGAGGGAATCTCTGGGGTGTTGGCGAGCTTAACCTCGAGAGGGTGAACGGTGCGGGCGCCACCTACAGGAGGGTCATGGGGAACTTCTTCACGGAGATAGAGAGATGCCTGAGGCTCGGGATAGCCTTCGACCTTCTGTGGGACATGGGAGACGTGGATCTCTCGGGCTACAGGGAAGTGATCCGGGTGAGAGAGGATGGCAAGGTCGAGGTGCGAGGCCGAGAGGAAACAACGGTGCTAGATGGCGCCAGGATCCCCGAGCGCCCAGAGGGCACTGCGCCTCAGCTCAAAGTAAGTTGGAGCCAGACCAAGCTCCAGGCGCCCTGCCGCGTAACCATTCGAGTCGAGGCCATTCAAGGTGATGCCCCCCTGTATTACACCCCTGGAGCGAACACGCACGGCGTCTGCGTGAATGATGTGGTCCTCTTCGAGCTCTACGGTCCTGAGGAGTATGACTACGCCGTCCTGAATCCAGAACCGCCGGGCTGCAAGGTGTCGAAACGAGAATCAGGCTACCTGATAGAGACCGCGTGCGTGCTGGAGAAGCCAGGCACCTACAGGCTGAGATCGGCCACCTGTGACCTGGCAGGCCGCACTGCCGTCGCCTGGACCGAGATCACTGCAGAATAGGCTTTCCTGGAACAGGCTGCCGTTGTTGAATCGCAGTGGGACACCTTGTGGCGGTCAGGCGCCCGTGAGACCGGTATACTCCGTCCTTTCGTGGCACAGGGAAGCGATCCTGGCGCGCAGAAAAGCGCCTCAGGTACGGACCTTCGCGGCCAGGCGCGAGGACTCCCGAAAGGTCGCGCGGACGGAACCATGCAAGAGCAGGGACACCCGGACTGTGCCTTAGTTCACCCCCCGATTCGTCCCATCAACGCTGATGACCGGCACCTCTGAGCTTGCTTCGTATCCTTCGGGCTGCGGATCGGATCTTGGCAAGGAACGACGAACGCTACTCTGACTCCTTGGGATAGCCTACGGACTGCGCCAGGATGACCTCTTGGTCTGGGCGCAGATTGAAAGCATCCTTCAGGGCGGGCCTGTTGACCAAGCCTCTCACCACCGTCGCCAAGCCTTCTGAGGCACAGTAGAGATAGACGTTCTGAGCGATGAAGCCTGTGTCGGCGGCGGAGTAGAAGACCTTGTCCCTGTCGCTCGCTCCCTTCATCCTCGCTAGATCCGCCACGTACACCAGGTTGACCGGCACATCCTTCACGAAGCCTTGGGTTCCCGTCATGACGCGGAGGTCGTCGGCCAACACCGGCTCCAGCCGGTGAGCCTTCGTGTCGTAGAGGTAGACCCCGTCGGCCAAGGCGACGTAGACATCGACCTCCTGCCAGTTCATCGCGCTGGGTGCGGTGCGCTTTCCCACATCGGGCCTGTTGACCCCGCACGCCGCCCAGAGGAGATCCGAGAGGACCTGCTCCGGCAGCTTCTGCGGGCTAAATGACCGGTTAGTCTGCCGCGCCTTCAAGGCCTCCATCAGGGGCATGCCGCCTTCGGTACGAGGCTTGGGAAGCTCGATGGGTTTGAGCTCCTCTGCGACGGCGATGGCAGAGAGGATCAGTCCGACCGCGCACGTCATTATGCAGATCTTACGAAACGTTGTTACCATTGCTTCCTCCTTGGCGGGGCAGTGACCTGCCCCCTGAACGTTACCACTCTCGATGCTAGTCCCCCTCCGAGGCGACGTACGATTCTCCGTTCCGCGGTCCGGGCCGCCCTGGGTGCCGGCTCACGGCTGTCTCAGTTTCCCAACGGGCGCTCAGAGATCGAGATACCAGAGCAGCATCGCTTCGTGCGCGACCTGCGGTTCCCGGTACGCGCGGCGGATGATCGCCTCCAGGCGGCAGCCACGACTTGCGTAGAACCGGCATGCAGGCACGTTGATATTCTGCGTCTCGATCTTCAGCTGCCGACAGCCCTGCCGCCGGCCCCAGTCCACCACGCGCTCGAACAGCTTGCTGCCAATACCTTGCCTCCGCCAGTCCGGGTGCATACGGATGTCCCACAGCACGACGAGGTCAGCAGCTCCCTCAAGCATGTGCACGCCCGGGGAACGAAATGCTGTGGTAGCTGCCCCTACCGGGTCGTCCCCGCTGAGTGCGAAGAAGAAGCCCCAGTTCGAGACGTCGAACCGGCCCGCCCATCGGGTGGGCCTCTCATCCTCGTCGCTGTCGTAGTCCTTCACATATGGTTGGTCCAGCTTCCTCTCTCTCAGAAGCAGCCCACCGAGGCCGCCATCGATCTCCTCGACATCGAGGACCGACTCGACCCGGAAGCTGATAGGGATTAGGTCGATTTGCCCCGTCGCCTCAGGCCCCAGTTCCCTGACCTCGATCACCCGTGCTCCTTCCAGCGCCCAAGTGCGCACGCCTCCAGGGCGGTATTATCCCTAAGCAGTTGCTTCCCTGCTGCAATGGCCCTGGCGTCGAACTCGTCATGTCGAGGCGACCATCTGTCGTCGCACCAAGCTTGTTGAGCGACCGCCCGATGGTCTCATTCACCCCTGACCGGCGCCAGGTGGGGCCATGTGAGCAGATCCGAAGCAAGCCTGGAGCACCCGTAGAGGCGCCTCATTGCCACTTGCCAGGGACAACAATCCCCGGGACACACCGCGCCGTTGCGAACCGCGCGCCCAAGAGCCTCGCGGGCGGGACGCCTGCGCTACCTTGATTCCTACTTGAGCACCAGTTCGAAGAGCGGGCACGGGTACGAGCCCCCGCCGACCCCGGGCAGCAACTCCACCCACCAGTGCCGCTTGCCCGGGACGTTGCCGTCCAGATCCTGTACCGCCAGGCTGTGGCCGACGTGCTTGCCTGCCTCCAGGCCAGTAAGGCCCAGCCGGGAGGCGGGAATGGCGAACTCGTACAGGGTGTAGTTGCCGCTGCGCTCCACGGCCAGCGGGATATCCTGGGCCACGCCTTCGAAGCCGTCCGGTGAACGGGCAACCCAGGCCTGGCAGCCATCGGTGACGCGGGCCATGCTGAAGTCGCTGTCGTCCCCGCGGTGGCCCTGGGCGTTGCCGTCGGCCGCCGGGTCGAAGGTCATCTCCAGACAGTCGGCCTGCCACACCCCGTCGCCGGTGTAGGGCTGGTAGAAGACGTTGTCCCGCACGGTCACCGCCAGGTAGAGCTTGCTCTCGTCCCACTGCCACTGCACCTCGGCGGAGAGGTTGTCCACCTCCGTGATGCTAATGCGCGATGCATACCTTAGCGGTGCGCCGGGCACGCCCCGCCACTCGTCGAGCCTGCCGTCCACCACGACCGGGCGGGCGGCTTTGACCACGGCAAACGACGGCCGCAGCTCCAGCCGGCCGCGCACGAGCAGCTTCTTCGCCTGATCCGGGCCGTAGAGGTATTCGGTGGAATAGACGGGCGTGGGGTACATCACGCCGTCCGCCGGAGCGCGCACCGCGAACGTGAGGGAGGTGTCGCCATTGGCGGGCGCCAGGTATTTGGCGGAGCGCGGCGTGATCTGCCACTTGCCCTCGGTTTCCCAGGTGAGCGTGGATGCGAGGGGCTTGGGGTAGGGGTTGGATATCTTCACCCGGATGGCTCGCTGGACGGGGCGGCCGAAGGTGTAGCCGATCACCGGGGCCTGCACCGCCTGCCGGCGCAGCCGCTCGCGCTCGAGCGTGTTACGCATCAGCGAAACATCGGGCGGGTAGATGCTGCCGGCGCGGATGGGAGCGTAGGAGATCTCGTCCCCGCGCACGTTGACCAGCAGGTAGCCGGAGAAACGGCCTTCCTCCATTTGCGCGGGGGTCACCTGGGGGGTGATGCCGTTCACGGCGGGGATGACCAGATAGTGGATGCCGTCCACGGGGTCGAACTTGTGGTAGCTGTGCCAGTGCCCGGCCACCACCAGCCGCACCGGGTACTGGCGCAGGATATCGTGGATGGGCTGCCAGCGGGGCCAGTCGCGGGCCCAGCCCGGGTCGTGCTGGAAGACGACGACATGCTTGGCCGTGGCGGCGGCGAGGTCGGCCTCGAGCCAGGCGAGCACGGCCGGAGACTGCAGGCCGCCGGCCTCCATGGTGTTGAGCCCCACGAAGTGGACATTGCCCCGGTCGAAGGAATAGCGGAGCGGGCCGTAGAGCTTCTCCCAGAGGGCGGAGGTCTCCGGGCCGGCGGTGTCGTGGTTGCCGGGGACGGGGAAGAACGGGGCGCCGCAGAGCTTGCTGTCGGACCAGGCCTGGGCGAACTCCCGGTCCAGGGTGTCGATGGCCGAGCCCTTGATGAGGTCGCCCGCGGCGAGCACCAGCTCCGGGCGGAGCAGGGCGATCTCGCGCATGTTCGCCCGCAGCGTGACGCTCTCGTCCGGTGTCAGCCCGGCGTGGGTGTCCGCCACCACCACGAACGAGAAGTGATCCCCGGGGTCGGGCCCGGCACGCAGCGCCTGCAGGCTCTCGTCTATGAGACTGCCCTGCGCCATCCCCAGGCAGGCTGCCAGAAGGGCCGCGCAGGCCGCCAATCGCAGTAGTATTCGCATCGCACGCTCCCCTTTGTGGTGTGAACCTGCCCGCGTGTTGCGCGCAGCAGGTACGTGTTCTCGCCGCTGTCGGAATGCACAGAGTGCTACAGTCCCTGAGCGCCTTTGGCGCCGGGATGGCCGCGCAACGGCCCTAGCCATTTTGGGCAAGCAGGGCGAGTGTTCCTGCTCGACTCCGCCGCCGGGAGGGGATGCTGAGGCGCCGAAACGCGCTGCAGGTACGGACCTTTGTGGCCAGGCGTGAGAACTATCGCAAGCTCGTCTGGACCACAAGTGCCGGTCAGGCGCCCGTGAGGCCGGTACACGAGAGACGTCCGAGAACAGATTGCCCACGAAGTCCATACAATACAGGATAGCAGGGCTGAGCGGCGGAACCAAAGGCGATCAGACCGCCAGGATTCGCCCTGACGGCATTCTTCGGGGGGTCGGGGGGACAGGGGTCAAGCGGGGCTGACAAGTACGCGCGGGCCAACCCGAACCTATGCCGCGTCTCTCGGTGTCTCCGTGTTGCTCTTGCCATATTGCCTGGCTCCTCGGTCGGCGTTTCCCCCACTGTCCAGGGAATGTAATGCGATACGCAATACTGTCTCACGGATGCGCAGCTCCGACGTCCTTACGCGGCCCCACGTAATAGGGAAGCCAACCAAGACAATGGCCACTATAATCGCCACGACCGCACTTTCCCCGCGGCCAGTGATGAGCTCCCAGCACACGACGATCACGAAAAACAGCCATGCCGCACCTTCGACAAGTACATCGTCCTTCATCGGGCGACGGGTGCCTCGCCTCAGTGTGTGGAAGGACCAGACGGCGACCACGCCAGCAAGCGGCAGCGTCACAACCAGGTAGAAGCGCTGCGATGCAGCCAAGTCGGTTCTAAACAGCATCAGAGCGCAGAAAACCGCGAGGCCCACCATCAACACGGCAACCCAGGCAAGCAGCAATCGTTCCCATAGGCTCAAGGGTTGGTGGAGCATGCCCATGACTTGCCGTCGCAGTCTGTCTCTGAGATCTGCCGGGATCGCGTCGAGTTGCAGAATGTCCTCCCTCCGCTCTGTGTCATTCATCTCGGTTGACCTCCTCTTCCAGTGCGCGACGAAGGCATTTCTTGGCATGGTAGAGCCTCGACTTGACTGTCCCGAGCGGGACGCCCGCGATCTGGCTCACTTCCAGGAGTGAAAACCCTTCAATGAAGTGTAGCGTGAGACAGTCGCGGTGTGCCATAGTGAGTTTTCCCAGTGCGCGATGAACGTCTTCCGCGGTGAATTCGGCCAGCGGGTCGCTGCTTTCTTCCTGCATCCTTTGGGGTACGGGTTCGTCCTCAGCACCGATTTCCTGGCGCCGGCTCTTGCGGGTATGGCTGTGTGCGACATTCCGAGCGATCTTGAAGAGCCACGCGGGGAAGGCGGCCGGGTTCCGCAGCTGCCTGAATCTCCGAATGACCAGCACCCACGTGTCCTGCATAATGTCCAAGGTGTCCTCTTCGTCTCGAGCAAGACGCCGTACGTAGTAGTAGAGGGGGTTCTGCCAGATTGAGGCCAGCTCACCCATGGCTTCATCGTCTCCTCGCGCGTATCGGATGGCGAGGAGCTCGGTTCGTACCAGATCTCTACTTGAAGACAACGATGCCTCCTCGGTTTCCTCTCAATTAGAAAGACGCGGACTTCGCGAAAAGGTTCAACTGGTAGGCGGTCTCCCAGAGCGATGCACAGTCGCACACGCCTGACATCAATTCCTGAATGTCCTCGCCGTCTTTCGGAACGGATGCACCGATCAAGCCCACGTGAGACCGTCTGTGCCGGTCAGGCGCCCATGAGGCCGGTACATCATGGCCGTGCGCGCCCACAGAAAGCCCATCTTGGCGCGCCGAAAACCACTTGAGGGACGGACCTTTGTGGCCAGGCGCGAGGATTATCGCAAGCTCGTCAGGGCCACAAGATGCAAGAGCAGGGACACCGGGAGTGCAGCCCGATTGACTCTTTGATTTGACCGCATCAAGCGCTTGACGAAACCAGCCTTATCACGGATGTGTCATCGCGATGTGGCAAGCACAAGGCGTCCTCAGCCGGCGTCCGGCGAGAATTGTAGCCCCTCGACTGGCCGCCCATCTAGGTCGGTGAACCGCATGATCAGTCCCCAGATGCCTCCGCGATTGTAGATCTTAGCCTCGATCCGCGACGTGCCGGCAGGCAGCGTCATCCGGACGGTGTCCTTGTCGTATTCGAGCCCCCGGTTGCCGTCGAAGCGATATACTTCCTTCCCGTTCAGACGGACTACAGCGTCATCATCCGAGCAAACGCGCATCTGCACCGTCTGTTCGTGTGGACTGGTCACGTCGCAGAATGCGTACTCCAGGCCGTGCTCGAAGTGCCCGTAGAGGTCGGACAAGCCCAGCACCCCGCAGGTCGTCTCGCGTACGCGCCACGTGGCCGAACCGAACTTCACCGGGTAGACGCCGTTCGGGTCAATCCCCTGGTCCGGGGGAAAGACCGCGTCAAGCACCTTCCCTTCCGTATCCTCGAAGGGCCCCACAGCGTACCAGGCGGGCACGACGCCCGGCACCGGCCGCGGGTGCTCCCAGTGCCCCTCGGGCTGAATGCGATTTCGCTTCATGGAATCCGTCTCGGGTCTCACCTCTAGGCCCCCGGTGGCCACTATCTCCTGGTTGGCCTGCTTGATGGTGGATCTTAGCTCCGGCATGTCGGCCCAGCCCGGCAGGCCCGTCGCGTGAGTGATGAAGGCGACGAGCCCGCAGGCGCCCTCGCGGATGAAGTCCTCGAGTTGCTCTCGAAGCTGGTCAGCGGTCGGTACCCCCTGCCCCGTTCCGCCGGGGGCGCCGTCGAACGCCTGGTACACGCCCATGAACTCGATGCCCGGCACCCGCCGGCGCGCGGTGGTCAGCATGTGCTGCACCTCCGCCGCCGTGCGCTCGCGGTCATATCCGGACCTGCTTACGGGATACCAGTAGATGAGCATGATGTCGCAACTGCCCGGCACCAGGTTGATAACCGAACCGGCATCGCCAAACCCGGCGCACACCGGGTGGCGACCACCGGGGTCCACCTTCTGCACCACCTGATACAACGCGCGCAGCGCCGACGCGGCATCACCCGGGCTGTCGTCGAGCACGTAGTAGCCCCAGAGGTTGGGCGAGTCCTTCACCCGCGCGACCTCCGCCGCGCATGCCTCAGGCCAGAACAGGATAATGCCCTCCCGGTGTGCGGCCGGCTTCGTGTCGCCATACCCACGCTGACAACCCTCAAGCCCCGCCTCAGTTATGCGCTGGTAGTGGATCATCTCATCGTCAACCTGGACGACCCGCGATTTCCGTCCCGGAACGCTGCTGGCGAAGAAGAGCGGAATCGTCGTTTGATCCGCCGTGATCGCATCGCGGAGCCTGACTCCGTGATAGACAAACTGGGTCAGGTGGTGCATGACCTTGATGCCGTTGTCGAGGCAGAACGCGCCCGCGGGCGTCTCGGGGTTCAACTCGACCTCGCCGGCAAGCACGACGTTCATTCCCGCGTCGCGGATATGCCGAAGATCCTCCAGCTTGTCCGGCCCGCCGGCGTAAGTGCCAAGCACAGGTCTGCCGTCAACCTTCCAGCGTGTCTCGTGCAGTCTCATCGTATTGCTCCTCATGGCGTTGGGGGAATCAGCACGTGATGGCGGTGCCGGGCGATCCAAAGCCTGGCGCGGAATCATCGAGCGCCCCTGGGGTATCCTCGCACCAGTGAACGCGCCCCCGCCCGCGCCAGCCCGACCGTACACAGGCGCCTGACGGGCACACACGATTCCAGCCAAAGCGACTACCACTACGGCGGCAACAACCGTCGACACTCTCACCAGCCTTGTCTCCGTCGGCCGTCAGCGCAATGGCGCGATTCCGACTTGGCGGATGGCCATTCCATGCGCGCCGAAGTCAGTCCTCTTGGTACCTCAATGACTGTGCCGCAATGAAGCGCTTGCTCTGCGGCGAAGGGCATCCCTGTGCCCAAAGAGCGCCGGCAGTCCCGGCGCGGCACAGCGGCACTCCAGGCACGGACGACGTGGTTGCGCGTGATGACTATCGCAAGCTCGCCGGAACTACGAGATGCGGGATCAGGGACGCCTGAGGTGTACTTCAATGCGCCGGCTGATGTGACTCAGCAGTCCGCGCCGGACTTGTCCGCCTCGGACGGATGTGACTTACTGTCCTCTGAGCAAGGGTAAATAAGCCTTTGGCGTATCGCGCCCGCGCAGCGACCGGCATGCATGACGTGGCGGTTGCGTCGGAGCACGGACGCTCCACACCAGGCCGGCCTAGTCAGAGATTCCCCGCGGACGCTGAGGATCGACACTACTTCTTCAGGATCGCATTCTGGGTCGACAGAGTAAAGGCCCTACCGTCAGCCGTGAAGTCTGCCTCCCCGAAGACTGCGATGTTCTTGTCCGCCGGCCGCGCGATGGTGACTGTGAAGACCCCGTTGCCGCCCGCCATCTCGGTTGACCGCCACGTCTGAGGGCGAAAGTCCAAATCATCGGCGGTTGCCGCCCACGCCCGCGCGCCGGTTGCCTGTGGGGCCTTGATGGTGAGTGTTACTGTATCGCCTTCGACCTGTCTGGTCCAGGAGATCTCCGGCATGGCCTTGCCCGCCGCCACGGTGCGGAAGAAGGCGCTAAGGGTGTTCGGGACGCACTCGGATCCCATGATCCCGTGGCCGCGGTTCGGCGCATAGAGCACGTACTTCGGGCCCACCAGGTCATCCCAGTAATAGTTGAGGGCGTCCGTCGCCCAGTACGGGTCATTGGAGCCGTTGAGGATCAACTTCGGCATGGTTAGATTCGCCCTGAAGGTGTAGGGGTCAACCGACGTCACCAGCATCCGACCTCGTGGCGTGTCGAGCAATTCAGTCAGGCCCTTGGACGAATAGTCATCAATCTCCTCGCTATACGCGCCCCACAGCTCTACCTGGTGCGGCATCTGCTCGCGTATGTTGAGGTTGTCAAACACCGCGGGGGCGATTGCCTTGACCCGCTTGCCGCGGTCCGCCGCCGCCGTCAGCCACGTCGTCCAGCCCCGCTTCGAATGGCCGAACACCACGAAACTGTGGATCTCCTGCTGCCACTCCCGCTTGGCGTATTGTTGCAGGGCGTCCATCGCTCGCGCCGCGCTCTTGGTCATCGGAAACAGGAGCGGCCAGGTCGGGTCGGCATCCATCATGTAGTTCTGGAACGTGTAGGAGATAATCTCATCCTCGACCATGCCGTCGAACAGAGGCTGATTGGGCACGCGGTACAACACGGCCACCGGCGCTTCGATCGCGCGAGCAATGGCGATCGCCTCGGCGTCCTGGCCTTCCCGCCTCCCCGGCCTTGCCTCGCCGGAGCCGCCGGTGATGTAGAGCAGCATCCAGCCCGGATACTTGACCTCGGCGGGTATGGCAAGTCGCAGCAAGTGCTTCCATGTGATCCCGCGCCACGTCTGCGAAGTCAGCAGGATGTCGCTGAGCGATCCCGTATCGTCCCACGCCGCGGGCCCCTTCTCCCACCGACACGTCGGATCCGGGGCGTTCACGTACTGCGCCAGCATGTCCTCGGCGGCCACCGGCGCCGATTCCTCTGCCCGCGCACCCCATGAGTTCAGACACACGAACGCCGCAGCAGTGAGCAACGCTAGGATGTGCCGTCTTGTCGCAAACATCGCCGTCCCTCCTGACCTTGGACTAAACTAACAGGGAAGTCGCCCCGGTTCCGCGCCGTCGTCCTGCGGCTGGCTGACCGGGGCGGCGTCGTCCGACCGCGAGGCATCTCGAAGCGAGAAGGCCGGCCCGTCCAGAGACGAACTCAGACGGGCTGGCCTTCTCAAGCTTCACACACCGGCGAAACGCACGTCACGAATCACCAGCCCGTGTCCTACTGGATCTCGTTGGGCTGCGTCATCAGCATCATCGTCTCGTAGAAGCTGCCACGGTAGTACTTGACGTGGCCGTCCACGAACGCGACGGGCATACAGATCGGGATCGTCGGTGGGTCGCCGCCCATCTCCACGGGGATCACGTGGTCGTTGATGTAGTCGTAGCCGTAACCTTCGTGAACACCGTACGATTTGCAGCCAGCCATCGGCTTCCACACCGGGTCGTCGAAGTTGCCCACCGCGTTGCCGCACGCCCAGTACTCCGCCGGGTCGTCCGTGTCATCGACGTAACCCAGAAGCCAGACGGCGGCGTCCCAGACCGCCCCCAGCTCCTCACAGTAGTCCGACGCCAAGACGCCGGGCCCGGAGGGATAGTGACAGCAGCCCCACCAGTAGGAGCCAACGAAGTCCCAGCGGTCGTTGTCACCCGGGGGGATAGCGGCGCACCCGAACTTGCGCGCGCCCACTGCGGGGCCCGCGGTCAACACCACGATTTCGACCACCTGCTGGTCGTCACGTCGGATCAGCGTAGGGCAGTTGAACAGATCAACGCTCTTGACGTACGGCAGCAACGCGTCTCCCAACTGCCAGTAGTCCGTGCTGCCGAGCCCGGCCGTGTTGGCGTCATCTATCGTGATGTAGGAGTTTCCCGGTTCCACCGCGTGCGACGTACACTCGTAGCCGGTGCCGTTGGCGCTAGGCAGCACCTCGTCATAGTCCTGGGCGTACATGATCGCCGCGAGAGCGATCTGCTTCAGGTTGGATAGGCAGGTGGCTTTTCTCGCCGCCTCCCGCGCTCGGGCGAACACGGGGAACAGAATGGCGGCCAGGATCGCGATGATCGCGATCACCACCAGCAGCTCAATCAGGGTAAAACCGCGGTTCGTTCGCATCGTGTCCCTCCTCCGCGTGATGCGAAAGCGATAGTCCGATCAGATCGAACCATAACGCTCACGATGCCCCGAGCGGCCTTGCTTCACCTCCTTCCGGGGGCAGCGTCACCGCGCATTCCTCGGATTGCGGCCGATCCCGGCGCGCGCCAAGCACATCACGCGCGCTGCCTCGCTGATCGGCTTAGGCGCCAGGCCGGAGCCCGGCTTGGACAAGCGCTTCGATGCCCGTCCTCCGCGGGTTGATTGTACCACGAAGCCGTCGGGGCAACAAGCGGTCAGACAACCAGGCAATGCGTTTGCCGGCAAACGGTGTCGCGGTTGATGCCGAGGCCTGCCCTGTGTCCACGTTGTGGCGGCCGCCCGCCCAACTGATCTCGCGTCGCACTCCTGGGTCTCGTCCGGATTTCCTCGGTTTGGGCGGCATGTTGGTTCGACCCGCCGCCTCCTTGCACAGGGAACCGATTACGGCGCGGCGGAAAGCGCCTCAGACACAAGCCCTGGTAGCGAGGCGTGAGGACAATCGCAAGTTCGCGCGGACGGGACACGACGCACCCGCAGGGACACCCACCCCGCGTGATTCACCAACGGACGCGTCGCATTGCCTGTGACGGCCAACGGGTCGCGCGTTGGCGTGGTCCAGTCGGGAGCGACTGCGAGACCACAGTCGCTCCCGGACAGAGAAAGAGACCGGCGAGAGCCGCCTTTCAGCAACCCCTAGGACTCATCTGATGCGCGGACGCGTCTTACACCTTGTTGGGCACGACGAAGGGATCGCGGTACTCTCTCGTGAGGAGCTGGTTCGCTTGCGGGTTGTTGACGAACCGCTCCGCCTCGGGATCGAATTCGAGCTTCGGGCCCAAGCGATAAGTGGCCTCTTCCGGCTTCACGCCGAGGGCCTCCGTATTCTCGAGGACCGTGCGCATGCTGTCGCTCACGATCTCGTTTTCCTGAAAAATCGTTGGACGCTCCTCGAAGGGGACGTCTTCTCCCACGCGATACGGGATGTTGCCGAGGTGGCAGAGGGCGCTGGAGTAGTGGCCCTCCAGGATATCGGCGTTCAGCTCCTCCTGCTTGCGGCTGCGAACGCAGTCAATGAAGTTCCCGAAGATCCAGTTGGGGTAGACGTGGTAGTCCACTTCCGCCAGCGGCTCGCCTTGGTCGCTCCCTTTGGGAAAGAACTGACCGTCCTTGATCGCACCCTCCTCGAGATAGAACTCGTTGGCCACCTTGTTCGAATAAACCCCGCCTAATTGGTTACCCACCAGACCTCGGGTTTCGAAGACCAGCAGCGACTCCCCGAAATCGAACACGGATAGCTCCATGTTGGGAGTCTCGCCCTGGTCCTTGAAATCAGGGCCATCGACCCAGCGTCCGCCCATGCTGACAACGCTTCTGGGCAACGTGGCGCCCTTGATTGCCCAGCGAGCGATATCCATCTGGTGGACCCCCTGATTGCCTATATCGCCGTTTCCCGTGGCCCAGAACCAGTGCCAATTATAGTGGACGAGATTACCGTGATACGGCTGCATCGGCGCTGGGCCGAGCCACAGATCGAAGTGAAGATGCTCGGGCGGATCTTCGATCGGCTTGAAGCCGATGCTCCACCGCGGCTTGCAGCAGTAGCCCTTGGACACCAGGAGTTTCCCGTATTTGCCGCTCTGAGCTACGGCGATCTGTCGCGCCCAGTCCGAGCTGGCACGATTCTGCGTGCCGTGCTGCACGATCCGGTTGTATTTCCTGGCGGCCTCCACGCACTTGCGTCCCTCGAACACGTTGTGACTGCAAGGCTTCTCCACATAGACGTCTTTGCCCGCCTGGCACGCCCAGATCGTTATCAGCGAATGCCAGTGGTTCGGCGTGGCGATGCTGATTGCGTCAATCTCGTCGTTCTCGAGCAGCCTCCTCACATCGGTGTACTTCTCGACGCTGATGTTATTCTGATCTAGCTGAGCCGCCATGCCATTGAGGACCGATTCGTCCACGTCGCACAGCGCTACCAAGCGCACGCCTTCCATGCCGACCCAGCGCCCGACGTGTGACCTGCCCTGACCGTGGAATCCGACGACGGCCACGCGCAGATCGTCGTTGGCTCCGACGATCTTAGCGGAGGGAAGCCCTGCGACCACCCATCCGGCGCCCGCAATCGAGGTCTTGATAAAGGTTCTCCGCGTGATCGGCTTCATGATGCATCTCCTTTGTCCGTCGTGTCACGGTGCATTATGGCCGGGCCTGAGGCCCACCCCGACGTGATTCCCCTTTCACCATCGCATCGAAGGTGTCCTTCAACCGTTCGATGAAGCCATCGAAAAGGAGTCCATCAAGACCTGGCGGATACGGACAGGGCTGATGGAACACATACCAGTCGGGCAAAAGCGTCTTGAGGAGGGGAGACCTGAGAAACCGGTTGCTCATGGCGTCAGGCGTCCTTGTCAAGCCTGCGTGAGACCACGTCTGTGTGCTTGGACTGATTGCGAGCAGCATCCTGTGCAAACGGGTGTATGTTGATGCGCATTGACGCCGCCGGTCGGCTCAGCGGATGTGAGATCAGCCTGGGTGTCCCGAGCCGGTCTCATCGCCGCTTGACCGCCGCAGTAGCTACGACTTGCCCTTGACAGATCAAGCAGTAAATGGTAATCCTTCGTACGAAAGAAGTCGTAGACAGCACGGGTAGAGCGGACACGGCGTTCTGCCCGGCCGACAAGCACGGCGGCATGAAGGAGCGTTCAGAAATGGCATCACCGGCGACGAGGCGACCGACGGACCTCGAACTGGAGATTCTGAAGACCCTCTGGGATCAGGGACCCAGCACCGTTAGAGCTGTCATGGAGGCGCTTTCGCGGCGCAGGCGCGCCGGCTACACCACCGTTCTCAAGACGCTGCAAATCATGAGGGACAAGGGACTGGTAGTGTGCGACAGAAGCCAGCGCGCGCACGTCTATCGTCCACGCCACAGCCGGCAGAGAGTTGTGAGGAGACTGGCTGGGGATCTACTCGAGCGGGTCTTCGAGGGGTCAACCAGACAGTTGGTGCTTAGCGCTCTCGAACATAAGAAGGCCAAACCAGAGGAACTGGACGAGATCCGCCGGCTGCTCGACGAGGTCGAAGGGAGACGGAAATGAGTGGGATTATGAAGCTGCTCGACGATCCTACCGTTCTGAAGCTGAGCTCGGTGCTGGTGCATTTCATCTGGCAGGGCGCGGCAGCCGCTCTCCTCGCGCTGGTTGCCCTGGCCGGCTTGCGGCGGGCGAAGGCCGCTACACGCTATGCCGCACTGCTGGCTGTCCTGGCGGTAATGGCGGCCTGCCCGATAGTGACTTTCGTCCTCATGTCGGAAAGCTCACAGCCGGTCAGTGTGACGGTAGGTCGTGAGCCGCCGCCAGCTACGACGCCGGTGGTGTCTAAGCCGATTCCGCTGGCGAGCGCACGCGCGCCTGCGGCTGCGGCACTGCACAACCTTCCCAAGATACCGTCTCCGAGCTGGCGAGCGCGATTGACCAGCGCTTGGGCCTGGGGCGAGGCGCGGCTGGCATGGGTGGCCGCGGCCTGGATGATCGGCGTGTTCGCCCTCTCGCTCCGACTGCTGATCGGATGGAGTCGGATAGTGCGCAGCAAGCGGCGAGGCGTCCTGCTGAGCGAGGATCGTTGGCGACAGACCCTTGCGACCTTGTCGCGAGGGCTGAAAGTCAGCCGGCCGGTGCGGCTACTGGAGTCGGCCGCGGCCAGAGTCCCGATGGTGATCGGTTGGCTACGGCCGGCGATCCTGCTGCCGCCCAGTGCGCTGGCTGGCCTTACGCCGGAGCAGTTGGAGACGC
Organism: Armatimonadota bacterium; assembly: GCA_020354555.1. Classification (NCBI taxonomy): domain Bacteria; kingdom Bacillati; phylum Armatimonadota; species Armatimonadota bacterium. The sequence continues at coordinate 1,430,846 of CP070648.1, read as the reverse complement.
TGATCGCCCACGAGCTGGCTCACATCCGCCGCAGCGATTACCTGGTTAACATGTTACAGACCGTGGTGGAAACCCTGCTCTTCTACCATCCAGCGGTCTGGTGGCTATCACATCGCATCCGCGTGGAGCGGGAACACTGCTGCGACGATCTGGCGGTGGCCGTCTGCGGGGATGCGGTCACCTATGCGCGCGCCCTGGCCGAGCTGGAGCAGCTTCGCTGCCCCGCGCCGCAGCCAGCGCTGACCGCCACGCACGGATCGCTGCTCAGCCGGGTTCGACGGCTGGTCGGCATGCCAGCGACGGACGCAGGCCTTTCACGATCGTGGGTGGCCAGCGTAGTTGCGATCGGGGTCGTTACAGCGCTTGCAGTGGCTCCTCTGTGGGCTCTTGTCGGCTACGGATCTGTCAAGGCATGGCCGAAGTCCTGGCCACCAAAATTCAATGCGCATCTTCACCGCGCGCTTGAGATTAGCCCCTTTACGGGGGGACCGGCAGAGGTCTTGTACGACATCCACTTCGATAGCCGTGAAGAATTCGAGCGCCTCTGGCCCGCGGTGCTGAAGGTCAAGACCGCAGGCGCGCCGCTCACGCTCAAGACGTTCAAACCCATCGAAGCGCATGCGATGGCCGGCGATTTCTACACGAAACCGTATCTAAGAATCCTCGTACCCCCGTCCAATCCACCGCGCAAACTCGAGATTGTGCGACTACCCTCTGGCGAGCCGGCGGAGTACGTCCGCTTGGAGGAGGAGGGATGGCGTCCATTGCAGCCCGGCCAGCGCGCCGGGTATTGTGCTCGCGCGCGAACCGACGTGGTTCTGCATGTCGACGGGACCGTGATTGATCTCAATCGCATTCCCTTACCTGGCAACACTCCTATTGTTGATGAGCGCGAAGTGGCAAAGAAACCGGGCATTTAGGCAGCGGCTACACATGGGCTTGGGACACCCGTTGTGCGGGGCAGGTGGGCCTTCTGCGCACATGTCACAGGCCAATAGGACACTTCGCGCCGCTGCTCCCGCGATCGCCCTGCTCTCGAACCGGTATTATAGGGCCAAATGTAGAGGTTCAGGGACGCTGAGACCGCTCTCCGGACGAGAGAGAGCGTTTCGATACCAGCATCCCCTACTCGAAGACGCTCTGTCATCGGAGCCCGCCGTTGCAGTCCACAGCCGGAGAGAGTCTCGATCCCAGGTCGTTTTCCTCCGCCACCGTCAGAACGCCTTGGGATCGGAAGGCTTCGTCTCCGTCCCCCTGGGCTTCGGAGTTGGGGCGGCCTGCGGGTGGGGGGCTGAGTCCCCACCCTACTGGCGCCCAATCACCTCACAGGCCGTGCGTCTGGCCTGGATTATTCACAGTACGCTACCTTGCTTGACCCATGGGCATCAGGACGGTGACGAAGCCCCTGGATGGATCGAGGGTCCGGCGCAGCAGGCGGTGAAGGTCGTCGGCGGTCACCGCCTGGAGCGCCTTCGCAACTTGTGCTGAGTCTGTTCCCAGCAGCAACTCACGCAAGCCCGCTTGAATGGCCATGTTCCCCATCACCATCGCGGCTGCTTCATCAGGATTGCGGCCAAGCTGCGACGCAAGCGCCTGGCCCTGCTGGCGGATGAAGCCCTCGTTGAACTCCGGGGGATGGGCGAACTGGGATGCCATGGCACGGAACTGCATCATCTCGGTCAAGCCGGGCTTCGCCGCTGTGATGCTGCGCACACGTGCGGCCAGCAGTCGCTGAAGTTGCTCAGCGCTCACGTTCGCCTTCGCGGTTGCATAGACGAAGAAGGGGAGCGTCCCAACCCCCCACGTCGAATTCGTGCAGTACATCGCGTCGGCCGCCGCCTGGATATGGGTGTCGGTCATGAGCCTCTGAAACAGCAGATTGCCCCACAGGTTGAGCAGAAAGCGCTCCTTGACATCGTCCGGCGGCGGAAAGCCGATGCACACCGCCCGGACGCTGCTATCCCACTGCACCGTCATCTCCTCAGGCACCTGTGACCACGGCAACGGTTGAGGCGCAGCTGCGCCGGTGGGTTTGATGCTGCCCAAGTGCTTCTCGACCAGCTCCAGCGCCTTGGCGCGCTCGAATGCGCCAGCCAAGACTACAACCACGCCTTGGGGATTGTATGAGGCGCGATAGAAGCGCTCCAGGTCCGCGACGGGAATGCGTTCAAGCCCCTCGCGCACTTGTACCTCCCTCGCGCCGTGGCGCCACGCCTGACCGAACGCCATGAAGGCATGCTTCAGCATCCCCGCGCTCGGGTTGCGCTCGACAATGTCGGCCTCCTGATGACACTTCGGTGCTTCCTGGCGAATGATCTCAGGGACGATTCTGAGACTGCTTAGTCGCTCCGCCGCGATCTGCAGCGCCGGCTCCAACTGCCCTGGGGGAAGCACATGGTCGAAGTAGGTGAAGTCTGAGAGGGTCTCTGCATTCGCCATACCCTCTTGGTTCAACAGGCGCATAGCCTCGCCGGCTTGGTAGCTCTTCGTCGCGCCTTGACACGCCAAGTGCTCCAGCAAGTGGGCCGCCTGAATCATGCCCTTCGGCTCGTGGAGGAATCCAACAGGGTGGAAGTACACAAGCGCCACCTTCTCTGCTCCCGGTACGGGGTACATCAGAACTGTGATTCCATTAGCGAGCACGACTCGATTGTCGGAGCCGCGCTGCGCTTGCGTGACCTTGCCGCCATTCATCAGCACCACCGTCAGGACGGCCAATCCGACCACGACCCAACCGACCAGCACCAGCGTTCGAGTTTTCACTTATGACGCCTCCTCTTAGAGATTTGCGTATCAGCGCAGGGCTCGCCTCACGCACGACGCTATCCCGGACGGCGTTCGTTGGCGGGATAGCGCAGGTCGTGCGCGCATCCCCTTGGCGCATGGACCTCGCTAGGTCGAGACAATGTCGCTTGCCGAGATCCGGCGCATCTCCGCCGCCTCGTAATCGCGGCGAACGCCTGAGAGCCGGTAAGGTACTAGCGTGCACCCGAGGACGCCGGGCAGCAGCCAGGTATACCAGATGTGCCAGGGCCGGTGCATGGCCAGCAAAGCCAGGCCGCCTACGAGCATGCCGGCAGAGGCCCCTACCAGCAGCATACCGAGGGTCATCACCCAGCTGCGCCCGCGACCTATCCGCGCGAGACGCCAGGCAATGCTTCCGTATGTGCCCACCAGCACTCCCCAGAGCGTGCCAGGAAGCCATGCCCACCGCGCAGAGACCGTCCAGTGCCAGTCCGCAGTCGAGAGAGCGCCGTACGCCGCGCCAATCGCGACCGCCGCAAATGCGATGATGATAGGTCTATTGCTCACCTACTCTGCCTCCGTTCTCACTTCCGTTCACGCTCTCGGCGTGCGCTCGGATCAACTCCCGAGCCACGGATGGCGCCAACCTGCCATCGGCGACGAGGATCGCGATTCGTCTTCGGAACGGGTCCCACGGCGAAGCATCCTCCGCCGCTTTGACTTTCGCGATCAGCCGGTCGAGGCGGGCCCGCACCGTTGGGTAAGAGACGCCATACGCCTCAGCCAGCGCCTTGAGCGAGCCGGAACCCAAGACCAGCCGTCTGATGAACTGTAGATCCTCCTCATCGAGGTCGGCCAACCAGTCTGGCAACTCGCTGGGCATCGTCTATGTCGCTCCTCGTCGTATTGAAGAAAAGTCAACCGTGGTTCATTATAGTTGATGTTCGTGCTTCCGTCAATATATCTTATGCTGCCTTTCGTAAAATTAAAGTCGATGGGATCATCTGTTTGCGGCCTGAGCCGCTGGCGACGTCACCTCAGAGAGTGACCTGCGGCTTTCGAGCAGGGGGAAACTGCTTGACCAGTACACTCCGTCATCGGAGTCCGCGACCTTGTCCACATATGGAGATACATTCGATCCCAGGTCGGTTCGTTTCCATCAAATAGCATTGGGACACCAGGAATGGGGCCTCGCACCGAGAGCTCTCGTCGTCTGGGCCTAGCGCAACCCTGTGCCCTGTGAGTTGTTGAATCGGGTTGAGGCAGGACGGACGCGTCGATGCACGAGCCTGACCGCAGCCGAGTCGCGTATGCAGCCACGGCCCCTTTGTAGGTGACCTGACGATCCGCGCGACCGAGACGGCTCAGGCGGCGGGATGGTGGGCGGTAATCCCGGTGTCAGCGAAGACGCGTCGCTCAACGGTGGCCGGCAGCGTCTAGGCTGGTTTGTCCGGCCTGATTTATTGCCCGTTGCCATGGACAACCCCGGATCGGGTGACCCCTCGATACGAGGGTAGCATCCATCTGTCGGCGAAGACAATTGGCCGGTGAATCACGAGATCCCACGGCCATCAAACGTCAAGGCAAGCCATTGGCTAGCCCTTTGGCCGACTCTGTTCTTGTTCCTGCTGCTGTCGCTGGTGCTGAACCACGCTTATCTGTCGGGCGGCTTCGTAGCAGACGACCTTCTCCTTGTCAATGCGTTGCGCCAACAACCATTGCCGTACTCCCGTTGGCTGGGGCTTTGGTCAGTTGGCATTGAGCAGGTTCCCGATTTCACCAACCTATGGTGGTTCGAACGGGGGACACAGGGGGGCTTCTTCCGTCCGCTCCCGAGTCTAATCCTCGAAGGGTCCTATCGGCTCTTCAAGGACAACGCATTGCCACTACATCTTCTGTCGATCGTTCTCCATGGACTTGTCGCGTTCACCACGTTCCGGTTATTCGCACGGCTGACCGGCAGGGCATTGGTCGCATTTGTGGCGGGACTGCTGTTCATCACCTGTGAGGACCATTCGCTGACTGTGGGATGGATCGCGACGATGACCGACCTACTATGCGTCACGTTCATTAACGCGGCGCTGCTTGCGCATGTCTCTTGGCGAGAGACTGGTCGTCCGATCCTGTTGGCGACATCGCTGCTATGCCTGGCCCTTGCGTTGACGTGCAAGGAATCTGCGGTGGTCGCACCGCTCTCCGTAGTGTTGCTGGAGTGGCTCTTGACGCGATCGGAGAAAGCGCCGTTTGCCCTAGCGATCAAACGATCGTGGTACAGCGCAGCAATACTGTTTGTGTTCTTGGCTGCCTATGAGCTGCTGCATCTCGGCGGAATGGGCAATCTCCTCTATCTCGATCCGTTGGCGCAGACTCGCCTATACCTGGGCAATGTCGCCACGGCGATGCCGGTGATGTTCTCGGGCGCGCTGACCCTGATCCCGCCGATCCTGACACTTTTCGCGCCTCACACTTCAGTGCCTTTGGCGCTGCTTGGTGGACTCGTCTGGCTCCTTTTTCTGTGGGGCATCTGGCCGATGCGGCGCGAGCCCGTGGTGCAGTGGTCGTTAGCGTTGTTCGTGCTGGCGCTACTGCCACAGGCTGCCACGGATCCTTCCGGAAGACTGCTCTACTATCCGTTCGTTCCGATGAGCTACCTATTGGCGCTCCTGCTCTGCACGACGGCGCCGTTGGCTCGCCGATGCCACCAACGAGGCGAAGAACCGCCGCGTCGCCCTCCGATTGCGCTGCCGACTCGGATCTGGGGCTGGTATGTTCTGATCGGCCTGTTCTTGCCTGGCGCGGTTTTTTCCGCTGTCCTGCCTAAGACGTACCTGGCGAGCATGCAGCGGCCTGAGCACGATGTACTGACGAGTCTGGACGTTGTCCGCGCCCACGTCGAGAAGAATCCCGACGGGACGGTGGTGATCCTCAACACAAGCGGGCAATTCTTGACGCTCTATGTCGGCGGCATTTACCAGTTCAACCTGCGGCGAACCGTGCCGACACGGATTCTCTCGAGCCTGAACGGACAGGTCACGCTTGAGCGCACGGGGCTGCGGTCTTTCGTCCTGAGCACCGACCGGCCCGGATGGCTGGGAAACCTGTTCGCTCGCGTTGTCCGCTGCAATCGGCAGTTGACCCCGGGACGCGTCTATCGAACGTCCTTGTTCGACGCCGCTCTCCGTCGGCTCACCCCAGACAGGACTGACGTTCTCTCCGTGGAGTTCCACTTCCGTCGACCGCTGGATGACCCGAGCTTGCTCTTCCTCACTTGGAACGGCAGAGCGTTCGTTCCGCTCGACGTAGCCGCACTTGAACTGGGGCGACGGATGCCGTTGGCGAACACTTCCGACATTTGGAGAAGCATGACGTAGCGCCCGCTCCGTAGGTTGCATCATGGCCCCAAACATACTGAGCAAGGGGTGGGGAGTGTCTGTCAGGTGGCCGTGAGCCTGGCACGCATGGTCTGGGAAACGTCGCGCGTGTCAAGCGTGAACGAAGCCGCCTCTACGCGCTCGCGCGCATTCCAAGCAACGCCATGTGCAGACGTGTCCTTGTCAACCACCCATGAAACCATTTGACGCGCTTCTTGAGCCGCGTGCCGTGCACACGGCCGCACACGCCGAGGAATTGGGGGCACGGGGTCAGTCGAGCGAATCTGAGGCAAGCCCAGAGGTGTCTCATTGCGATTTGACGGCCACAGCCTGGTCCTCCCGGGCCGCCGCTAGGCCTGCCCGCCTCCGCGGCTCACCAGTTCGTCAGCGAGGCGGCTCGATACGGACCACGCAGAGCCGCCGTGCCGGCAGTTCGAGCTCGACGCGTGTGCGCGGGCCTGCGACTGTCACGCGCTGCGCATGGAGGGGTCGATCCGATTCCGGGTCGAGCAGCGACAACGCGTACTCACCTGGGTTCAGCAGGTACAGTTCCGCCCCCATCTCGCGCGGCTCGACACCGAAGTGGAACAGCTCGGCCTCGAAGCGACTGGCCCCAGCATCCGTCACCAGGGCGGCAATCTCCCGAGGCGACGTCAGCCAGCGAACGGCATTCATGGGGAAGTAGCCAACTGCGCCGGGATCGCCTGTCGCCGTCGAGTAGAGAAGTTCCGGCCTTGGGCTGTGCACCTGGAAGCTGGGCTCGGCGAGCTTGACGTCGCCTTGGAATACCGCCGGGAAGCGCAGCACTCGATCGGTGTAGCGGACCTCGCTCGTGTAGCGCTCGAAGTTGTGAGCGAAGGCCCTGGCATTGTCCCGCAGGGCGGCGTGCAGCGGGTCGCGCTCGCCGGTCAGCCGGAAGGCCACGTGCGGGGATGCGCCCCCGCCCAACAGCCGGTCGAACTGGTCATCACCAGTGAGCAGGCGGTACTTGGCGATGGTGCCGGCAAGGAAGCCCATGCGTGCCGCACACCAGGCCTCGGAGCCGGGTTCTCCCTTCTGTGGGTCTTCGATGTGTCTCAGCCGAATGCGGGCCATGGAGCGAATCGGTTCAAGATACTTCTCGCTGGCGGTGATGTGGTATGTCAGCAGAAGCGCATCCGTCATTGCACCCATGGCGCTCGGCCATTGGTAGAGCGTCGGCTCGCTGTGGTTACGGGGATCCCACCAGTCCTTGGATAGTCCGCCAATCCCGCCGTCCGGCCAGTGGATGGCGGCGGGGATGATGCCGGCAGGCTTGCCGTTCTCGGCGCGCGCCGTCGCGTCCACCCAGGTGTCCATCCACGCGGTGAACAGCTCCGTCAGCTCGGTGTCTCGGGTCCGCTGCCAGTACAGCAACGCGGGCTGTATGGCGCGCACATGGTAGGGCGTGTCACAGGCCTTCTGCGGGTCGTCGTCGACCGCATTGAAGGTGAAGTACGTGCTCTTGAACTGGAGAAAGCCGCATTCGTTGCGCCCGGTCCACGGGTCGCGCATCAGCTCAGCGAGCCGCAGCGCCCGGCGCTGCCATACGTCGTCGTCGGGCCCGAGGTGCATCATGGGCAGAATCGCGTCGGTAGAGTCCTCCGCAGTGTGCTCGACGTCGGTCATCCGGGACGTATAGCCGCCCCGCATGTGCTCCTCGCTCATCAGCGCGTTGGAGAAGAAGGCCTGGGCGCCGGTGATCTTGGGGTCATGGAAGCCGATGAGCACCGGCACCCACCAGCGCCACATCTCACAGTCGTCGCCCCAACCTCCGCCGAACTCACCGTTCTCCTGCAGGCGGTGGTCGATCCACCACTCGACGATGTCGGCGATCCCCTCCAGGCCGACGCGCTGGTTGATTGCCCACTCCGGCGCGCCAGGGACTTGCGGCCACTGCCTCTCCCACGGGGTGGGCTCGCCCAGGTACATGCGGGCGATGCGGTTGTCGGGGAATGCCGCGTGGGCCTGCTCGAAGAACCCGCGCGCGATGTCGAACCACTCGGCGCGGCGGTCCGGGTAGCTCCAGATATTGCCGCTCTGCATCACGATTGTCAGCACCATCCGCCCACTGTAGAGATACGTCAACGGATGGAGCGGCGAATCCGGCGCGATGCCGAAGTCATAGCCCTTGGTTCTGCCGACCTGGCTGCTGTAGAAGTGGAGACGCTTGCCGTCCACCCACTGCTCGATGAAGGGGATGAGCTTGTCGAGGTCGGCGGCGAGGGCCGGGTCCAGGTCGGGCCTCTGCCGCAGTTGGCGCAACATCGCCAGCCGTTCGCCATCATCGTCGGCGTTGCCAGCCTTCTGCACCACTGAACTGATGGGCTCATCTGCTTCCTGACCGAACGTGGCAACCGTCAGACCGACCAGCAACAGGGAGCAGCCGATGCCGACTACCACCATAGCCCGTGCTCGGGCTCGTGCCATGATTACAGTCTCTCCTCTCCCGCGGAACCGGGACTCAGTTCCCTTTGCCTCTTCCGCCGCGAGCGTTCCCTTCTTTCCGGGCCATCCGCCATGTCTCGAGCGGGCGGAGCTCTAGGAGCGTACGTCGTTTTCGTCGCGCCAGCCCGGTGACCCTGTTATGGCCACCGGAGCAGCGAGAGACGAACGCGGTCGGGAACCCGGCCTAGAGCCCGCTATGCTGTGGCCTATCCGCGCGCGTCCTCGACCTGGATACGGGCTACCCGGAGTCATTGAACGGCAAGCTGCGGGATGAGTTGATCAACGTGGAGATCTTCGACACGTCGCTGGAGGCGCAGGCGTCGGCAGAGCGCGGCGCAGACACTGCAACACGATGCGGGCGCACAGCGCTCTGGCCTGCAGTGAGGCTTGTCAGGGCCAGCCCGTCCCAGACGGCTCCTGTTGGCTCTTGACGACCGCAGCCGGCCTCACATGCCCTTTGACCGCCAACAGAGGATTCGGCCGCGGCATCACGTCAACGGCAGGTGCACAAGGGGGCAGACAACGAACTAGGACAAACAACGCAGAAGGAGGGATTAGCGGATATGCTCTCAATGCCTTTTGGTCCCCTGGTTTTCTCGATCGGTGCCGCACGGTCCGGTGAAGGCGCAGGGCCGGTCGAACACCGTATCGTGTATCTCGAGGAGGGGCGGTTTGCCGGGTGGCCTGCCAACAACGGGATATGGTCATGGGGCGACGAGATCGTCGTCGGATTCACCTTGGGCCACTACAAGGCCAAACCCGATGGCCACCCCATCGACCCCGACCGCGGTTCAGTGGCGCGGCAGGCACGCAGCTTGGACGGAGGAGAGACGTGGACAATCGAAGCCCCGTCGTATCTTGACGAGAACGGACGCGAACGCGCGTCGCAAGGCCTCTCGGAAGCGATTGACTTTTCCCATCCCGACTTTGCGGCGCGCTTCAGAGGCGGCCAGTTCCTCTACTCCTTGGACCGCTGTCGAACTTGGCACGGCCCGTTTCAGTTGCCGGATTTCGGCCGGAAAGGATTGCTCGCGCGCACCGACTATATCGTAAACGGCACGCGTGATCTCATGGCCTTCATTGCCGCGGAGAAAGACGAAGGCGGCGAAGGCTGGCCGTGCTGTATCCGTACGACGGACGGGGGAAAGACGTGGGCGCTCGTGGGATGGATCGGGGAGCAGCCCGGGCCCGAGGGGTACGCGATCATGCCTTCGACCTTGCGCCTTTCAGATGATGCGCTCCTTTCGATCATACGCTGCGCCGGCGTCGAGGAAGGCAAGAAGCAGTGGTGGATCGAAGGCTATTTATCCCCGGATAATGGACGCAACTGGTATCGCCTGGCCGAGCCCACCGTCAACAACCATGGCAACCCGCCGCACATGATCTGGCTTCAGGACGGTCGCATCGCCTTGACCTATGGGTACCGCGCTGCGCCGTATGGGATCCGGGCGTTGATCAGCAGCGACCGGGGCAAGACGTGGGGCGAGGAGATCGTGTTGCGCGACGACGGCGCAGTGTGGGACCTGGGTTACCCGCGAACCGTCCAAAGGCCGGACGGCAAGTGTGTGACGGCCTACTACTTCAACGACAAGCAGCGGGTAGAGCGATACATCGCTTGCACCATCTGGGACCCGGGCCGGCCTTGAGCAGATGTTGCAGGGCGCAGCGATCAAGCGAGCGCGAGACCGGCTCAACGCGGTAGCACAACGCCGCTGAAGCTATTGGCGGAGGTTGTTGGTCCTCAGCAAGCTCGATCGGCGGCGCCGCGGCGGTTTCGTTGACGCTTGATCGGTACCCAGTGTCCCGATCCCTCCCCCATTTTGCCCGGGGACGTGTCTCCACAGATCCCACCGAATCGTCTTCGGGCACCCGGCAGCAGGAGCTATTGACACGCCGCCTTAGAGGAACACCGACAGCGTGGCGCGTGCGAACGTTAAGAGCGTAAGGTCAGGTTTTGGCCTGTTCTTCCAGCAGTTGGATGATGCGGTCGTTTTGCTCCCGGATGGCCGTGATGTTTAGGTACATCCACTTGGGTGGGAAGTTGTCAGGCATCTTGTCGAAGACTCGCTCGCAAACGCTGCCCATCTTCGGGCCGAAGTGATGAGCGGCGAGTATAGCACCCGCGATGACAGGCAACCATCGAAGCCCTTTCATGTCGAACACCTCCAGTTGTCGGCCGCAAAAGGCCGAAATCGGTTTCCCGGACCCCGCTCAGCAACGGCCGCGACGCCGTGCGCGCTTTCCAGCGGACAATATGATGCCGACGCCGATGAGGACGAACAGGATGGGGAAGAACGGCAGGTTGGTTCCGTAGAACCCAGCCACGCCCCAGGCCAGGGCCAGGGCGCCCAGCACGATGGCCCCGACACTTGGCTTGACAGCCCAGAGATAGCGGGCGACGTTCATCACGATCAGGATCACCCCGACGCCGATGGCCGCTGCCATCACCCACTTATCCTCTGGGATCCACGTCTCCGGAGAGAGCCAGATCCCGCCGAGCATGAGGAAGAAAAGTCCCCATCCGATCGCGTCCAGTTTCCGGCTCAGCTCACTCTTTTGCGCCTCCTGATCCACCGAAGGCTGACCGCTTTGCTCACTCATTGCACCCTTCCTCCTTTTGCCTTCCCACCAGGGCCTTAGTCCCCCCGCCGCCAAACCAAGGCGTCCCGCCAAGGGCCGAATCCGAACATTCTAGCCGCGGCAGACAGCGCCCTGGGCCGGCGTCAGAACGCAGCGGGACTGCAACAGTCCGCAGCATCTGCCGTCCGCCTTCGCGATCTCGCCATAGGCCTTGCCGACCGCCTGGCGGATATCCTCATTTGTCTCCGCGCTCACCGCTTGCCTTCGTTACGATGATCGGACACTTCCCGACCTTGCTGACAGAAACACGACTGCTGCTGCCCGACCTGGAGGGAGAAGAACTCTGCCAGCTCCCGCAAAGTGCCACGATCCACCCAGCATGCCACCCTCTGCCCTCGCCTCTCCATCTGGATGAGGCCGGACCGATGAAGTTCTTTGATATGGTGGGACACGGTCGAGGCGGCGATCCCAAGGTCACGGCCCAACTCGCCCACGAACGCAGTTGCCTGGTCGTCCGTGAGGCCAGCTGCCTCCGGCCCACAGCAAGATAATAGCCGCAGGAACACGCGGAGCCGGTTCGGGTTGGACAGCGCCCCGAACATGGCTGTGAAGTGCTGCACATTATTCGTGCGAGTATTCGACATATATCTAATTACAGCACACATAGTCGCCCGCGTCAAGTGGCGTGCGCTTCTCAAGCGCTGATGGAACCGGCCGAAGGGCAGCCCAGGCCTATGCCCTCGGTGCTGCTGTAGGTGTCGAGCCGCCATTGGCCGGCGCGCACCGCTCCCAATTCCTGCCATTCCCCGACCGAAAGGCTCTGGCATTGAGCCTCGCGACCTCGTGCACAACTCGACAACGTCTCGACCGGAGGTCGTCTTCGCCGACCATGACCCGAGTCCGGGAACTTCTCTCTGCCGGAACCGTGGGCGCGGTCTCCGGGCCTTGACAGCCGATTCACGCGCACGATCGGCCCGATTCCGCCGTCCCAAGACCAACAAGAACCGTGGGCTTGTTACTCCCTCTTGCCCTCATTCTGCGCCCACAATGGCATTTGACCTGTCGATTTCCCCAAGAACCCTGGACTTGCCCCAATCAGTCCACAGTGACAGGAGATGCCGATTCCTGACTCAAATCCGCCGGTTGCTGCAAAAGGTTTCGATTATCTGAGTCAATACGGGCCAGAGGAGGAGGGCCGCTGTCTAGCCGGATGGAAGAACAAGATCGGCAAGGACGCGGCCGTGCCTGAGCACATCGGGCTCACCACCGGCCAGGCTACGCGCCTCAGTGACTTGCGAGGATTCCCCGCTCGAAGAATCGGCCCCGAGGGCCTCTACTGGTTCTGCGGGCATGGCGAGTGGGAGTGTGAGTATCATGCCTTGGATCTGTGCCGAGAAGGACTTGCTAAGCTGCGCCGGAGGCTGGGGATCGGATGCAGCCAACAGGAGAAGTAGTGTCCGAGAGATGGCGCAAAGGAGCATGCTTTGCAGAGGAAGACGCTAGGCGAAAAAGCGAGGATTATCATCCCCATCGGGTTCGGCTTCTTCAAGGATAGCGCCGAGGACTTGGCCTTACCCATGCTGTTCCCTGCGATCCGCGCTTCGCTCTCGTTGACTTACGGCGCCGGTGGCGTGATTTACGCGGTGCGCACCATCATACAGACCATGAGCGGCCCGTTCTGGGGATTTGCCGCGGACCGCTACAACCGGAAATGGATTCTCGTCCTCGGTACCGGGATCTGGGGCACGCTGATGGCTCTGGCCGCCCTGGCTACTGACTACTGGGAGCTTCTGTTCGTGCGCGTGATCGCCTGCATTGGACTCGGCGCGCTCTACCCTGCGTCCTTCAGCATGTTGGCCGATGTATTCGGTCCTCATAGAAGAGGGCGGGCCATGGGAGCCCTGGGCATGATCGGGATGCTGGGGGTGGTGGCCGCCGCGGTGGGTTTCGGTCAATTGCTCGAAGTGTCCAACCGCGGGTGGCAATGGGGCATTATCGACCTCAACCCGGACACGGGATGGCGCTGGGCATTCGTGATCCTCGGCGCGGCCAGCGTCCTCGCCGGAATCCTGATTGCCCTCCTGGTGCGACATCCGGTGCGTGGCGCGGCGGAACCGGAGCTGGAAGGAGTCATGACCGAGGCCGATGCTGCACGTTTCCGCTTCAGAATGCTCGACGTCAAAGAGGTGCTGCGGAGCCGCACCATGTGGGTGAATCTGGTCCAGGGATGCTTCCTCATGACCACCCTGAATTCCCTGTCCATATACTTCGTTACCTGGCTTGTGGATGACCGCGGATTCGCGGAAGGACAGGCACCCATCATCTTCGGCGGCATGGTGCTGGCTCTGGCCATCGGCAGCCTGGTCGGGGGCATCGCCTGCGACGTCGCGGACGAGCGCTGGCCGCACCACGGCCGCGCCGCATTGTCCCAGGTGTCCATTGCGCTGTCTTTCCCGGCTATGTGGTACATGATCACCGCAGCCGAGGAGCTTAGAGCTATTCTGGCCTGCGGTGTATTCGCGGGATTCTTTCTCGAATGGACACGGCGGGGAGTCAAACAGCCCCTGGTTCAGGCAGTGATCCGGCCGGAGTTCCGCGCCACCGCCATGGCGATCACTGAGTTCTTCCAGGGCGCGGTGGCGTCGGTGGCCGTGATCGGCCTTGGCAAGTTCGCCGACATGTTCGAAAGCCACGGCCTGACCTATGCCCTCATGGTGGCCTGCGGCTCATGGCTTTTTGCCGGGGCGGCGGCTACCGCCTACTACTACGTCTATCCCGGGGAGTCCGAGCGCTTTCGAAGGCAGATGCGAGAACGCAGAGAGTTGATTACCGGCAGAACCAATGATAATGCTAGAAATGATGACGGATGAAAGGGTCTCTGTCGGTGAAATCGCCATGAGACACCGCTCGCAGGGAAGCGATGCGGGCGCGGGGAAGAGCGCTGCAGACGAGGAGCGTTGTGGCGCGTGGATAGCTGCGTAAACGCTCGTCAGGGGATTGCAGCCCGCCCTCGTGGGTCACGCCGACATGGAGAGCACGCTGCCTCCTGGAAGTAGGACGCACCGTTCCACCGCCCCCGGGGCCTGGACACCCAACTCCTCTCATGCTATCCGAGGATTGACACATGATTGCTGAGGGCCGACGTGAAGAGGGATGATCCCGCGAGCGCATTCACACAGAACATCGATGACCCGTCTCTCTGCATTGTCCGCACGGGTCGCGGTGAACGCCTATCCCAGGAATTGGCCGGTCTTCTCAATCCGGTCGATCCCGCGACCTTCCACCAGTTTCGGCTACCGCCCAACACGGATGTGGACTTGCACTACCACGACGTGGATGAGTACTGGTGGTTCACGGAGGGGAACCCGAGAGTGACCTTGCGCAGCCCGACCGGGGTGGTCAAGGAGTTCGCTCTGGAGCCCGGCGACATGGTCGCTTGCGTGCGCGGCGTCGAACACACGCTGACGGCGGATCACGAGCTCGTGTACTACCAGTTCTCAAGTGCGCCGACCGGAGGCGAGCGGCAAGGGCACCTCACACGCCAAGTCACAACCGACACCGGAGTGGGCCTGGCTAGCGAAACGCAGTGAGAGACCTCTCGCGGTCCGCCAGGCTTTCCCTATTGCACGGACCTCGATAGCTGCATGCCGAGCCCACGTCGCGCTGTCGTGTCCGGGCGTCTCGCATTGAGCCCCATTGGCGCGGCCCCAGCACAACCGCGGCGAGACTTCACCACGGAGGGATTATACCTGCGCGGAAAGGAAGCCATCCTGGGCCGGCGAAAAGCCCTGCACATGCTCACGATCGCGGCGCGGCGCGAGCATTACGGCAAGAACTCAGGAGCCAATCGCGACGCAGCCAGCCCTGCAGGCAGGGGAACCGTAACCTGCTGCGCAGCCGCGGACTCGGTGAACTGTGGATTCGCTGGAGGCGTCTTCGACACCGACATCGCGCATGGGAACCGCGACTGGTTCCAGCTCATGACAGGAGGATAGACACCCGTGAGGCGTTTCGTGTTCGTCTGGATCATCATGCTTGTGCTCGGGTTGAATGCCGTGGGCCTTGCCCAGGGCAATCCGGATAACCCACCGGAAAAGGTCAGCAAGCCTTTTACCTACTCGGGATACACGGCGCCTCAGTACAAGGCCATCGAGGTCTTTGCGGCCTACGTGCCTTTGTCCGACGGCGAGAAGCTGGCGGTAGACGTGTACCTTCCGCAGGACGGCCCGGAGCGGACGACATTCCCGGTCATCCTCGGCTACACGCCATACCAGCGTTCCTCCATTGACCCGAACTCCGGCAAGATACGCGACTTGACGAGCTCAGAGGAGGCGCGATTCTTCCTGTCCTATGGCTACGCGGTCGCGTACGCCGACATGCGGGGCACGGGGGCCTCCACCGGGTGGCTGATGGATTTCATGCCGCGGATCGCGCAGGACGGAAAGGAGCTGGTTGACTGGATCGCGGCTCAGCCCTGGTGCGACGGGAACGTCGGCATGTACGGCGGATCGTACGTCGGCTGGTCGCAGACGGCGGTTGCATCGCAGAAGCCTGCGGCGCTGAAGTGCATTGTCCCGGCCGTGATACCCCTCGAAGGCTACACGGGCGAGGTCTATCCCGGCGGGATCTACGTCCAGGGGTTCCTCAAGCACTGGTCTGAGTACATGTATCCGCTTCAGCGCAACTACTACCTGCCTGACGTGGGGATTCAGCCGGCCAAGCCGGTCATTGACGAGGACGGTGACGGCGATCTGGCTGACGAGATTCCCGTGGATGCAAACGGCAACGGCGGCTTCCTCGACGACGGCGATCCTCCCACCTACCGCGATGGCGTCGAGCGCAAGCATGTCTATTATGAGGCCACGCGGCGACACGACAGTGGCAATTACGACTACGCGTCGTGGGCTGCCAAACTGACGTTCATCGACGCGCGCAGCCCCCTCGGGCCGACGTTGTACGAACTGGGGCCGAACGCGCACGTACGCGGCATGATGGAGTCCGGAATCCCGATCTACAACTTGGGCGGGTGGTTCGACGGTTTCACCCGCGGCTCGTTCGAGTTGCAGTGCACGCTGCGGCCCACGAACCCGTCCAAGCTGCTGATGGTGCCAGGGTATCACGGTCTGGGTTCGGGGCCGTTCTGGGAGTTCCTCGGCGAAGACAGAACGCAGGTGCTGCAGATGCTGCTGACAGAGCATCTGCGATTCTTTGATCGCTACCTCAAAGGAATCGAGAACGGAGTGGACCTCGAGCCGCCCATCTACATCTACGTCATGAACGGCGGGGGCTGGCGGTTCGAAGACGAATGGCCGCTGAAGCGGCAGGTGTTGACGCGCTACTACTTCGATGCGAGCAACTGCTTGAGCGGACAGCGGGAGCAGGACGGCGCGGATACGTATGCGGCGGACTTCACCCACAGCTCAACCTACGGCACCAACGGCGGCAATCGCTGGCTGGGGATTGCGGGCGAGTCGCCCGACCAGATGCCGGATCGCACTGAGAAGGACAAGCAGTGCCTGATCTACACATCACCGGGTATGGATCGCGACACGGAGGTCACCGGGCATCCGATAGTGCGCTTCTGGGTCTCCTCGACCGCGGAGTACGGCGATTTCTTCGTGTACCTCGAAGACGTCGATGAAAACGGCGAGGCGATTCTGGTCACCGAGGGGCAACTGCGGGCCGGCTTTGCCGCGCTCCGCGACAACGACAGGATTATCGCGGGCGGCAAGTCGGGCATTGACGTGCTGCCCGACCTTCCGTGGCACGGCTACGAGAAGGCCGACTACACAGATCGCGCGCTTGCAGGCGGCGCAGTCGTTGCGCTGGTCATTGATTTTCACCCCACCTCCTGGGTCTTCCGGAAGGGGCATCGCATTCGGGTCGCAATCGCGTGCGCCGACTACCCGACCTATCAGCTGCATCCCAAGTTGAGCACGGGCAATGATCCCGGAGACGACGACAATATCGTCCCGACCATCACGGTCTATCGCGACGACGCACATCCCTCGCACGTGGAGCTGCCGGTGATCCCTGCGTCGGCCGAGCGGACGTGAGGTTTCGCGGCGCGAGGCTTACGGGCCGGCATGTTCGGCGGACATGCCAACCGATAGGTGCCGGGATGCTGACCGAGGACGGATTGCAGCAATGAGACGAGCGCTGGTGGCGATGACCGCGCTGGTTCTACTGACCGCAGCGGCAGCATGCAACGAGGACGCGGCAGCCGGGAGCGAAGCGATGTTCGGCATATCCCTCGGGGAACGGCAGTTGTTCTTGGACGATCACGGCGTGGCACAGATCGACAATCTCACGCGCACCATGCACCAGCCCACTAAGAAGGGCGCGGTGATTCGGCCTGACACCGACCGGGGTGAAACGGTCTTCCAGATCCGCAGCGCGCCGTGTTGGGATCGTGATGCCCAGGTTTTCAGATTCGCAGTGGCGGGCACCGGCGGGCCGACCACCGTCACCACGATCTGGGAAAGCAAGGACGGGCTCGATTGGCGACGAGGAGCGGTAAGTGATAGGCCGTTCTACTGCGTGGTGTATGACGGGACTGATCCCGACCCGCAACAACGCTACAAATCGCTGCAACATACGCCGGAAGGACTGGTTCCGACGGTATCCCCAGACATGGCGACCTGGACGCCATTGGATGCTGAGCCCATCTCCTCGTCAGACGAGTACAACCTGTCGTTCGACGAGAAACGGCACCTATTCATTGCCACCCCCAAAGTTGGCGGCCCGTACGGCCGCTCGGTTGCGCTGGCCACCAGCGCGGACTTCGAGAACTGGACCGACTACGGACTCGTGTTCCATGCCGATGACCTGGACCAGGAACTCGGCCGGCAGAACATCGAGGCGCGATTGGGCAATCCCGGGCTGCTTCAGCCATTCTACAATGACCCGGCCGTGTACAATGTTGATGTGTACAACATGGGCGTGTTCTGCTACGAGGGAGTCTACATCGGCTTGCCAGCGATGTACCACGCGACCGGTCCAATTCCCAACTATCCCAACACCGACGGCTTTCACCTGGTTCAACTCGCGTGCAGCCGAGATCTCAGGACGTGGCACCGCCTGGGCAACCGCGCAGCGTTCATCGGCCCATCGCCAAAGGACGAGAACGCCTACGACCTGACGCAGCTCATCGGGCCATCCAGCGCGGTGCTCCGCGGCGATGAGTTATGGTTCTACTACACCGGCCTCAAGTACCGCGCAAGTTGGGAGTACGTCGGCGAATACCCGCACGGCGAGACGGTTCCGCTTCCAGGTCTCGACCGTGATGCGGGCGCGATCTGCCTCGCGGTGCTGCGGCGGGACGGCTTCGTTTCCCTTAATGCCGGCGGCGATGGAGGTGCCGTCGTCACCGCGCCCTTCAGGATGTCGGGGCGTGCTCTCTTCGTTAACGTCGAAGCGCCCGAGGGCGAGCTGCGGGTCGACATCCTGGACAGGGACGGTAGCGTCGTGGCGGTTTCCGCTGCCATCGTTGGCGATGCGCCGCGCGCGCAGGTCAAGTGGCAGGGCGGCGACGTTGCCGGGCTGAGCGACCAGACCGTGAGCCTGCGCTTCACCTTGCGCAATGCCGACCTCTACTCATACTGGCTGGAGTGATTGGGATGCGAGAGGCGGACACGCAGGGGGCGGCGCGCCCGTTGACCTCGTATTAGACTCCCTGACCTCGTTCACATCTCCGCGGTGTCGGTGGCAGGTCGTTTTCATCCACCATCACTAGACAAGCCTGTGCCCGGAATCATCCTGCTTCTCCCGCGCTCAACGGCATAGGCGCCACACGACCGTGACCGGGCAGGAGACAGTCTCTTGCTCAACGAATGGCATGTCGGCCGCCAGGCGTGTGCCGCGCCTGGCGGCCCGGGGAGAGCAGGCTGTAGATAAAGGGAGGCCACAATGACTCGGAGCATCACCCGCCAGAGCGGGATCACCGCCGCGATCACGGTGTTTCTAGTCCTGGGGATTCTCACCCCCGTATGGACGCAGGGGCAGTCAACGATCGCCATTGGCCCGTACGTGCAGAACGTGGGCACCGACAACGCTACGATTTGCTGGGCGACAGTGAGCGGAGAGGTCACGGTCAATCCCCCGGCGGGCCATGACTCGATTGTCCGTGAGTACCAAACACACTCAGTGAAGCTGCGCGATCTGGAGCCGGGCACGACCTACACCTATAATCTGCAAGGAGACGCCGGCGACACCAGCCGCTGCACGTTCACCACCGTTCCCGAAGGCGAGCATCCGTTCAGCTTCGCCGTCGTGAGCGACACCCAGAACCGGGGCAACCCGGCGCACCGCCCCATCGTCGAGCGCATCATGGCCGGCAATCCCGACATGGTGTTTAATGCCGGCGATCTGGTTTCGGACGGCCGCGACATCGGCGACTGGGAGGAGTTCTTCCGCGTCAACCACGACCTCATGTGCAGCGTCCCGTACTATCCCGCGCTGGGCAACCACGACCGTGCCTCGGACCTGTATTTCCAGTTCTTCGTGCTGCCTGGGAATGAGCGGTACTACTCCTTCGACCGCGGCGCGGCGCATTTCGTCGTGTTTGACAGCCCCGGTCTGTACCTGCCGGAAGACAACCAGTCGCGTACGGCGGAAGATGAGAGACGCCATGAAGAGCGCGACGAGCGGTACTGGCAGCGGCAGATGCAGTGGCTCAGGGATGACTTGGCCAAGCACCAGGATGCGAAGTACATCTTCGTGTTCTTCCATTTCCCGCCGTACAGCGTCAAGGCGTCGCGGGTGGAGGGCAGCAAAGAGCTGCGCACCCGATTCGGCAGTGTCTTTCAGGACCACAAGGTCACTGCGGTCTTTAGCGGGCACGATCATCACTACCATCACGCGGTCGCGGGCGGGGTTCACTTCCTGGAGGGCGGGGTCGCCGGCGGCGGAGCGCGACCGATTGACGCGCCCCCTCTGCCGGAGACGGTCAAAGCCGAGAGCGTCGTGTGTTTCATGCGCGTTGATGTCGGCGCGGAGCAGGCAGACGTCCGCATCATTGATGTCGCGGGCAATACAGTGGACGAGTTCGAGTTATCCGCGCGGCCACAGCCAGCGACTGCGGCGAACTAAAAGAGCTCTCGACATCGCGTGGGCGTGCTGACACCGATGGCAGCGCCACGATGTCGCACTTGCCCGCGTGCGCACCAGGCCACGCCGGTGACGCGGGGGACGTATCACTGGCTCGTGACCGTCATCCCGCGGCAGCCAATCCGATGTGCAGGATATGCGCATGATGTGCGGGAAGGCTGTGCCGCTCTTGGTCGCTGCGCTCATTCTCGGCCCAAATGGAGGCGCTGTTCGGATGGCGGATCCTCAAGCCGCTCAAACCGCAAACGACCCCGCGCTCCAAGCGCCCGCCGTAAACGTCTGCCCCGGACCGGAATACGGGGACAGCACGCGCGCCTTCCAGGGTATTCCGGGCATCGAGCGCGCCAAGAATGGTCGCCTGTGGGCCGTCTGGTACGGCGGTGGGCCAGGGGAAGGGCCCCAGAACTACGTGGTGGCCGTGACCAGCGGCGACGACGGCGCAACGTGGAGCCCGCCGGTGGTCGTGATTGACCCACCGGGGAGCGTCCGGGCGTTCGATCCCTGCTTGTGGCATGATCCCGAGGGGCGGTTGTGGTTATTCTGGGCCCAGGCGTACCATCACTGGGATGGCCGGGCTGGAGTGTGGGCGATCATGACCGAGGACTCGGAGAAAGAGCATCCCGCCTGGTCGCCGCCGCGGCGCATCTGCAACGGGATAATGATGAACAAGCCCATCGTCCTCTCCACCGGCGAATGGCTTCTGCCGGTGGCCGTATGGCAGTCGCCCGCCGACTTCGACGACCCGCGCTTCACACACAACCTGGGCTCGGAGGTGGGATCGAATGTGTTCCGTTCCACCGACGCGGGGGCAACCTTCTCCCTGCTGGGCCAGGCGCACATTCCTCAGGCCTCTGCGGATGAGCATATGATCGTGGAGCGCAACGACGCCAGCCTGTGGATGCTGGTGCGCACGCGCTACGGCATCGGCGAAAGCATTTCCACGGACCGAGGCGAGACGTGGAGCCCGGGAGCGCCCTCCGCCATCCAGCACATTCCGACCGCGCGCTTCTTCATCCGCAGGCTGAGTTCGGGGAAGCTGCTGCGCGTCACACACGACCCGCCCGACGGCAAGACGCGCTCCCACCTCACGGCCTATTTGTCCTATGACGACGGCACGAGTTGGTATGGCGGCCTGGTCGTGGATGAGCGATCTCAGGTGTCCTACCCGGATGCGGTGCAAAGCCCGGACGGCACGATCTACCTGGTCTATGATCGCAATCGTCGCTCGGACAGGGAGATACTCATGGCCGCGTTCACCGAAGAGGATGTTGCCCGCGGGCGGTTCTCGTCGGCGTCGCGACAGCGCGTGCTGGTGAACCGAGCCGGGGGCAAGCCGGCACGGCAGCAGCCGACAGATGGGGACTAATGCGCGGTCACTTCACGTGTGCGCCGGAGTATATCTCTCAAGGGCAAGACTCGATCACCGCGCGTAGCCGAAGCTCTGGGGCGGCGCGGTGAAGAGGCCGTCGTTCAGTTTCTCCACCGTCCCGCACTCGCGGTCACCCTCAAGGGTCGCCTCGGTCATGATGCGCACCTCGGTCGCCTTGAGCCCCGATATACGGACCGGCAGCACTTGGTCGCTCCGGTTGACCCAGAAGAGGGTGTCTCCCGCGATCGATCCTATCACGGCGTCGGGGTGTGACGATTCGCAGGTGCGCACGGTATCGCCCGCTTTGGTCAGCTTGGAGAACATCGCCCACGCATGATAGACGGGTCGCGGTTTCCAGCCGTTGTCCCTGAAGTCCCATAGCCCGTAGTTCATGAATCCGCCGCCGGGATAGTAAACCTCGTGCAGGCACCAGATCGAGAATCCGGCCACGCCCCGGTTCAGCCCCTCGATCACAAATGCGGCCGTCCACACCGCGTAGGGGTACGTCTCCATCAGCGGGTTCTCCAACGTGCCCGAGCGTGCGTCCTGGAATCCGAACTCCCCGATCACGAAGGGCTTCTTCTGACGATGCTGGCCGATCAGCGCCAGCCGATCGTCCATGGACAACGGCGCGAGAGGCCGGTTGGGGTACTGCACGTAGAAGTGCGATGAAAAGAGGTCGGCGGTCTGATAGTACTCGTTGTCCTGCACGCAGCGCGTAAACCAATCGAGGCCGCTGGTGTCGTCGCTGCCGACGATACGCACGCGCAGTCCCCGCTTCTCGAACTCTCGCTTCACCAGTCGGTGCAGCTCAAGGAAACGGTTGAAGTCATATCCCATGTGAACAAACGACCCGTTCGGCTCGTTCGTAAGGGTCCAGTCGCCGACGCAGGTGTATCCCTTGTCCTTGATGAGATGCTCGAACAGCGCGCCGATCGCGCGCGCTGCACGTTCCGGCTGGCCGTACGGGTCGGTCATCCCCCACTCCACGCCCGTGACGTTCACGCGCGCCCCGATCTTCTGGTAGAGGTCGAGCGTGCGGTAGTGGCTCCGCATGTTGGGGCTACCAAACGTGAAGGTCTCCCAGTCGCCGCTCGGACACCAGTCCTTGTACCAGCAGAACATGCGCACCCAGTCGGGGGCCATCCATTTGATGCGGGCCTCGCGGATTGCGATATCCTCGTCCGTAACGCCGTGTCCGGCGTTCTCCGGGCTGTAGAACCAGCCGTCGTCTTCCGCGCCAAAGCCGATCAGTGGATCACAGACCACCTTGTCAGTCGCTCTGAGGGTCACGGTGCCGGTGACCGGCGCCGCCGAAACAGCGCCCACCCGAACGAGCGTTGCAGTGTCAAAGAACGCCTGCCCGCGTCCGTTCAGCAGAAGGCAGAAGCGCGCCTTGACGCAATCCTCGGGCGCGATTGCACGCACGACCAACTGCGTCCACTTCCCATCCCTCGGCGCCGCCTCGGACTGGGAGAAAGTCATGCGCTGTTCATCGGCATCGTAGAACTCCAGCGCCGCGTACGCGCCAAACCCGTCGCGCACATCCCTGCCCATGGCCTCAACCCGGGCCTCGAGCACCTCCCCCGGCTTCACTGCGGTTTCCTGGTACAAGCACGGGAACCCCACCTCCGCACCGTCCTCGACGATGATGGACGCCGCGCTGCGGCCGTCAACCGACGAGGGCTGCGCGAGGTTGGCCCCGACCGCAGCGTGCCAGCCTGCCAGCCCGCGGTCAAACCCCGGAGTGGCGAGCATCTGCCGCCCGCCCGCTCCAATCGCCAATACTGCGATCATGCCCGCTATCATCAGGCGCCATCCTCCAAGGATCGAGGACTTCGATCGACGTTGTTGTTTTCGGCCGCAGACACCGCGCACCTTCACGGGTATTCGACGCAGAGACGGCTGAGCGAATCACGGGAACGTGCGGCTTGGTGCCCTGCGCGAACTGGAGTGAACAACCAGCGGGTGCCGCTGGCGATCGCCAACTTCGCGCGTCTATCGTCTGCCGCAACCGAGGGAACCTAACGTCCGTATCTCCAATTCGTCGGCGCCCTGCAGCTCGAATGGCAGACAGGCACCGCAGAGAAGGACGCATGCGCGCGGTGAAACAATAGCCGAGTGAGAATTCGCAGCGGTCGGGTGCAAGACTGTCTGACCGTAGAAAGTCGAGTGATTGACTTCGAGGTTATTCTCATAACCGTGGCAGTGGTCTCTGGCGGCCTGGCCTTCTGGCTATGGAGGGCAGGCGACCTAAAGAGATCGCTTGCGCGGTCGCGGGAGAAGGTGCTCGTCGGGCCCGAAACCGGCTTCTATCAGGGCATGATTGGCGGCATCATCTCCGCCAAGACCTACGGCGTGATCGCGCTCACCGACCGCAGGCTCATTTTCAGGAAACCGATTGGCCGGGACACTGAGATCCCGCTGTCGGACATCGCGGAGATCCGCGATGACCAATGGTTCGCAGGAAACTACCGCGGCGGCCGCAAGTTCCTGATCCTGAAGTTGACTGACGGAACGGAGACCGCCTTCCAGGTCAAGAACCACGACGGCTGGATGCGCGAACTCGGATCGGGACTCTCGGCGGCATAGACGCGTAATGCCCCGATACGCCGACCGCGGCGGCTAACCGAGACGGTTCTCCGCTGCATGAGCCCATCTCATGTCAGGCGAATCGCGTCTCTGTTATTCCTGATGAACTCGAACAGCGGAATCGAGAGATCCCCCGCGCTCTCGAAATAGCGATCATCGCACTCCGCCAGCTCGTCGTCGCGTTCCTCACTTGCCTGGGCCATCGCGCGGTCGATGGCATCGCCCGCAACAGGCCCTTGAATGCCGAGGGTGTTAATCGCGTCTTGAGTGAGCGCAGCGACTTTAGGGCAGCCAATGCGAGTGAGGGCGTCGACGATTATCGGGGCGAACTCGTTGGACGTGTTGGCGAAGAACTGACCGTATCCCCCGTTGTTTACCTCCCTCTCGAGCGCCTCAACGGCGAGGATAATGGATTCCTCGTCCGTCAGGTTCTCTGTTCCGACACGCGCAGCTTTCCGACCGAGGGCCTCCTCAAATGCGGCGACGAGTGAGTCGATCCGATACTTTCCCTCAAGTGCGATGAGATCATCTGTCGACTGCTCTGAGTATCCGTCCAGCCACGGTAACTCGTGCATCTTCGCCTCCCTTCCGCGGTTGTCACTGGCAAACGGTCCGGGGCTGCACCCCGACTTACGTATCACGTGGCCGACGTTGCGCCGAAGACGCACGCTGCCCGCCACAGAGCCATCCAGGCGCCCTCAGAAGGTGGTTTGCGACAAGCGCGGCGCCTGGTCGGTCGCCGAGGCGGTCTATGACCCGCCCGCTGGCACTGCAGCCTGATGACTGCCGGATGGTCGAGCAAGAAGATACCGGAACGGGAGCGCGATCAGGTCTCCGATGATGTACGTCGCGAATATCGCGGCAATTGGGAGACCGTACCCGGGAAATCGCCCCGTGATAAGCAGGGGAACAAGCACCGCGACGAACCAGATTGACTTGTAGCACAGCTGGAGCAGCAGAACCGGCGCAAACTTCAGGGGATCGCGCAAGCCGAACGCAGACAGGAGCCCAAAGGCGACGTAAACGCTGCCCAATATGCCCAGGGCAACGGGCTCGTCCACGGGCCAGCGAAATGCTGCCTTGACCGCTTGCGGCGCGGTCACGATTCCCACTCCCATTGCGCCCGCTCCCACAATGGTGTAGAGATACATGAACCTCAGCCAGCCTTCCCGAATTACGAACGGCTTCTGCATTTCCGCCATCTCCTTGCCATCGCCGCGCAAGCCAGCAGGCATCGATCATCCCTGCCTTGCCAGGGGAATCTCTGCGGCGTGATTCTATCACTTCTCAAGCCTTCTGGGCGCCCATATTGAACGCGTCAAATCTCCCGACTTCGCCTTCGACCTAACCGCACGCGGCACTCCCGTCGCGGACATCGCCTGCTGTGAGCTACGGATTGTCCAAGCAAAGCCTTAGCGCAGCCTGAGCCAGTCTGCCGAGCCGGGGGCGCACGGGCGCCACTGCCCCAACGCCCTTGCCTTTCTTTCTCCAAGCCGGGACTCTATCCCATGTGGAACCGTTCACTGCCAAGCATTCTGACCGACACCGCCGCTTCGCTTTTCCTTGACCATTCCATGAGTGCTGTGGCAGAATCATGTCCGGCGGTCGAGGAAAAGCGGAATCCCGGTTTCGGGATACCGGTCGGGAGAGAGGCGGTTTTCAACATGGCTGGAACGCACAAGCCGGATGCGGCGAATACGAGCGG
Source organism: Armatimonadota bacterium (assembly GCA_020354555.1). Taxonomy (NCBI): domain Bacteria; kingdom Bacillati; phylum Armatimonadota; species Armatimonadota bacterium. The sequence continues at coordinate 1,404,910 of CP070648.1, read as the reverse complement.
GGATCGCGGCGAACCGTCAACCGACTTCATCCGCGAGGCGGTCAAGGAGGACTTGCAGAGCGGCAGGTTCGACCGCGTGCACACGCGCTTTCCGCCTGAGCCGAACGCCTACCTCCACATCGGCCATGCGAAGGCGATCTGGATTGACTACGGCATCGCCCAGGAGTTCGGCGGCCTGTTCAACCTGCGGTTCGATGACACCAACCCCGTCAGGGAAGAACAGGAATTCGTTGACGCCATCATCGAGGACGTGCGCTGGCTTGGGGTTGACTGGGGCGACCGGCTGCTCTTCGGCTCCGATTACTTCGAGCGGCAGTACGAGTTGGCCATCGAACTCATCAAGCAGGGCAAGGCCTATGTCTGCGACCTGTCGCCGGAAGAGGTCATCGAGACGCGCGGCACGCCGACCGAGCCTGGCGTTGAGAGCCCGTACCGCAACCGCAGCGTCGAGGAGAATTTGGACCTGTTCCAGCGCATGCGCGCGGGCGAGTTCCCGGACGGGTCGCGCACGCTTCGCGCTCGAATTGACATGGCTTCGGGCAACCTCAACCTTCGCGATCCCGTGATGTACCGTATCCGGCACGCCGAGCACCACCGCCAGGGCAACAACTGGTGCATCTACCCGATGTACGACTGGGCGCACCCCTTGCAGGACTCCATTGAAGGGATCACGCACTCCCTGTGCTCGCTGGAATACGAGAACCACCGTCCGCTGTATGACTGGTTCCTGGATCAGCTCGGCATCTTCCACCCGCGCCAGATCGAGTTCGCGCGCCTTAACCTGTCGTACACCGTGATGAGCAAGCGTCGGTTTATCGAACTCGTCAACGGCGACCGCGTCCGCGGGTATGATGACCCGCGCTTGCCGACATTGGCCGGGCTGCGGCGGCGCGGCTATACCCCGGAGGCCATCCGCGAGTTCTGCAGCAGGATCGGAGTGGCCAAGAACTACAACGTGGTTGATGTCGCCGTGCTGGAGGACTGCGCGCGCGATGACCTGAACAAGCGGTCACCGCGCGTGATGGCAGTGATGAACCCGTTGAAGGTCGTCCTGGTCAACTACCCCGAGGGCCAGGTCGAGGAACTGGATGCCGTGAACAATCCCGAGGATCCGAGCGCCGGGACGCGCAAGGTGCCGTTCGCGCGCGAGTTGTTTATCGAGCGCGAAGACTTCCGTGAGGAGCCGCCGCCGAAGTTCTACCGCCTGGCTCCGGGGCGAGAGGTGCGACTGCGCTACGCCTACTTCATCAAGTGCGTCGATGTGGTGAAGGACGAGCGCGGCGAGATAGCGGAGGTGCATTGCACCTACGATCCGGAGACGCGGGGCGGCGATGCGCCGGACGGCCGGAAGGCCAAGGTCACGCTGCATTGGGTTTCGGCGCAGCACGCGGTTCCCGCGGAGGCGCGCATCTACGACCACCTCTTCGTGAAGCCGGATCCCGACGAAGTGGAAGAGGGGCAGGACTACTTGTCAAACCTGAACCCAAAGTCACTGGAAGTGACGACCTGCCATGTGGAGCCAAGCGTCATCGGCACCCCGCCGGGCACGCGCTATCAGTTCGAACGGCAGGGGTATTTCTGCGTTGATCCCGACTCGACGCGGGAGAAGCTTTGCTTCAACCGCACGGTTACCCTGCGCGACACCTGGGCCAGGGCGCAGAAGGCGATGAAGAAACGCCGCTGAGCCGTGGTATTCCTAAGCAGCAGTTGTCATGCGCGCCGGCAACGTGCGGCCGCGACGGGTGTCGCTTCGACTCGCGATCACCGCCGCCCGCCAAATTGACTGCCTGGGGAGACCCAGATACTCTGAGTTCGGCGATGATCCCGGTAGGCTACGGCGACTGCCGCCAGGAAAGCGCCAGTAACCCGCAGAAGTTGTCCGCCATCGCCGCGCTCTGCTTCCTCGCCCGCGGCGTTTGGCGAACGTGACGAGGGACGGCCCATGGCCAGGTGGCGGTGCGGAATGGCTCCAACAGTCTCCGTAATAGGCGCGCTCATACTAGCGCTCGTGACGGGCTGCGGTTCGAACGTCATCACGAGTGCGCCGGAAGTGCAGTTCACCAAAGAGGGCGAGTTGTGGTTCGTTCGCCAGGCCACCGCGGAGACGATTGCGCGGATTGACATTGAGATAGCCGATACGCCGGCGGAGCGCACACAAGGGCTGATGCACCGGAGCTATCTGCCCCCGGACGCCGGCATGCTGTTCATCTTCGAGTCCTCCGGGCCGCTGACATTCTGGATGAAAGACACCCTGATTCCGCTCGACGTCATCTTCGTCAGCGAGGCCAAGCAGATCGTGTCCATCGCGCAGAACACCACGCCGCTGTCGGAAACGCTGATACCGTCCGGCGGCAACGCGATGTACGTCGTCGAGGTAAACGCGGGATTCTGTGACGCACGCGGCATTGCGGCCGGTGACACGATGGACTTCGTCAGAACCAGGGCGGGCGACTGACCCGATCGCATCAGCGGCAAGGCGCGACTCGAAGTCTCGTCTCGACCGGTGCGTCGCGTGTACTCCCGATCAATGGTTGTCTGACGGATTTGGCCCCGACTACTGGCCCGGCTCCCTGAAGAAGTGGCTGCCCTGAGGCATATGGCAGCTGGTGCAGGTGGCCTTCTCCAAACTAGCTGGCGCGTGCTGTGCCCCGGTCAACGCTCCATGACAATCCAGGCAGAGAGCATTGCCCTCCGTGCGCACCTGGTGCGGCCGGTTGCCTAGCCCGTGAGGCTCATGGCACTTGGTGCACGTGGTCGGCGGAGAAGCGCCGGCGTGCCCGCTCTGGATCCACTCCGAGTACTCCGTCCAAGGCGGCAGTTCGTGCGGCACGTGCGCGCTGGGTCTGGCGTCAGTGAAGGTGGCGGCCAGATCATCACCAGGTCGGTATTCCAGGGAGCGGGGAGAGGCGCTGGACTTGGACTGCCCGAGGCTGTGGCACTGCCCGCAGATCATCGCCTCCCGCAGCGGATCCAGTGTCTGCGGCCGGACGATGGAGGCCTTCTTGTCGCTCGCGCTGGTGTGCTCGCTGCCAGGGCCGTGGCAAGACTCACAGCCCACTCCCGGCTCAGTCCATTTCCTATTCGCCGGATCGTAGCCCGTGACATGACACGCAAGGCACTGTGCAGCACCGTCCACCGAAGGCATTCGTTTCACCCAACTCTTGCTTGCGACTTCCCAGAACAGGGGCAGCAGTTGAAAGTCTTTGTCGAGGTATGCCTGCTCGTACCTCCCGACGCCGAGGACGTAGGCAACTTGGGCCCGTGTGAATCCGGGCTCCGTCCTGAAGTCGCCAAGGATCCTCTGCCCGTCCTTCTCTTCCCCCACCTTCCAGAACGCCAGAGCATGGGGCGTCTTCGGGTAGCTCTCCGCGATGGCCTGGTGCGGTTTCTTGTGGCAGGCCAGGCATAGCTTGGATCCCTTGTAGCTGGCAGAGTGGACATCGCCTCCCGCCGCGATCATCGATACCAACCCGGCTGCGGTCAACCCGCCAACCGCGAGTAGAGCCCTGCGAAGTATGCCCATCGTAGTCTCCTGACTCAAACCTGTAGGTCGGGGGGTTCCGTGCCCCCGACTCGGCTTCCTGTGCGCTCGCTGTGCCAAAGACGCGCCCATCCGCCGCGGTTCGGGCGGCATCCGGGGCAGCCTACGTCGTCCCCACCAGACACAGCGCCGGTGGCGTGTCCGCGGGTGGACCGGGCGCTCGGGCCAGCGACCCGCAACGTACATGACCGGTTCAGACCTGGTGCACGGCCTCCCCCGGTCGGAGCCTTCACTCTTCGGGGAGCAGTTGCTGCGGTGTTTGCCTCGGAGAAGGTCGCCGGCGCCCGCCAGATGCGACCGCCGCCAGGACAGCGACGCCCGGCCCGAAGTCCCTCATTCAGTCGCGGAATCGAACGTGATGCAAACAGTTGACGTGAGTCGCGACGAGCCGCGACATGTCTGTCCTAGCGGCCTGTGTTGCGACGGCATACGCTGCGCGGCCAGCCGGTCGCAGGCGTCCTACGGACGGAGGGCGAAATTGGGAGTTGCGGAAACAAGCCGGCGTTGAGCGGGGCGGGTTTCCGGACTCATAGCGCCTCAGCGACAGGAGCTGAATCCGATGCTGAAGATCGGGAAGCAGGAGGCAGATGCGGCAGCTCGCGTCATCACGAGCGGAAAGCTCTTCCGGTTCCTGCCGGGCAAGCCGGGCGAGTTGGGCGAATGTGCGTGGTTCGAGAAAGAACTGGCGGAGAAGACGGGAACGAAGTACGCGCTGCTTGTGACGAGCGGCACGGGCGCGCTCATCTGCGCACTCGCGGGCCTTGGCGTGGGGCCGGGAGATGAAGTGATCGTGCCCGCCTACACGTTCATGGCCAGTCCGGCGGCGGTACTGGCGGTGGGCGCAGTGCCGATCATTGCCGAGGTTGACGAGTCCCTGATGCTCGACCCGGCGGACGCCGAAGCGAAGCTCACGAAACGCACCGCCGCGATCATGCCGGTGCACATGAGCGGGTTGCCGGCCAACATGGACGGGGTGATGCGCATCGCGCGCAAGCACCGGTTGCGGGTGATCGAGGACGCTTGTCAGGCCGACGGCGGATCGTACAAGGGCAAGCGCTTAGGTTCGATCGGGCACGTCGGCGCCTTCAGCTTCAACTACTACAAGAACATCACATGCGGCGAAGGCGGCGCGGTCGTCACCGATAACCCGACGATCTACGAGCGGGCCATCATCCAGCACGATCCCGGTACGGCGTTCCGGCCGCACCGCGCGGATCTTAGCATCGAGCCATTCATCGGCGGCGCATACCGAATGAATGAGATCCTTGCCGCGGTGCTGCGGGTGCAACTCAAGCGCGTGGACGGTCTCCTGGCAAAGATGCGCAATCACAAGCGGCGGGTCGTGGCGGCGATTGCCGATAGTGGTCTCAGACTCCTGAAGAACAACGATCCGGAGGGCGACTGCGCGACGACGCTCGGCCTGATCTTCGACAGCGAGGACGAGGCGCGGGCGTTCGTGACGCTGATCGCTCCCGGCGGCGCGTGGGCATATCGGCCGATTGACAGCGGGCGGCACGTGTACTCGAACTGGGATCCGATTCTGGAGCGGCGCGGGGCATATCACCCCGCGATGAACCCGTATCTGCGGCCCGAGAATAGGGGATCAAAGCCCGGTTATTCCCAGAACATGTGCCCGCGGACGACCGACCTGCTGAGCCGCGCGGTGTTGATCGGGATCAGCCCGGAGTGGACGGTGGCGAATCGAACGCAGTTGATCAAGGCGATCAAGCAAGCGGCGCGCGAGATGGGGAAACGGTAGCGACGGCGAGCGGATTGGACGCGCCGCGGAGGGCAGCAGAACTGATTCGTGGGGCGGACGTCCGTCGGCCGCGGGCGGCAGGTTTCACGAAGTTGCCGTGAGCTCCGGAGCGCAGTCAGAAGGCTCACGGGTGCAGCATGCCCCGTCACGGCCTGACGCACGCGACGATGATCCGCGTGCACGGTCCAGTTCGCTGCCAGCGTCACCGTGCAAGGTGCTGCGCGCGCCCATCAACCATCCACTGCCAGATCGCCTCGCGCCACAGGGCGACGCGCTGCTTCTCTAATTCGGTCTGCGCGCCTGCCTCCGCCTCGGCGATCAGCGCACCCAGCTCCTCCAATCTCTCCGCAGTTCCCAGTTGCTCCCAGGCGACGCTTTCCCAGGATATGCTTGCCGCCGTTTGGTATTGCGCTGAGTAGTTGGCCGGGTCGGAGGCGATCTCCTCAATCCGCGAGTAGAACTTGTTCATCGATTCAGCAGCGCCGCCGAAATACAAACGGAAGAATTCCTCCATTAGCCCGTCCACATCTTGACCCGGCTCGTCCCACAACTTGACCATCACGTAGGCCTCAAGCTGATCCGGCTCACCGCACACAAATATCCCTCTGATGCCGTCTTTCATGAACATCCGCATCGCGCGCGCCGTCTCGTGAACCATGAAGTGCGGGAAGCACTTCCACCCGTTGACGAGGCCCGCCTCCATGGGATGATGATAGTAGGTCCACATGAACATCGGCGCCTTGGTCTGGTCCAGCCACCCCTTGTAGAGCCTCATGTCGTTGTCGCGTATCCCGTAGTGCACCGGGTAGTAGCAGACGTGCAAGCAGGGAGCCACAGAGACGTTCGCCTCGATTTCGAAGTCCCGAGGCGGATAGGCGTAACACCAGTAGGCGAGAGTGGCGATGTACTTGTCGGGGTGCGTCTTGCCGACCTCGCGCGCGACCGCGTTGACAAACGTGAACCAGTAGTCGCTGGCCCACCCACTGCTGAACTGCCCGGTCGCCCGGTCTACTCCGGTCTCTAACAGAGCCCTACATGCGGCGCACCGGCAGAAATTTGGGTTGTCGTCAGGAACGATCGCGAAGTAGTCCCCCACCGCCAGGCACCCCTCCGCGACCTCGGCTTTGCGGTCGAAGAAATCGCGTGCCATTCGGGCCACGTGGGCAACCAGTTTCGGGTGCGAGTAGCACAGCTGTGAGCCGCGACCCGGCCCCTCGGCCTGGTACGCCGGATCGTTGAACACGGATTCCACGGTCCGTCCATGAAAGGTGTGATTCGCCGCCCATTTCTCGCCGCCCAGCCGCAGCCGCCTCCAGTACAGCACGACCTCCGGCCTCGTCACGCTTCCCCACTGGCCGCTCATGAAAGGCCAACTGCCGTTCCACAGGGCACTGCGATGCTTCAGGGCCGGCGCGCGGCGGATATCGGTTCCGCGGATGGTCAGGGTCGCGCGGCTGGGACACACAATGTTGACTTGCGCCGGTCCGTACCACCGCACCCCGCAAAAGCGCTCCAGAAAGTCGTAGGCCGCATAACAGGTCCCCTGGTCGTCAAAGACGCCGGGAAGCTCGATTTCCCCGGTGCTCCGCTGGGGACAACCAACCGTCTTCCAGTAGTCCACCCGGTGCCGCAGATCCGAGAGACTCCCCGCCATACTCCTGCCCGGCTCCGCACGGTTGTCCTCGGTATCCTCCCAGTCGCGGCCGATAAGAATCAGCGTCTCGGGCCGGAATGCAATAAGATATTCCTGCGGCGAAAAGTCCGATCCGCGCAGGCCGATTTTCCGCGTGGCGGCGCTTTCACCAACGAGAACCCGCGGCCCCGTGACGCTTTGCTTGTCGGTGGCTATGGGCACATCAGCGCCGGTGATCTTGAGGACATGGTGCTGGAGCTCCAGCGCCGCCAACCGGGCCGCCGGCGTCGGATCGGCGGCCACGACGATGGTACACGCCGGTCGGCCCTTGCGCGCCAGGGTGAAGGATGATCCAGTGGATTGGCTCGCAGTGCATGCTGCGAGCAGGATGGAAATGACCAGCGCGGAATGTTCGTTTGTGATAGACATTGGTCAACCGCTTTCCTCTGGTAGAGTGCGGCGCCACCTTCGGAATTCCTGCTGAGCGCGGAACTCGTGCGGCCCGTCCGCCCAATACGCCGCGTCGCGTGGCAGCAGAGATTGGGGGGAGCCACCGTGCAGCTGACCAGGCGCGTGGGGGTATGATGCGGTGGGAAGTGTTGGACTTCGTGCTATTGCTCTGATGATTGGGGTGACGATGATCCTCGGGGGGGACTGCACCCACGCAGACAACAACACTGGAAGCGAGAAGACCATGACACCTCTGGTGCACAGCGCGTTGTTCACCAGCGGCGAGGGGGGGTATCACACCTACCGCATCCCGGCAATCATCGCGACTTCGCGCGGTACGATCCTCGCGTTCTGCGAAGGCCGCAGGCATGGCCCCAGCGACAGCGGGGACATTGACCTGCTCCTCAAACGCTCGACCGACGGCGGGCGGACGTGGAGCGAGCAGCGGGTCGTGTGGGATGACGGACCCAACACCTGCGGCAATCCATGCCCGGTGCTCGACCGCGACACGGGAACCGTCTGGCTCCTTATGACGGGGAACCGCGGTGATGACGGGGAAAGCGCAATCATCGGCGAGACGAGCAAGGACACGCGGCGCGCCTTCGTCACCTGCTCCGGGGATGACGGCGTCACGTGGTCCGAGCCCCGGGAAATCACGTCAGACGTCAAGCAGCCCAACTGGACCTGGTACGCGACCGGCCCGGGGGCAGGCATACAGATCGAGCGAGGCCCGCACCGGGGGCGGCTGCTCATTGCCTGTGACCATATCGAGGCAGGGACCAGGGACGGCTACTCCCATGTCGTCTATTCCGACGACCACGGGGAGACGTGGCGGCTCGGCGGTCGTGCGCCGCAGCCTAAGACCGACGAGTGCGAGGTCGTGGAACTGACCGGCGATCGGCTCATGCTTAACATGCGGAACAACAACCCCGTGCTGCACGCCCGCCAGGTCGCAGTCAGCGGCGACGGTGGGCTGACGTGGACCGATCAGCGCTTCGATCCGGCCCTGATCGAGCCGGTCTGCCAGGCGAGCATCCGCCGGTATTCCTGGCCCGAGCAAGGCGAGAGCGTCATTCTGTTCTCGAACCCCGCCAGCGAGAGCGGCCGCGTCAACATGACCGTGCGCGCGAGCTATGACGAGGGCACAACCTGGCCCATCGCGAAGACGCTTCACCCCGGGCCGAGCGCCTACTCATGCCTGGCGGTGGTGCCCAGCGGGGAGATCGCGTGCCTGTACGAGGCGGGGCAGGAGAACTTCAGGGAATCCATCGTCCTGGCGATACTCACGTTGGAATGGCTGAAGCAGGAATGAGGGGGAGCCCAGGCAAGGACCGGGCCGACGCCGGGAGAAGCACGGCGCACGGCGGATTGGCGATTCACGACCGCGGAAAAACGCGTTGTGGGCGTCGCGGGGGACGTCAGACCGTTTGACATACTCCCTGGGATGTGGTAGTATTCCGACGTAAGCCTTCGTGCATGACCTGTCGGATGAGCCGGGTGATCCCGGTTCTCACGCATCGCGAGGGGACAATTAAGAGTCAGCCACATCGGCAGCCAGCAGGGCGCGCCGGCGATACGGTTTCCTCTGGCATGCGAGACATCTGACATCTTCACGCAATTCAACCTTCACCCCCAGCTTCTGCAAGCGGTTCGTCACTTGGGCTTCGAAACCCCAACACCTATCCAATGCAAGGCCATTCCACCGGCCATGTCCGGTCGGGATGTTATCGCTACTGCGGAGACAGGCAGCGGCAAAACCGCGGCCTTCCTGCTCCCGATCATCGAGCGACTGCGGCGGGGACAGAACGGCGCCACGCGGGCGCTCATCGTCGCGCCGACGCGCGAGATCGCAGCGCAGACCGCTCAGCACGCTGTGGCGCTGACACGCGGCACCGGCCTTCGCACCGTCGCCGTGTACGGCGGGGTCGCGATGGAGGGCCAGCGGCGGGCGCTGCGGTCAGGCTGCGACATCGTTGTTGCCACACCCGGCCGCCTGCTCGACCACTATCGCCGCGGCGCCGCCCGCCTGAGTTCGATCGAGGTGCTGGTGGTGGATGAAGCCGACCGCATGATGGACATGGGCTTCCTGCCCGACCTGCGGCGCATCCTGGCGGCACTGCCGCGCGAGCGCCAGTCGCTGCTGTTCTCCGCCACCATGCCTATCCCGGTGCTGGAATTGGCGTACGAGGAGATTCTGCGCAATCCCGTCCTGGTGGAAGTGGGATCTCAGTCGGTGCCGCCCTCGACCATCTCGCAGGCGGTGTACCACGTGCCGTCCGAGCGCAGGACGGACTTGCTGCTCAACCTGCTGCAAGATGATACAATGCGCAGCGTGCTCGTCTTCCTGCGCACACGACGCCGCGCCGATCGTCTCGCGCGGCAACTTCAACGCAGCAACATGAATGCGACCTGCATCCACGGGGATCGCAGTCAAGGCCAAAGGGAGAAGGCGCTGGACAGCTTCCGGCGGCGCGCGGTGCGGGTGCTGGTGGCTACCGACATCGCCGCTCGCGGCCTGGATATCGAGGGCGTGACCCACGTCGTGAATTACGATATGCCGGCGACACCGGGCGACTATCTGCACCGCATCGGTCGCACGGCGCGCGCCGGCGCCACCGGCGACGCGCTGAGCCTCGCCGGGCGCGAAGATGCGCCGTTGCTGGCCGACATCGAGCGCACGCTCGGCCGGGCCCTCCCTCGTATATCCGTGCCCGGGTTGACCGAAACCGAGCCGCCCCGCGCCAACTCTGCCAATGGGCGCACATCCGCAAGTAGGGCGTGGCATTCTCTAAGGAGGGCGCGTCCCCGAAGACGGCAAGCTAGGGCATATTCCTAGGCGACGTTTCCATTGCCCGCGGCCTGGCACGCAGGTGAGAAGTCGCCGTCGGGTTGGTCGCGGTAATGCCGCACGGAGCCAGGCCGTGTCAGAAGGAGGCCATCATGGCCATCAAGAGTCTCTACGTAGGGAACCTGAGCTACTCCACAACGGAGAGCGCGCTCCGCGAGCTGTTTGCGGAGTACGAGCCGTCGGAGGTGCGGCTGATCCCGGACAAGGGGTTCGGCTTCGTCGACGTCCCGGAGGAGAAGGCCGCCGAGGCCATCGCGGCGCTCAACGGGCGCGAGGTGGATGGGCGCGCGCTGACGGTGAACGAGGCACGCCCGCGCACGGAGCGCGGTGGTGGCGGCGGGCGCCGCGGCGGCGGCGGCGGCGGCGGACGCGGCTGGTAGCCGTTGTCTTCCGAGCCCGAGCTAGTCTGCGAGGCTTGCCAGCAAGCGTTCCTGTACCCTGAGGCGGAGCGAGCCAGGGATGAGCGATCCGGGTATCCGCCACCGCGGCTGTGTCCGGATTGTCAGCGGCAACGCCGCGAGGAGCGGGCAGCCAAGCGGGCTTCGAAGCGCCCTCGGCGCCGATACTTCCGACGTTAGGCGCGATGCCGTCGCCCTTGTTGTCCGTGTGGGCGGCCGGGGAGACAGTCTGGAGACGAGCGGGGCGGGCGTGAGCCCGGGTCGCGCCCGCCGTGCACGCCGTCGCCAAGGACGGCGTGCACGGCTTGCTCGTGCGGGCCATCTGCGCCATCGCGTTGTGTCGAGGTGCTGATGGCATGATCGGTGTTGCCTACACCCGACCTGGAAGGGGCTGGCCCTGACAGGCGGGGTGTTCGGCCACTGTGGGTCGGCGCGCGTGAACCGCCGTGCCGACGCATAGCCTCATGCGCCGCGTACAGCCTCTGCCGGGGCACCACCCGCGGCAGATCAAGCACATGCGCCCCGTCGGATCGTCGCTGCTTTGCGGCGCAGCAGCGGAGCGGCGGATGCGCGGCCCCGGTGTCGCCTGCAACTCTGCTATGGGATGCACTCCCGCAATCCACTGACACCATGCAGAAGATACCTGGGATCGAAGAGCTGACATCTCTCCAGCGCGCCTTCCACGAAGTCCTCGCGACATGGGAGCCGCGGCCATGGGGAGTGATCTGGGCGAATCCCGAGAATCCCGGCTCGCATGACAGCAATCACGCCTACCTCGACGGCAAGTTGCCCGCGGAGCAGTTGCCCGCTGTCCTGAGCGAAGTCGCGGCATGGTACCGCGCGCGCAATCTCCAGCCCCGCCTGCGCTTCTTCATCCCACCCAATGACGCAGACCTGATACGGTTCGCTGAAGAGTTGGGATGGCGCTCGGCCTGCCAGGAGCAGACGTTTCGGGCGTGGCCGAGCAGCGGGGCTCGCGGGGAACTGTGGGAGGTGCCTGGCTTGACCCTCTCGGTCGCCGGCCCAGAGGAACTCGAAGACCTGCTGGCGGTGCACGGTGAAGGAGCGGATCCCGAGACCGTGTTGCGGCACCGCCAGGTGTGGGCGAGCCTGAGCCGAGACCCGAGGGCGGATTGCCTGCTGGCCCGCATCGATGGGGAACCGGCCGCCTCTCTCGCCTGCATCTGGAGCGGAGGGTGGGGCAACGTGGAGGACGTCGCGACGCGAGAGCGCTTCCGCCGGCGGGGCATCTGCCGGGCCATGCTGTGCCGGCTCCAGCAACTCGCAGTCGAGCGCGGCGAGTCCGGGCTCTACCTGTACCATGTCCAAGAAGCCCCGGGCCGCATTTACGCGGCGGTCGGGTTCCAGTTTGTGGCGACCGTGCGGCAGGTCTCGTTGTGGCCGGGCAACCAGCCTGCCTCCGTCATCCCCGTCGGGGAGTCGGGGATGGAGGTGTCGTCGTCGCCTCCGCCATAGTGGCTGCTCACGGCCAGTCTGTATCGCGCCGCGCGCGATTCCGCAGCGCGGCTTGACCGTACCAATGAGCGTCTAGGCGCGATCTCCCGAAGCATACTCTCGTCACGGATAACCCGGCCTCAGCCGCAGGTGCACAGCAACCTACTACCCCCTTAATCCGCAGCGCGCACTCGCGCCAGCAGTTCGGCAAGCAGTGCGTCGTGGCCCGGCGCAAGCGGAGGCACCTCGTCCGGCAGCATCACCCAGAAGAACTCGAACATGATCGGCCCCGGAGTGCCGTCGCTCGGGTGCCGTTCCTCGTGCTGCCATGTCTCGGGCGGATTTCCTTCGCATACGAGGTGGAAGACGTTGCGCCTGAAGATCTCGCCGCGTTCCGGAACGTCCTGATCAAAGCGCCCGAGGAACGCTTCGACGCGCAGGTCATGGATGCCGGTTTCCTCCACTGCCTCACGCAGGACAGCCCGAGCAGGATCTTCGCCGTCGCCTATCGTGCCGCCGGGCACCTGGATGCCCGCGTCGGGGGCATCCGGATGGCTGAAGACGAGCAGGCGATTGCCGTGCGTTATGTACGCGAGCACCTTGTGTCTCAGGGTCGGCATAGGTGACCTCCGGCAGCGTCAGGCGGCATCAACTCTACGGCAAACCGATTGTGCGTGCAAGGGGCCGCTGAAAGGGAGCGCCTAGAGGGTCTCCCCTACAGGAGAATGCCGGGCCGAGCAGACTTTGTCAGATGGTCTCCATCGTACGGCAGGAGGCCGTCTTGCAGGCAGAAACGGCAGTCACAGCGAAGATACGACGATTGCGCCAGCGCCCTTGATCTGGAGCGCCGACCGCCGAGGACATGCGCAGAGAGGCTTTGCGTGATCAGCGCATACGAGTTTGAAGACGTCACCATCATCAGGATGGGCCGCGATAACCCGGGTGGTGTCATCTACTGGACGGCGGGCTGTCTCGTTGATGGTCTGTTGATTGACACGGGGTGCGCCCACATCTCGCAGGAACTGCTCGCGTTTCTCGCCGACAAGCGCGTTGAAGTCATCGTCAACACGCACTACCACGAGGATCACGTTGGGGCGAACCGGGCGCTTCAGGACAAACGAGGCCTGCGCATCTACGCGCACCGGGAATCGGTGCCGCTCATCGGCCTGCGCCCGGAGCTGTCGCGCTATCGGCGCGAGGTCTGGGGCATTCCCGACGCCAGCGATGCCATGCCGACGCCCGACACAATCAATACGCAGAGCCGCGAGTTTCGAGTCATCGAAACCCCGGGCCATTGCCGCGGCCACATCGCGCTCTTCGAGCAGAGCGCAGGCCACGTCTTCTCCGGCGATCTGTATGTCACCCCGACGCCCAAGGGTGCCCGCCCGGAGGAGGACGTCGGTCAGCTCGTCAGGGACATGCGCGGGCTCGCCGAGCTGGAGGGCGAACGCCTGGTGCTCTTCACCGGCGTCGGCAGCGTGGTGGAGGATGGGCGGGCGGCGCTGAGGGATTGCGCTTCCGGTCTGGAGCATCTCATCGCCGTGTCGAAACAGCTCGAGGCCGACGGTCTGTCGCCCGCGGAGATCCGCGACAGGATCCTCGGGGACGAAACGCCGCTCGCCGCGTTGACCGACGGCGACTTCTCGGCCGAAAACCTGATCCGTTCCGCGCTGCGCGCGGAAACGTAGCTCCGCAGCGGGATGCCTCTTGCTGAGGGCCTATGGGGAGCACCCGCAGAGGATGCCGACACTGTCATTCTGAGGCGAAGCCGAATAACCTCATAGGGATGGTGGCAACCGCCTGCCGAGACCGCGCGCGCAAGAAGGGCGCTTCCTTGCGAGCGCTTCATTGATAAGCCGCGGCCGCACGAGTTCCTGCTGTCCGTACGTAAGCGCATCGGCGACGCCGGGATTCTTCGCTTTGCACCTCGCTGACGCTCGGCGCTCCGCTCTGAATGACGCACCTGGCGCGGCAACGCTCTGGCAACATGCGATGCGGCGGCGTCAGCGGCCGTAGGCGGCCGCGCCGACGGTGTCAGTCGGGCCGGTGAAACCCGGGCCGCCGGCAGCGACGTAACCGCGACTGGCGCCGGACTTCTCCGGGCTGACCCAGAACGCGTAGAGGCTTGCGTTCGTCAGGCGGAACCGGAGCTTGACCGGCTTGCCGGCCACGGCGGAGAGATCTTCCGCGCCCTTCCAGTGTACGGCCTGAAGGGTCTTATCCGCGGAAATCGGCACACAGTTGGCGCGCGTGAACGGCCGTATCATCCTGCCGTGCTCGTCGAGCACTTCGACGCGCAGTTCGCCTCCATCGGCGTCCGCATTGACGAACAGGTACTTCCCGCTGAACCGCACGCGCCGCGTCGTGAGCGTCCCGCCGGATTCGTCGGCATCCATTGAAGCGAACCCGTCGCGGCGCAGCATAGCCAGGCCGGTGCTGCTGACGCCGGAGGCTGACGAGCCGCGCTCGCCCGCCCGCCCACTGACGTAGAACCACAGCTCATCACCAACGACCAGGCAGCACCCGCCGGCGGACTGCACGTTCGCCCAGTTCCAGTCGCCGTAGTTCTCGGACACCGGGATGAACGCGCGGCGATCCGGGCGATACCAGTGGAACCCGTCGCGGGTGAAGCCGACGCACACCTCGTTGGGCTTCGCGCGATCCTGCGGCTGGCCGCGCCAGATGCTGAACAGCCCGAGCATGATACTCTCGTACGCCACGGCATCGAGGTTGTACAGTTCGCACGAAGTGTTGAGGTCGGCGCGGCGTGGATCGAGCTTGTCGGCGCCCACCCACAGAGTCGGTTCGCCCGCCTCCCACTTCGCGCCTGCGAGCACGTCCGGGTGCTCCCAGTACCGCCGGCAGCGCCCGACGCCATTCGGCGGCGGAAAGTACTCGCGGATGCCGTACACCCAGACCTCGCGGAATGGATTGTAGAAGACGGTGGTACGGTCGCCGGTCGGTCCGGTGCGACCCACGTCGCTCCAGTGAATGCCGTCAGACGAGAACCAGCTGGAGAGTCCGCCCTGTGAGTCGTAAAGAAACATCTTGTATCGCCGCTCAGGCTTCTGCTCATCGAGGTCGAGCCACGCCGTGCCGGAGTCGCGCTTGCTCGTGTGAACGACGTTGGTGCCGGATTCGATATCGAGAGCCGGTTTCTCCCAGTGGATACCGTCGCGCGAGGTGGCGTAGCACGTCGAATGCGCATAGCCGCCCATGTACCACATCTTGAAGAGTCGGTCCTGCGGGTCGTACCACACCCCGTCGCTGAACACCATCGCCGTCGGCCAGCGCTCAGCCTCCCACGCGCGATCCGGCTTCAGGACCGGCGTGGCCGGGTGGTACTCCGCGAGATGATACGTCCGCTTCAGCGTCGTTCGTTGGATCAGGAAATCGTCAACGAACAACTGGCGCCCGACGTCAATTGGAATGACGTCAGGCGGCGTGACCAGATACGGTGGCTTGGGGGGCGGGGCGAGCGTGAGCGCATCCCTTTGCGGCGGCCACTGCGACGGTAGTTGTATGCCGTTGTACAGCGTTTGGCCGGGTTCGCCCTGCCCGCGTGTCTCGGTGACGGCCGCGAGCGCAATCGCGATAACCGCGAGCACGACCAGGAAGTCGGTACACGTCAGGACTGCTTGGGACATGATGCTCACCTCGCCCGAGAACTTGGCGCGCATTGAAAACCCTCGGACCCACGCGGATGGCAAACACCTTCACCGCCACTTCCGCTCTGACCTGCAAGAGAGGCGACCGGAGGCACCCCCTGGTTCTCGTTTTGGCGGCGCCCGGAATGCGACACTGGACCCGCCGCAAGGAGGAGACGCCGAAGTGCCGTCAAATAGGATTCAACGTAGATACGACCGCCGAGCGGTTGAGACGGCGTCGGCACGCACGCGCCGGGCGGATCACCTGGGACCAGGGAGACTGACATGAGCAGACCACTGAGCGTCGTCGCGCCGGAATGGTGGGATTACACCACCGTCGACCGCGGAATCCTCGAGGACGTCGCCAAGCTCACGGTCGACGATATAGCACAGCTCTCGCGGCCGGGTTTCGAGATCGTATTCTACGATACGCTGGAGAGCTTCTATCTCGCTGAGGCGCTCGAATACGTCGAGGCCTGGTCGCAGGCGACGGAGGACAAGCCGGCCGGCATCTGCGGCCCGATCGGGCCGACGGAGCAATTGCCGCTAGCCGCGCAGTTGGTCAATGCGCTCCGGCTCGACCTGCGCCACGCACACTTCTGGGGCATGGACGAGTGGTACCTCGACGGGCGCGAGGTGCCGGCGACACATCCCTTGTCGTTCGAGAAGGCCGACCGCGAGCTGTGCTTCAGCCGCATTGACCCACAACTCGTCATGCCGGACGCCAACCTGCATTTCCCCAAGGCGGATCATCTCGCCGATTACACCGCGAGCTTCGATCAGGTACGCTGTGTCGTGATGCAGGGCGGCCAGGGCGAGGTCAAGCACTGGGCGTTCAATGACCCGCCGAAGCGGCAGGGCAAGTACCAGGATGCCCCTCCCCCACCCGAAGAGTACTTGAAGCAGAGTGCGCGAGTGGTGGACCTGCACCCGATGACGATCATCCAGAATGCTCGCACATCCGGCGGCGGAAAGGTAGCGGACGTCCCGACCCAGGCGCTGAGCGTGGGGCCGGTGGAGACGTGGAAGGCGGAGCGGGTGTCCATCTGGCAGGCGGGGAACCACGACAACCCATTCGGCATGCGCCTCACCGCGTTCATGATCTCGAAGAAGATCCCGGACGCGGCGGTGCCGATGTCGCTGCTGGCGTTGCATCCCAACGTGCGCTTCAGCTTCTACCGCCACGGCATCGGCACATGTGAGGAGGAGATGCACTGAGCGCGTCATCCGCGGTCCGCGGTGCGGAGTCTGCACGTCAAGGCCGATGACTGGCGCGCTGGTCGCGGCGGCCTGCCCTGAACGTTCGGTCGCACAGGTCCTACCACGTTGGGCTCAGAGCGCTCACTGAGGACGCGATAGCATGCGCGAACCGCCCTCACAATCACTGAGGCCCACGATTAACGCTGCGTCAGAGATCCACGCGGTCTCCGACCTCGTCATCGTCGCCGGCGCGTTGGAGCACAAGAGCGTGGTCGTCGCCGGCGGGGATCGCGTCGCCGATCTCCTGCTGGTGGAGGCGGCGCAGGATCACGGCATCGTTGACCGCGTGATTCTGGTCGGCGACGAGCGGCTCATCCGCGACGCCATCGAGCAGACTCACGTCATGGTGGATCCGGCGGATATCATCGCCGCCGCGGATGACCGCGATACCGCCGCCAAAACCGTCGCCTGCGCGCAGTCGGGCGATGCGGGCATCATCATCAAGGGCGGCACTCCCACGCCGGCTTTGTACCGCGAGCTCCTCAAGATCCGCATCCGCCCGACGATCAGCGTTGTCGCGTGCTTCGACGCGGCGCCCATCGCGGAGGGCCGCTTGATGATGCTCACCGATCCCGGCATCACCGTCCTGTGCACCTACGCGCGCATGGTGGACATCATCGAGAGCGCCGCCGATGTCGCGCGCGTCGTCTTCGGGCGAGCGCGCCCCAAGGTCGCCATCATCTCCGCCAATGAGGAGGACATCAAGGCGCTCGCGTCGAGTCGCATCGCTGCCGAACTCACCCGCCACCAATGGCAGGACATGGAGGTCTACGGCCCGCTCTCTTTCGACCTCGCGGTTGACCCGCAATCGGTCAAGGTCAAACGACTGATCGAGCGGTTCCCGGAGTGCGCGTCGGTGGCCGGGCAGGCCGACATCCTGGCATTCACCAACATTGACGCAGCGAATGCTGTGTACAAGGCCATCATGGCGATGTCCGACTATGGCGCGGCGAGCCTCGCTAATATCACCGTCGGCCTCGAGGTCCCCGTCGCACCGGTGTCGCGCTCGGAGCTGCTGAGTTCCCGCCTGGCGTCGATTGCCCTAACGAGTGTCTACACCCAACTGCGCCCCTCGGGCGAACGTCGCACGCGCGGCCACGCACTCCTCACCCGCGCGTCCGGCCGTCACCGCGTGCTCGTCATCAACCCCGGCTCGACCTCCACCAAGCTCTCCTTCTTCCACGGTGAGGGCGAGCTCAACGCGGGTGAGGTGCGGCACGCGCCGGCCTCTTCCGACCCATCTGACGACATCCGAAACCGTCTGGCTCTGGTGCGGGAGTTTCTCGCCGATCACGCGATCGCCAACGTTGATGCGATCGTCGGGCGCGGCGGGCTGCTACCGCGCGGCAAGCGCAAGCTGGAGGCGGGCGTGTACGAAATCGCGCGCGTCGAAAATGGCCAAGTGATCGTTGACGACGCGCTGGTCGAGGCGATCACGCGCCATGCCGAACTCGAGCATCCGTGCAACCTGGGGATTCCCCTCGCGGCCGAGGTGGCGCGCGAACTCGGCGTTCCGGCGTTCATGATTGACCCGGTGGTTGCGGACGAGTTCATGCCCGAGGCCGAGATCTCGGGCTACGCGCCGGTTCCGCGTCGCAGCGCGGCGCATTTCCTGAGCGTGAAAGAGACGGCGCGGCGGGCGGCAGAGGAGCTCGGCCATGCAGTTGACCAGATCAACCTGATCGTGGCGCACCTCGGCGGCGGGATCACCGTCGCGGCACTGCGTCACAATCGCATGATCGACGCCACGATTAGCTTGCTCGGCGACGGCCCGTTCAGCCCTCAGCGCGCAGGCCGGTTGCCGCTGAAGCACGTGATTGGCCTCGCCTACTCCGGCAAGTTCACGCGCGAGCAACTTGAGCGGGAGCTTTCGACCCGCGGCGGGCTGCGGTCGTACCTCGGAACATACGATCTCGAAGAGATCGCGCGGCGCATTGCCGCCGGCGACGAGACCGCGCGCCAAGTGGTCGAGGCGATGGTCTACTGGGTGGCCAAGGAAATCGGTGCCCTGGCGATAACCCTGGGCGGCGAGGTGGATGCGATCGCGGTCACGGGCGGCATGGCGCGATCGGAGGCTATCGTTGATCAGCTGCGCAGCCGCATCGGCCATCTCGCGCCCGTCGTAGTCTTTCCGGAGTCGCTGGAAATGCAGGCGATGGCCGCGGGCGCGTGCCGGGCCCTTTCGGGCGAGGAACCAATCAAGCGGTGGGCGGACTATGCGCCCGAACCTCCGCCATCCAACGGGTGAGAAGGCATGAGCACAACCGCCAACCAACATCGCTGGCTGTTCCGTGTGATCGCGGTCAACAAGCCGGGCGCGATGACGAGCATCGCTTCCGCGTTCTCGAACCGGGGCATCTCCATTGACAGCATCGTCGCCCATGGCTCGGAGGAGACGCCCGACGATAGTGGCACCGTGGTGATCACTTTCCGGTGCAGCGCAGATGACAAGGAAAAGGTGCGCCGCGAGATCGAGCGCCTGAGCAAAGTCATTCGCGTGGAGGAGCACGTCTATCTCCAAGACTACCTGCGGAAAGGGGCGGTGCTGCTGGTCAAGCCGGATCCCGAGGCGTTTCGCATGGTCGAGTCGTCGCAGAACCTGAACTGGGATCTGATCCAGGATGAGAGCATCGGGCGCACGTACTTCGTCGCGGGCGCTCCCAATCAGGTCGATCCGTTGATCGAGAGTCTGCTCGCCGCCGATCTTATCCTCGATGTCGTGTACGCCATCATCACCATCTGAGACGGTTGATCCCGCGCGCTGCGGCGATGCTGGGAAGCGTCGGCATTCACGACGCCGACCTGTGGCGCCTGCCGCCGGGCACTAGCGTATAAGCCGCCTCGATGCCGCCGCACCGCCGCGTGGCAGGGGGCGGCGAAGCGCGTCCCGAAGTACCGCGGCAGTCAACTCCACGAGGTACGGACATGCCGAGTCAATCGCTCCTGCTTCAATCCCTGTGCGCTGCGATAGGGTGCATGCTCATGGCCACCTGCGTGCACGGCGCGACATATTTCGTCGCTCCGTCCGGTGCAGACGCCAACCCGGGCACGCTCG
>CP070648.1:1380639-1384764 GCA_020354555.1 Armatimonadota bacterium | reverse complement strand
GCTGCGGCATTTCCAGGGCACGGGGGTCGGCACGTGGGGCCTGCTGTCGGCGTACGGCGCGCGCGCCTTCGCCGCCGGGCCGGGCGCGGTTCGCGAGCACAGGCCGGACGAATGGTTGGGCGTGCTCACAGTGCCACTCGGGCGGTATCGTTACGACCGCTTGAGCCACGACCGCGCCCGTGCGCGAGAGCAAGGGCGGTGGTACACGACCGCGCCGTACGAGCGGACGTTCGAGAAGCTCTGTTTCCGTAATCGGTTTGACCCGGCGGCGCAGTACCTGGTGCTGCAAGGGCTGCAGGGGCTGGAGGCGGATAACGTTCCGCCCAGAGATGCGAACTCGATCATCCGCTACACGGACAACGGCCACGTGTGGCTCATCGCAAACACGGACCGCCAGGGCAACTTCTATCGCAATGCCGTGTATGTCAGCGACGGGACGAACGCGGAGCCGCAGCCGGCGGCGTGCGAGGCCGCGGCGGTGGCCGACTTCGGGCATGTCGCAATGACCGCGACGCGCCTGCCGGATTACTCCGGCGGCGACTGGACGCGGCATATCTTCTGGCTCAAGGGCAAGTACTTCGCGGTCGTCGATACGGTCAGGCTCCAACGCGATGGGCAATTCGCCGTGTTCTGCACGTGGCGGACGCCGGTGGCGGCGGCGCTTTCCGGAAAGGCATGGGAGGCATGTGACGCCGAGTACCTGTTCCGCCTGGTCAACGCCGACGGGGTGAAGCAAACCAGCGGGCGCGAAGGGCTTGAGGGCGCGGCGAATCCGACGGTGCTGCGGCAGGTGCAAACGGTGCGCGGGCGCTCCGGCGACCACGTGATGTTTCGCAATGTGTTCCGCGTCGTGCGCGCGGGGAGGCGGTCGGGATTCGACGCGCGGGCGATCGGCGAGCATTGTCTGATGACGGATGCCGGCGCGCGGCGGGACTTACTGGGTGTGAATCCCGGGACCGGGGTAGTAAGGATCGGGCCGTTTGAGACAAACGCGCGGATGTTCTATCTGACCGATGCCGGCGAGAGCGCGCTGGTCGGCGGGTCGTACCTGGAGTATCGCGGCGAGCGGCTGCGCATGGTTGCGGGGCGGGTGACGCTGCCGTCAGGGGCGCGCGTGGATCTCGCGCGGCTGTGGCGGGAGGCGGGGGAGAAGGCGCGGGCGGGTGCGGCGGAAGCCGATGTGCGTCCGGCGCCAGCCGGCGCGCGCTCTGCCTCACGCCGGTGGTTCGACGCGTTGACGCCGCGCCTGGCGAACGTTGACAACCCGATCGTGATGAGCGATGTGCCGCCGGCGGCAGGGAGCTTGGATGATCTGGTTGACGGCTTCATCCCGCTGTGGTCGGGTGATGTGTCGTGGCCCGCGGGGCAGAGCCCGGTGCTCACCCTGGACCTGCGGCGGGAGTACGAGGTGGGCGCGATTGAGTTCGCGACCGGGCTGGTGAGCCGCCCGAACACGCTTCCCGATGCGTCGGACATGCAGGCGCGCGGGGCGACGGTTGAGTTCAGTGTGGATGGTTTCGAGCGCGACGTGCGCGGCCAGGAAGTGACATTCGCGCCGGGGTTCACGATTGAGCCGCTGCACAAGGGGACGGTGTTTGCCATGGGCCGGTGGCGCGCGGCGGGAATGAACGAGCGCGCGCGGTATGTGCGGCTGCGCCTCGATGGCGACGCCGGGCGCGGGGTGACGATGCGCGAGGTGTTCATTCGCGCGGCGGGCACGAACGAAGCGCGCTTCGGTTCGGCGGAGGTCGGAGACCTCGACGGCGACGGGCAGGACGAACTCATCGTCACGACCGATGCGTGCGAGCTGGTCGTGGTCGGCGCGGAGGGACAGGAACGGTGGCGAAAGAGCTTTGCGGGTGCGGTGACGTGCGCGCGTGTCGTCGAATTGGCCGAAGCGTCGCGCGTGCTGCTGGTCGGGACCTGGGAGGCGCGGCTGTACTGTTTCGACGCGGACGGGATCGAATTGTGGCGGACCGACTTCTTGCCGTTGGGCGGTGATCTGCCGGTGCCGTTCTCTGTCGCTGTCTGGCAGCCGGAGGCGGACAGCCCGCCGCAGATCATCGTTGGCAATTACGCGCGCGTGTCATTCCTCGATGCGGCGGGGCGGATGTTGTCTCACAACTTCGCGTATGGGTCGCACGAGACGATGACGCTGGCGCCGGGGTTCGATGTCACGGGCGACGGCGTGGATGATGCGATTCTGTACAATCCGTGGGCGACGCTGTCGGTGGTGGACGGCGCGAAGCGGGAGGTGGTGCGCTGGCTTCCCGCGCCGGCGGGGGAGGGTCTGGCGCTGGAGCTGTGGGACGATCGCGGCGCGGCAGATCCGCGCGCGCTGGTCGCGAGTGAAAACGGCCTGGGCATGCTGCGGCTGAAGAGCGGGCGGTATGACTGGCGTGCAGATGTCACGCCCTTGACGTGTGTCGCCGGCGCGGATCTGGATGGTGACGGGGCGCGGGAAATCGTCGTCGGCAAGCGGGGCGGGTTTCTGCTGGTGTACTCCGAGGCAGGTGAGTTACGGCAGCGTGTGTTGCTTGGAGAGGCGGTGATGGCGCTGCAAGTGATCGAGTTGGCAGGGCGCGAGGCGGGCGGAACCGCGGGCCTGCTTGTGGCGACCGACGAGGCGCTGCGGATGTTCGAGGCGGGGGCGGATGGCGCAGACGGCGCACCTGGTCCCAACTTGTCCCTGCAAGAGAGAGGAGTCGTATCAGGCCGAGGCTATGTAGATCTACGGCGTTTGCGCGGGGAGGGAGAAGAGACTGTGGTCGTCGGCTTCGCGCCGGGCCTGTCGGTGGAAGCGTTTGATGTGTCGCGTGGGAGCACGATCCGCCACGCACGCGAGTGATACAAACGACGGCGCAAGAGCGTTTGCGCCCTCACGGTGCTTGCCGGACGGGAGAATCCTCCCCGGTGGATATCACTGTCCTCCCCCGATAGGGCGGCCCAGGGGGATCGCCGCGCCAGCCCCAGCCTTTCTCGGCGATCACACGAAGCCCCGCCGACTCAAGCATTCGCTCCAGCGCGTCCCCGGTGTACAACCGCATGGGAAGCAGTCTCCGCTCCCCGCCGGAACTGACGAAGCTGTCGCTGTCGGGTGAGTATACGAGGTTGCCCTCGACGCCGTGTCGGAGAGCGAATTCTTTGGTATAGACCTCGAGGTAGAAACGCCCGCCGGGGCATAGGATCCGCGCCGCGCCGTTAAGCACGCGCTGGTTTTCCGCGTCGCTGGGGAGTATCCCGAA
Source organism: Armatimonadota bacterium (assembly GCA_020354555.1). Classification (NCBI taxonomy): domain Bacteria; kingdom Bacillati; phylum Armatimonadota; species Armatimonadota bacterium. The sequence continues at coordinate 1,381,519 of CP070648.1, read as the reverse complement.
TAGCACGTCCCACAACAGGATGGCATCGAACGGGCCGAGCGGTAGGTCCCTCATGTCTGCGCAGATCCAGTTCGCATGCGCGCTGCGTTCCTCGGCCAGCGATCGCGCGATCTCGAGCGCAGCGGGGCAGATATCGAGCCCGGTGACGACAAGGCCGCGGGTGGCAAGCTCGACGTCGAGCGCACCCGCGCCGCACGCGATGTCGAGAATGCGCTGCCCCGGCGTGAGATCCAGTATCGCCACGATGGCGTCGGCTTGGCTCGCCGTCGTGGCCCAGTCAACCTGACGCGCCTCGGCTCGGCGCTCTTGCCAGCGCCTTTCCCACCAGACTGCGATTGGGTCATTGTTGCTCGCCATGCTGCTGCACCATTGTGCCTGACATGGCGCACCGCTCGGGCGGCTGCGGAGGGACGCCACCCTACTTGCCATGCTGGGCGAGGACGCCGACATCAAGGTCGTCAGTGCCCCGCATCGCCTCCGCGAACAGGCCGCGCTGACACGCCGTCGCGAATCCGACTTGAGCCCCGTCACCGGCGAGGCTCAAAGTTCACCGCCCCTCGATTGCGTCAATCGCCGTCTTCTGCGCGTCGGCGACCGCGAGTTGTCGCGCGGCGCGGAGACCCTGCTGACGCGCCTGGGGGGTGACGTCGGCGCCGTCGGCGACTGCGAGCAGCGCCTCAACGGCGGCCTCCCGAACGCGGGCGGATGCGTTCCGGCCCGCCTGCGCCAGAACGGGAACGGCTTTTGGACAGCCGAGCAGGCCGAGAGCCTGCACCGCCGCGAGGCGCATATGCCCGGCGCGGTTTCGCGCCGCGTCGGCGAGTACCGGGAATGCGGCGACGTCGCCGCGCGCGCCGAGGGCGAGGAGTATGCCGGGCTG
>CP070648.1:1370167-1380539 GCA_020354555.1 Armatimonadota bacterium | reverse complement strand
TGTCTGTCCAACCTCAAGCAGATCGCTCTGGCCGCGCTCATGTACGCGCAGGACTATGACGAAGTGCTGCCGACTGCTGGCGGCAGCCAGTGGGCGACATCGCATCCGATCGTGCCCGTTTCCCCGCAGCCGACGTTCGCCGACGCAGAGGCGGCGAGCCTCGGCTCCAAGGACTACTGGCAGTTGGCGGATGTCCTGCGGCCCTATGTCAAGAGTATCGAGATCTTCGAGTGCCCCACCCAGATCCGCCGCTTGCCCTGGACCATAATCGAGGAAGGCGTCCTCACCTCGGGGCCCGCAGTGGGTGTGACCAAGGTCGGGGACTTCATCGATGATGGCGACAAGTATGCGCCATGGGTCGGGGTCGGAACCTACGGGTACGGATGTGTACACTACCCCTACGGCGCGGGCGTTTCGGCTCGACCCTACACCGGCGCCACCGGACAATTCTGGGATGCCGCGATCTTCTTGAGCCTGGTTGAGGATACTGACGATCCCCGCGAGTACTGGGCCTGCGGCAATGCCGTCGGCAACTTCGACGACCCCGTGTGGAAGCCGATCGTGTTCGGCATGCATTCCGTCCACGAAGGATACAGCGAGGGCTACGCGGCCGCCCATATCGTACCGGTCGAGTTGGGTGGCGCCGCCCCGACCCTTCCGTTCGCCATTCCGATTGCGTTCGCTGATGGTCACGTCAAGTATACGCGGCTGGGCTTCTACCAGATCATGGGCCTCATCGTGGCGCCCAACGAGATCACCTGAGCCGCCGCAGGATAATCACAGGGCGTCTCGTCTGAATGGGCGTCCAGCGAGGAGTCAGCGGCCCGCTCCGAGATATCTCGGGGCGGACCGCTTTTCTTGCGCACCTGCGGTAGGCTTGGCGCGAGGCCACTTGCGGGGGACGCTGTGCTCGGGATTCGGGCGGCGGTGAAAGCCGCCCCGCCCGGCGCGAACGCCGCGTTTCCCCTACCGCCCCTGTGGGCATAACGCCGGTGCGGACGCATCGCCCGGCCAAACCGATGGCGCCCCGTGTAGGAGGTCAGTGGTCGTGCGCGCAAGCTGGCTCGTGGCCTTGGTTTCCCTCTGTCTGGTCGGGGCGGCGGTCCTGATACCTATCCTAAGCCGCCAGTCGGGTTCCGGCATCGACCCCTGTCTCTCGAATCTACACGCTCTCACACTGGTCACGGGAATGTACGTGCTCGACTACGGCAGGTTCCCCAATGCATCAACGTGGATGGACGAGCTCCGCCCATATGCGGACGAGATAAGTCACCATCCCGAACCCCGCGAGAAACCCGACATATTTCATTGCCCCTACGACACAGCACACCGATACAGCTACGCGATGAACTCCGCACTAAGCGAGATGAAGCCGCCCGACCGGAGGAACCTCCCGCATATCATCCTCTTCTTCCCCTCCGATTCCGGCAAGCGGAACGCATCCGGCTTGCCCCCCGTAGGGGAGTGCCGCCCGCACGGGGAAGGCGAGGACATGTGCGTCGTCGCCTACGCCGACGGCGGCATCGCCATATTCGCGCCCGGCGAGCGCCTTGAACCGGTTGCGCCGTCAGTGAAGCGTTCGCGCTCGCCCCGCAAGTCGATGCCCGGAGTCCAACCGAGACGGCCCGCCCGGCACGCCGAGCCCGGCGATCCAGCGAAATGATCCCCGGCCGAATCAATGCGCGCTTGACGGAGCAGCGCCAGTGACCCGCGAATCCCTGCCCGCCGACTTCCTCGACCGCTTGCGGGCGCTCGAGGATTCCTACTGCGCCGAAACCGATCCCATCCGCCAGTCCGGCTTCTCGGGCGGGCCGGAGCGCTGGCGAGCGGAACGGGAGCCCATCCTCGAAGCGGTGGACCGCGACGGGGATTTCCTCGACATCGGGTGCGCCAACGGCTACCTGCTCCAATGCCTGGTCGCCTGGGCGGGGGAGCGAGGCCACCGCTTGACGCCACACGGCCTCGACTTCGGCCGCCGCCTTGTTGCGATGGCGCAGAAACGCCTACCCGAATTCGCCGCGAACTTCCACATCGGCAACGCGTGGGATTGGCAGCCGCCGCGCAAGTACCGCTATGTCTATTCCCTCCTGGACTGCGTGCCCGAGGATTACCTCGGCGCATACTGCCGGCGTTTGCTCGAACGGATGGTGAAACGGGGCGGCAAGCTGATCATCGGCATGTACGGCAGTCGCTCCCGGGACGTGCCGCCGCTCAACGTCGCGGAACGGCTGACCCAACTCGGCTTCGAGGCGCAGGGAACGGCGTACGGCGGGACACCTCCGCTCACAAGCTTCGCGTGGGTCGTGCGCTAACCGGCGCGCAAGGGGGCACCCGCCTCGCGGGCATCGAGAAGTGATCGAGCGTGTGCGGTAGGGCGCCGCTGCCAGCCCCGCCGATTCCCGTTGCGTGGCCAATGCAACGCGCGGCGCACACGCTGCTCGTTGACGGCGGCCCGGGGGAATGATAACATGGTTGAAAGGGTCGTCCGCCTACTCTCGCCCCATGTCGAGCCCAGCGGGGCACAGCATCTCCGCGCTGCCGTGTATGTTCGGGCGCTCCGTCTCGTTTCTAAGGGTTGTTGCTCTATGTCTCAAGCGCCGACAACGCCTGCGCCCGAGATGCGCAGGTCGTTTCTCGTTCGTAATCGCACCAGAGTAGGACTCGCCCTCTTTCTCGCCTTGCTCCCTGCTCTCTTTTTCGTCCAGCACCCCTGGCCCGAAGAGACCTACGTGGACTTCGTGCTCGACTCGGCCGGCTACATGCTCGCGATTGCAGGTGTGCTGGGCCGGCTCTGGTGTACCCTTTACATCGGCGGGAACAAGCACGAGACGCTCCAGCGCACCGGGCCCTACAGTGTTGTAAGGCACCCCCTCTACGTGAGCAATCTGCTTCTCGGCCTCGCCCTTGCGGCGCTGTCCGAAAACCCCATCGTGCTCTTCGTGGTCGTCGCGTATTTCTGGATTCAATATCGGAGCACGATACGCCACGAGGAGGCGGCGCTGGAGGCCACCTTCGGCGAATCGTACCGCGAGTATGCGCGCACGGTGCCCTGCTTCATTCCCAAGTTGTCGCACTTCCATTCGACCCCGCCCGCATCCGTGAACCTGTCGCCGCTTTACGCCGAAGCCGCGAGATGCCTCGCGTTCCTGGCCGTAGTCCCGCTGTTCGAGCTCATTGCCTTGCTGCACGAATCGGGAGTCGTACCGTTCATCTCCTTCCCGTGAGATGCTCGCGAGTGCGATTTCGCAGAGGTTGGCTGCATGACTTGGCCGTGCCCGGCCCTCGCGTGATCCGCAAGAGGCTATTGGCTCTTGCCGCCGTATCTCTAGTCTTCGTTCCGATTGCCCTGGCAGCGAGAGCGCCTGCCGACATCGAAGGAGCATCAACCCATGCCTCGCAAGCAAGCACAGCGCCGCGCCACAAAGGGCAGCGCCAAAGAACGTAATCCCAAGGACTACACCGTCCACATGATCGGCAACGCCCACATTGACCCGATCTGGCTGTGGCGCTGGCAGGAAGGATACGACGAGATCGTCTCAACCTCGCGCTCGGCGCTCGACCGCATGAACGAATACCCCGATTTCCTGTTCTGTCGCTCCTCGGCGGGCCAGCATTTGCCCGTGGAGCAGGACCACCCGGCGCTCTTCGCCGAGATCGAAAAGCGCGCCCGCGAGGGCCGCTGGCACATCGTCAACGGTTGGTGGGAGCAGCCCGACTGCAACATCCCGTGCGGCGAGTCGTTCGTCCGCCACGCCCTGTACGCCAAGCGCTACTTCAAGCAGACATTCGGCGCCGAGGTCACCGCGGGCTACAACGTGGACACCTTCGGCCACTGCGGCACGCTGCCGCAGATACTCAGCAAGTGCGGCTTCACCTCCTACTCCTTCTTCCGCCCGGGCCGCCACGAGAAGGAACTTCCCGCCGGTGTGTTCTGGTGGGAGAGCCCGGACGGCTCGCGCATCCTCGCCTGCCGCCCGCCGGTCGGTTACGCCTCCGGCCGCGAGGATATCGAAGAGAACATCACGCGCGCCTACGAGCAGATCCAGGAGCCGCTCCACCACGTCATGTGCTTCTACGGCGTCGGCAACCACGGCGGCGGCCCGACCATCGCCAATATCGAGGCCATCCACCGCGTCAACGCCCGCCCCGACGCGCCGAACGTCGTCTGCTCGACCCCGGACGCCTTCTTCGTGGCGATCCGCAAGGAAACCGACGACTTCCCGGTCGTCCGCGACGAGCTTCAGCATCACGCCCCCGGCTGCTATGCCGCCGTCAGCGAGGTCAAGCGCCGCAACCGCCACAGCGAGATGCTCCTCATGACGGCCGAGAAGTTCGCCGCGGTCGCCCGGCGGCTGTGCGACCTGCCGTATCCGCAGGACGACTTCGCGCGCGGCTGGCAGCGCGTGCTCTTCAACCAGTTCCACGACGTCCTCGCCGGCACCAGCATCAAGGAAGCCTACGAGCAGGATGTCTATCCGTGGTACGACGAGTGTGACCGCCTCGCCGGCGCCGCGCTCGACAAGAGCCTGCGCGCCGTCAGCGCGCGCATCGACACCTCCGGCGAGAATCCGGCGCTCGTCGTCTTCAATCCGTTGTCCTGGACGCGCGGTGAGGTCGTCACGGCGAAAGTCCCGGTCGCGCGCGAACGCGGCCGCAGCTTCCCCCTCCGTCTGCTCGACCACGAGGGACAGGAAATCCCGATCCAGGTCGGGCGGATACTGTTCGAGGGCGCCCGTCTGTACGCGGAAGCGACGTTCGTCGCCGAGGTCCCCGCCCTCGGCTATCGCATCTACCGTTTCGAGCGCAAGCCGTACGCCGCGGCCGATTCCAAAGTGACCGGCGGCGGCTGCACCATCGAGAACGAGCACTACCGCTTGACCGTGCACCCCGACACCGGCGGCATCGCAAGCCTCTATGACAAGACCAACAATGTCGAAGCCGTCACCGGCGGCGCGAGCCCGCTCGTCGTCATTGACGACCCCAGCGATACCTGGAGCCACGGGATTGACGCGTTCCGCGATGAGATCGGGCGCTTCCACTGCGGCGGGCGGGTCGAGGTCATCGAGCGCGGCCCGATTCGGTCCACCATACGCATGACCTCGACCTGGGGCGCCTCGACGGTGGTGCAGGAATTCAGTCTGTCGCGGGGCGCGCGGCGCATTGACTGGACGCTCGACATTGACTGGCACGAGCAGCTCAAGGCGCTCAAGCTGGCGGTGCCGGTATACGTCACCGAGTCCGAGGCGACGTTCGAGGTGCCTTATGGCGCTCTCGTCCGGCCCGCCACGGGCAACGAAGAACCGCTCCAACGCTGGATGGACGTCACGGGCGACCGCGGCGGCAAGCGCTACGGCGTCGCACTGCTCAACGACTCCAAGTACGGCGGCGACGCCCTGGGCAGCGAAATGCGGTTGACCGTTCTGCGCAGCCCGGTCTATGCCTTCCACGACCCGCGCATCATCGAGCAGGGCGTGACCTATGACTGGACCGACCAGGGCAAGCAGACCGTGCGCTGCGCGTTGCTGCCGCACCAGGGCGGGTGGCAGGAGGCATGCACCGTCCGCGAGGGCTGGGCGCTCAATGTGCCGCTTATCACACGCCTCGAGCCGGCGCATGATGGCGACTGGCCGGCTTCCCAGAGCTTCCTCGCCGCCGAACCGGGCAACGTCGTGCTGTCAGTCCTCAAGCAAGCCGAGGACGGCGACGACTTCATCCTGCGGCTCTATGAAACCGACGGGCGCGACGGCGAAGTCACCATTGGCCTGCCGACCGAAGGCGCGAGTTGCACCTTCCCCCTCGGCCGCTTCGAGATCAATACGATCCGCTGCTCCCTGTGCGACGGCAAGCTGGTCGCTGAGGAAGTTGACATGCTCGAGCGCAAGGGCTAGGCTGGCAAGCGCTGGCAGCGCGCGCCCGCGGCCGAACAGGCGTCGGCCGCCGGGGAAATGTCGCAAGAGGTGCCGCGGAGCCGGCGGCGAAACCTAGCGCTTGCCACTGTCCAGCGGTTCCACGCAGGGCGTGAGTGGGTGCTCGCAAAGGGCAGGTGGGTGGGGGCAAGCGACGAGCTGCTCCAGCGTCTGTTGCGCCGTGTCGGCGCGCCTCCGTGCCGCACCGTGGCATAAGGAGGCAGAGTTATGCGACGGGTCTCGATGCGGCTGCGCCGCATTCCGCAGCGGCGCGCGCGCCGCGCAGTTCCTCTCCTCTCATCCCTCATTGTCGTCGCGCTGATGTCCGCGCTTGCGCTGCCGGTTCACGCCGGCGCGGAGCGGGCGGTTTGCGCGACCCCGGCCAATCAGTTGTCCGCTGACGTTGACGGCTCCCGGATCGTGTGGTCGGACGACCGCAGCGGCAACTTCGACATCTACATGAAGGATCTCCACACCGGTTTGGAGACGGCGATCTGTACCGCGCCCGGAAGCCAGGCCGACCCCGCCATCTACGGCGACCGCATCGTGTGGGAAGACTGGCGCGGCGTCGAGCGGGACATCTACATGTACGACCTGCGGACGGCGACCGAGACCCCGATCTGCACCGATGTCAATCGCCAGCGCGCCCCCGATATCTACGGCGATCGCGTGGTGTGGGCCGACTCGCGAAACGGGTTTGAAGACATCTACATGAAGGACTTGTCCACAGGCCTGGAGGTCCCGATCTGCACCGCCGCCGCGGATCAGTATTTGCCTGCGATCTGGGGCGACCGCGTGGTGTGGACCGACTCGCGCAACGGCAACCGCGACATCTACATGTACGACCTGGCGACCGCAACCGAAACCGCCGTCTGCACGGATCTTGCAGGGCAGGGCGCTCCGGACATCTCGTATGACCGCATAGTATGGCAGGACGACCGCAACGGCGCCGACGACATATACATGTATAATCTCGTCACCAGCGTCGAGAGCCCGGTCTGCCTGGCTGCGGGCTTTCAAGAGTCTCCCACGGTGTGGAACGACCGCGTGGTGTGGGCCGAAGTGCGCAGCGGCACGCGCGACGTCTACATGTACGACGTCCCAACTGCGACGGAGACCGCGGTGTGCACTGCCGACGGGGGCCAGTTCTCCCCCGCGATCGCCGGCGACCGCATCGTGTGGGCCGACATGCGCAACGGCAACTACGACATCTACCTGCACGACCTCGACCCGTCGTGGGGTGAACTGCAGATCACGACCCTAGCGACTCCGGAGTGGGTGCCTCGCGCCTGGGGTCACCGCGTCGTGTACGAGGATGTTCGCGGCGACGGTGACATCTATATGTACGACCTCCTCACAAGCACCGAAACGCCGATCTGCACCGCGGTCGGAAGCCAAGGCCGCCCCGCCATCCACGGCGACCGCATCGTGTGGCATGACCAGCGCAACGGCAACGCCGACATCTTCATGTACGACCTGGCGACGAGCACGGAAACGCCTATCTGCACCGACGCTGCGGACCAGTTCGAGCCCGTCATCTGGGGCCATCGCATCGTATGGCGCGACACCCGCAGCGGCAACGACGACATCTATATGTACGATCTCGCCGCGAGCACTGAGACCGCGCTCATCACCCACGCCGCGTCGCAGATGAACGCCGCCATCTGGGGCGATCGCATCGTGTGGGCCGACTCGCGCGACGGCAACTGGAACATCTACATGTACGATCTCGCGACGAGCACGGAGTCGCCGGTGTGCACGAACTCAGCCTACCAGTCGCGGCCCGACATCTGGGGCGACCGCATCGTGTGGGGCGACCAGCGCAACGGCAACGATGACATCTATATGTACGACCTCGCGACGGCAACCGAGACCGCGGTGTGCACCGCCGCCGGCGCCCAGTTCTGCCCCGCCATCCACGGCGATCGCATCATCTGGCAGGACACTCGCAACGGCAACGACGACGTCTATATGTACGACCTCTCGGCCGCCCGCGAAAGCGCGATCTGTGATGATCCCAGCATGGTCTACTACCCGGAAATCTGGGGCGACCGCGTCGTGTGGGCGGACTACCGCAACGGCAGCCCGGACATCTACGTGCACAAGCTGGCAACCGTGTCGTTCGACGACGTCGTGCGCACCCATCCGATGTGGCAGGGAGTGGAGACGCTCTACGCCATGGGCGTCACCACCGGCACCTCCACCGCGCCGCCGCTGTATTCGCCGGCGGACCCGACCACGCGCGGTCAGATGGCGGTGTTCCTGTGCAAGGCCTTCGGCAAGACCTGGTACGACCCGGGAGCCGCGAGCTTCACCGACGTCCCGCGCGGCACCAATGGTCAGGATGACGGCCCGCCGTACACGGGCGGACTCGACGCCGACGGCACCCACATCTTCTACGGCTGGGTCGAGCGACTGGCGGACGCGGCGTCATGGGGCGGCACCGCGCCGACCGGCGGCTACGGGGACGGCACGTTTAGGCCGACCAACAACTGCACGCGCGGGCAGACGGCGACCTTCCTCTCCCGGGCGGCGGGAAAGCTGTGGTACGACCCAGGAGCCGCCAGCTTCACCGATGTCCCGCGCGGGACCAACGGCGTGTGGGACGGCGGCGGAAGTGGCGGCCTGGATGTTGACGGCACGCACATCTTCTACGGCTGGATCGAGCGACTGGCTGACGCCGCCTCATGGGGGGCCTACGGCGCGCCGACCGGCGGCTACGGAGACGGCACGTTCCGCCCTGCCGACCAATGCACCCGCGGCCAGATGGCGACCTTCATCCAGCGCGGCTGCGACTTCGAGCCGCCGATCAGGTAGGAATCTCGGGCAGGCAAGCTGACCGCCTGCATCCATAGCCGGCTTCGCGACGGGAGGGCCCGAGCGCCCTCCCGTCGCCGGTTGGGTGGCGGGGCGACGGGCGCTGCCAATGCGGCTTGGGCTGAGCAGCGCTTTCCGGTGGCGCGCCACCAGGCGGGGGGGGCAGCGAATTAAGTACGACGAAAAAAGGACGGAACTCTTCAGTCCTAATGAAGGAATGGCCCTATCGCATGTGCAAGCAAGCATGGGGTTGGTTTGACTAAGGATTCTGGCTTGGAGCGCCCGCTGGGGTGGGGCGCCCGACTGTGGAAGTGCCTCGGGGCTAAAGCAGGCGGACGCACCCATAGTCCCATCGTAGCGAGCCCTCCTCGCCGGAGCGGCGCAACGCAGCGCGCCGAACAACCGTGCCGGCAAGGTTACGCACGGCACAAGGAGGCAGGGCTATGAACCGCCGATTCGCTTCTCTCGTCTGTTCCCTCATCGCTGTTGCACTCCTAGGTATGCTCGCCGGTCCCGCCGCGGCGGTCGCCAATGAGCGCGCGATCTGCGTCACGGCGGACAGCCAGCAGTTGCCGGCGATCTACGGCCACCACATCGTGTGGGCGGAGTCCGGCAACGGCGGCAGCACCGGCTCCGACATCTACATGAAGGACCTCTTCACCGGCGTGGAGACGGCGATCTGCACCGCGACCGGCGACCAGGACAACCCCGCCATCTTCGGCGACCGGATCGTGTGGGAGGACAACCGCAACGGCAACTGGGACATCTACATGTACGACCTGGCGACGGCCACCGAGAGTGCGATCTGCACCGACGGCGCCATGCAGCGCTATCCCGGAATCTGGGGCGACCGCATCGTGTACGAAGACTGGCGCAACGGCAACGGCGATATCTACATATGCGACCTGGCGGCGGCGAGCGAGTCGGCGATTTGCACGAACTCAGCGTACCAGGGCTATCCGGCGATCTGGGGCGACCGCATTGCGTGGCTTGACATCCGCAACGGCAACAGCGACATCTACATGCACAAGCTGGCGATGTGCTCGTTCGATGATGTGCCGCGCGGCCACGCGATGTGGCCCGGCGTCGAGGCGATCTACGCGCAGTCGGTAACCAGCGGCACCTCGAGCGCGCCGCCGCTGTACTCGCCGGCCAACAACACCACGCGCGGGCAGATGGCGGTGTTCCTGTGCAATGCGTTCGGCAAGACGTGGTATGACCCCGGCTCGGCCAGCTTCACCGACGTCCCGCGCGGCACCAACGGCGTGTGGGACGGCGGCGGCGGCGGCGGCCTGGACGTGGACGGCACCCACATCTTCTACGGTTACATCGAGCGCTTGGCCGACGCCGCGTCGTGGGGCGGCACCGCGCCGACCGGAGGCTACGGCGACGGCACCTACCGCCCCGCCAACACCTGCACCCGCGGGCAGATGGCGACCTTCCTGTGCATTGCCGCGGGCAAGACGTGGTATGACCCCGGTTCCGCCAGCTTCACCGATGTCCCGCGCGGCACCAACGGCGTGTGGGACGGCGGCGGCGGCGGCGGCCTGGACGTGGACGGCACGCATATCTTCTACGGGTGGATCGAGCGGCTGGCGGACGTGGCGTCCTGGGCCTCCGGCGAGGCGCCGACCGGCGGGTACGGCGAC
>CP070648.1:1353842-1370067 GCA_020354555.1 Armatimonadota bacterium | reverse complement strand
GATGCGCTCGGCTGGATGACGCTCGCGACGTGAACGCACACAGCCCCGCGCGCTATGCGCCTGCGGCTTCCAACGACTCGTCCGGCGACGGCCCGCCGGGGCGCTCTACCTCGGCCAGCGCTCCCGGATGCCGGGCAATTGCGGGAAGTCCGCGTGCGGCTCGGCTTGATACCAGTGGGCGAGTGAGGCGATGTCGTCCTCGAGCGGCTGGAACTTCGCGTTCGGCCACCACCCCAACGCCTGGATCGTCACGCTGAGGTCCCGCCGGAAGCGGATCGGATCCATGATGTGCCAGCGGTAGAGTCCGTGCCTCGGCACATCCGGCGCATTGCGCTGCCACAGCGGATAACCCAGGAACGGCCCGCTGAACGTGTCCTGGAAGCCCCACGCGCCGCCGAAGTAGTCCTCGGTTCCCGTGCCGCAAATCGTCGGGAAGTCCTTGTCGCCGTCCATGAAAAACTTGATCTCGCCCTCGCCCCACCAGCCGTTGGCGAGCTGCGTCCAGGCGAGGCACGTGCCGACGTAGTGCCCCTGGCCCTTGACGCCGTCAAGGATGGTATGCTGCGGACATTCGCGCGGGGTGACTGACCTGCGCCACTGTGCGTGCAGGTATGCCGCGTTGTCGGGCACGGGATTGAGGCCATACGTGATCTGGTAGAAGAACCCCTCGATGGCCTCCCATCGCTGGTTCTCGACCGTGATCTTGCAGTGCTTGCGAAACGGCATCGGCCAGTAGCAGTTCATGCCGCCGGTCGGGTTGACCGCGACTGGAATGGACACGACGTTGTACTGGAGGCCGTGTGCCTGGGCGAAGAAATCGCCGATCGGCGTCTCGATCGAAGGTGTATTCTCGTCGTCCCAGTAGAACCGCAGGACGCAGTCCCGCAGGCCCTTGGCCGTCATCGTGATCCAGATATGCTGAATCACGCCAGGGCCGTCAATATCGGCCAGCGTGGTCGTGCTCCCGGCGTCAAGCGTGATGCACGGCCGGATCTTCCAGCCTTGGCCAAGGTCGGAGCCGTCGCTGCCGGGGCCGGGCATCGCCTGCGCGCCGGCGCCCCTCGCGCCGTTCGGGTTCTCGGCCGAGATCGACCGCGTCTCGCCGTCGTTGAGGAGCGGAATCGCGCCGAGTCCGAGGTTCAATCCGAGGTTGCCAAACACTCCCTGTCTCCTTTTAGTCCTAAAGTCGCGGTCAGCGGCGGGCCTGCGCCAGCAGCACCGCGCACACCGTCTTCGCGTCCTTGATCTCCCCGCTGTGGATCATGTCCAGTACGCGGTCGAAGTCCAGAGTCACCGGACGAACGCGCTCGTCGTCGTCCGCTTTCCCGTATGCCTCGCGCAAGCCACGGGCGAGGAAGAGGTGCATCAGCTCGCTGCTGTAACCCGGGCTGAGGTAAAGCTGCGCCAGCGGCTCCAGGCGCTCCGGCTCGCGCCCGATCTCCTCGGTCAACTCGCGGCGCGCGCAGTCCTCGGGGGCTTCGCCCTGGTGAAGCGTACCCGCCGGTATCTCCCACAGCACTTCTTTCGCGGGCTGCCGGAATTGCCGTAGGAGGATAACTCGCCCGTCATCCAGCATCGGCAGTATTGCCACAGCGCCGGGATGCTCGACCACCTCGCGCCGCGTTTCGCCGCCGTCCGCAAGCCGGACTCGATCCACCCGCACGTTGATGAGCATGCCCTTGAACGTGCGAATGGACTTGACAGTCTCCTCGCGCAGGGCCTCGTCGCCGGGCATTTCGTTCATCCTAGCCCCCCACCAGCCCCGCGGCGTATTCCCCCGCCGCCGACGCCGCGAGGAAGAACTCGCGGTCTTCTTCGATTGACCGGCCCATGGACTTGACGTCAACGCGTCGCCGCGCCAGTTCCCACAGGCCCGCCTCGCCGCTCTGCGTGACGACGTCGTGGCGCGCGGGGATCTCGACGGCTTCGAGTCTCTCCCGCACTTGCTCCGCACGCTCCTCGACCATCTCGGGCACAATCACCGCCGCCCGCGCCAGCGCCACTCGCCCGAGCGCGACCAGGGAATGATGACTTACGACCTGATGCCGCTCGCGCGGGTCGGCGAAGCTGATGCGCAGCACCGCCACCGGCCGCCCGTGGAGCACCGCCGTCGCATTGATGATCTCGCCTTGCTCGATGCCCCCGAAGCCGTACAGCGTCCCCGTGCCGACATTGCCCGGGCCCTGCCCTGCGATGATGATATCCGCTTTGGCCACCAGCCTCGCGGTGAGCAGGCCGGAGAAGATGTTGATCGCCTCGTAGTCGCCGCCGAACGCCTGGCCGCAGGTGACGCTCGCATCGAGGAGGTCGGCTTGCTTGAGTTGCTGCACCAGGCGGCTCACTGGCATCGGCAGCGCGGCGGCGTCGGTCATCACATAAGCGACGCGCAGCGCGGGTGACGCCGCCTTGACCGCGGCAGCGGCGGGGGCGATCATGCTGTGCAACGGGCATGCGATGACGGGCGCGCCGCTAAGGTCGTGGGCGGTGCGCAGCACGGCGTGATGCGGGCTGTCCTGCTCCTCCGCGCTGATGCACGAGAACTGCAGGGGCGTGTAGCGCAGCTTGATGATATGCCCGGGCGCCTCCTGCTGCGGCTCGGGCTCTTCAGTTCCCTCGTCGGTCAGGCGCTTCATGACGAAATGCAGGCCGCCGGTACCGAGGCCCAGGCGCACCGCGGTCGTGTTGAGCAGCACGCGGTCCCCTGCTGATATCGGTTGGGTGAGAGCGGGATAGTTCAGCGCGCGCTCGGTCCTGCCGCCGACTTCGACGGTGACCTCCTGCGCGCCTGCCCGTTCGGTTTCGACGGTGAGGACGATTCCTTGTTCCGCCTTGAGCACTGCCGCCTCCACGCGGAGTATAGGCGCGCGTGCTGCCGCTGTCAATCCGCCGCCCGGACTGCATGCCGTCGGGCGCGGCCGGCATTCGTCGCCTCGGGCAATGCCTGCGGGCCGAACCGTTTGCGTCACAGTAAGTGCGCGCGCGTCCGTGTCGCGGCGTGATCCACGGACGGAGCGTGTGAGCCCTCTGCGTGGCATCGCCCGGCGGATGCAGTCGCGGTAGTGAAGCAGGGCTGAGCAACGATGCGTGGAGCGACAATCCTCGGGGGTGTCGTCACACGGACGAGCCTGGCGGTACGCAGATCTCGAGCGCCACGTTCCCGCGCGACATCGGGATCAAAACCCAGAAGATCGCGAGCCGTGCCGTCCAATCTGACCAGCGGGGACGAAACGAATGACTACTGCAAGGTAAACGTGGCGGCGGTCATCACGCCGTCCCAAGCATACCCGGCGGCGGCGACCTTGGTCACCGTAGCCGTATAAGCACCGAGGGCGGTTCCTCCTTGCCCGCGCTTATTGGGCGCAGTCGTCTGCCAGGCGAACTCGGCGATGCCGTTGACGTCGCTTGCGCCGGGCGCGAACACGGGAGTCTCCAGACCGGCAACCACGAGTTCCACGGTGGCACTAGCCACCGGCAGTCCCGTGCTCGTGTCTGCCACGTGGGCGCGGATCACGACCAACTCGCCGGCCGTAAAGAGGTCAGCGAGAACGAAAGCGGTGGTCTTCTGCCGGCCTTTGCCGATGGTCTGGTATCGCCCCACCTCAAGCGGGTTGACACCGACAACCGCCTGCCCCTGGTTGTTGGGGATCGCGCTCAGGACATTGCTGTACCCCGATTCGCAGGCGGCGTAGCGCGACGTTACCTTGTACGAGTACTGCTGTCCGTTCGTTAGCCCGGCGTCCGTGTATGAAGTGACCAAGCCGAGCTGCGCGATGAGCTGTGCCTTGCCCAACTGATCGTAGTACAGGTTGTACCCAACGACACCCGGGTCAGCGGTGTGCTCGTCGCTCCATGTCAGGACGACCTGGGTATGGCCTGGCGTCGCCGTGAGCAAGGCCGGGACGGGCGCGTTACAGGGGCCACCCCCAGCCCCGACAATAGCCTGGGCCATAAGGAAGGGCGCCGCGCCGGGCACGCTCATAGTGTGCGTCCAGAGCTGCCAGATAGTATCCCCCCATGCTTTGAGCCCGGTGAAGAAGGGGTCGCTCTGGATGATGTAGTTGGCGGGGTCGGGCGGGCCGGGAATAAACGGTGTCGTCGGTAGCGTAATGTTACCCGCCCCGTTGATCTCGTCCCGCAGGAACTCGATGTACTCGCGGCTAGTGGTCTGGTAATAGAGGTTGACCTCGACGCCGTCGGCCCCGGCAGGGATAGTGAGTGCTACGTCATCGTAGCCGCCGTCGTACTCGGCGGCAGTGAAGTAACCGGGCGCCGGCGCCCCATGCCACATCGGAACGCAAAGGCGGGTGTCGGCGTCCGCGATGCGAAAGCCCTTTGGCGGAATCCGGTTATCCTTGTATCTGCCGTCCGCCAGCGCGAAATGGAATGTCTCCTGTTCTCCGGTGAGCGTGCTCGTGGGGTGCATTTCGTACACGAGCTCGTCCACGTACGCCTCAGCTACAGCAATCGGTTCGGGCATCGGCACGCTGGGGTCCGGCTGGTAGCTGTAAGACAAGCCCTTGAGGGTGCCTGCAGCCGCGTCATATGGATTCACTTCGTAGATCACACTGCCACCCGAATAGGCCCTGATGTTGACGAACATGCGCCGCCCTTCAGGAAAGCCGGAAATCAGCTTGTGGCCTGTTTGGTTTTGCACCCGGAAGGAGAGTGCCCCGCTCGCAGAGTCGTAGCTCACGTTGTTGATCGCGGCGGCCAGAAGCAACTGCTGTTTGGACCGGTCGACACCGGCCAGCAGAGACACGGGATCGATGCCCAATCCCTGGGTCATGTCCAAGGTGAGGAGCGCTGGGCCCTGATTGAGCAACTGGTCATTCACCGGATCATGATTGGGCGAGCCGGGGACCGCGCTGGCCAGCACAAAGGACACCCATGCGTTGCCGCCGGTCAAGTCGTGCAGCGGCTGACCGCTCATCGGATGCTCGGCGCTGTCGTTCGGGCGGATGGGTACGCCCTGCTTGTTACACGCCTTGCCCACAACATCCCGCATGTGGCAGTCCTGGCATTTCGCGATATTGTTAGTCGCATAAGACGTCTCGAACGTCGCGGGCGAGAAGGGCCCAATCCCGGGCGCGCCGCCGGCCTGCCCGTAGTCCGAAAGTCTGAATTCGGAGAACGTTCTTTCGACGTGGAAGTAACTCGCGGCGGAGTACTGCTCGGTAATGAGATCCACCCCGCCTGACTGATCGGGCAAGCCCGACTTCCCGAGATTGGCGAGCGCCGGGTTCGACACGTCGTGGCAGGTCGAGCAGAAATACTTGGATTTGTGGTACCGGCTGTACAACATCTGGTGGCGCGCGGCGGCATCGGCGAAACTGGCTCGCTTCTGCGAACTGGTGCTCACGAAGTACTGCCCGGACCCGCTTTCCATATAGGTCGGGTACTTGGGCAGGTTGCCGATATAGAACGGGCCTCCCGAAAACATCCTGATGCCGGCAGCCAGCGTACCGTCCTCAGCATAGGTCGCATCCGCCTCGAGTTGGGACAGCGTTCCGCTGCCCGGCCCGCTGTTGAGGTGCTCGTCCCAGTAGCCGCTCCAGTCGCTGCCCTCTCGAGTGCCGAGGTAGGTCGTCTTGAAGAACGGGTCGTACATTGTGTGGCAGAAATCACAGTGCACCCCGTCGAAATCGCTGCCCGCCATGGCTGACGCATTGGGCGGGTCCGAGCGCCCACCGAGCCAACCCTCGGGGAAGTGACACCGCTCGCAGATATCCACTGCGTTGGGATTGCCAAGGGCCCAGACGGAGTCTTGAGCGGCGACCGTCAGGCATGACCAAAAGAGGAAATCTCGCGCCGCCTGGGCCATCATTGAGCCCTGCCAGTTAAACCCGGGCTCGACGGCCGGGTTGAATCCGCCGTGGCAGTTGAGGCACCTGTTCGGAGCCTCGAGGTTCACACCTTGCGCCGGTTGTGTGCCCGGCATTCGCACCAGTGGATCATCAACCACCGGCTTCGCGACCCACGAAACCACGAAGTACACTGCGGAAATGATCGCGATTACGGGCAAGATAGTCGCTGGCCATGACCGGATCTGCATGATGCACCTCCGTTTGCTGCGGCACCCGGGAAAGCGTCCTCGTAGATGCCTGAAGCCTGACATTCCTCCGGCGCCGTGACGCCGCTCGGCGGACCAGCGGCTGTGGGACGAACGCTGAGTCCGCACGGACGCACGACGACGGGTCGCTGCCAGCGCGGGGATTCAATTGTTTCCGGGGGATACCTTGTCGCACTTGTCCCTTTTGTGCTACACAGCGGTCATGTGAAGGTACATATGGTGGTAATTGCGGGCGGACGCACTGAGCGGCGGGGCGACATGGAGGGCGGACGCAGGATCCACGCGACGGCTGCAGTTGCAGGCCTGGGGCCCAGTGTCGCGCTCACGGCACCAGGGGACCTATCCCCGCTGCCGTCTGTCGCGGCGCTTTACAGCCCGACAGGCTGGTGCTATCCTGGATGGCGGAATGCCTAGAACGAACGACAGCAGCTCATCGGGTCGTCACTACTATCCTGTCCTTCTCGACCTCGAAGGCAAGCGGTGCGTGGTCATCGGCGGCGGCGTTGTCGCCGAGCGTAAGGTGACGGCGCTCCTCGACTGCGGCGCGCGCGTCGTGGTCATCGCGCCGCAGGTGACGCAGGCGATTGGCGACCTGGCGCGACAGGGGACAATCGAGTTGTCGTCAAAGCCGTACACGCCGGGGGATCTCGCGGGCGCCCGAATGGCCATCGCGGCCGCTCCGGCCGACATCAATGCGGCGGCTGCTGACGAAGCGAAACGCGCGGGCATTCTGATCAATGTCGTGGATGACCCTGAGCGCTGCGATTTCATCGTCCCGGCGGTGGCACGGCGCGGGCCGGTGCTGATCGCGGTGTCGAGCCAGGGCGCGAGCCCGGCGCTGTCGCGGCGCCTACGGGAATTCATCGAGGAGCAGGTCGGCCCGGAGTACGGCGAACTCGCCGACCTGCTCGGGCGCCTAAGGCCGGAGGTGATGACCGCGGGCAACGAGGAGACACGCAGGCGGATCTGGGCGGCGATTCTCGATTCCCGGGTCCTGGAACTGCTGCGCGAGGGCCGGCGGGACGAAGCGGAGCGAGAGGCGCGACGTTGCATATCCTGTGCACAGGCCTGAACCATCACAGCGCGCCGGTCGAGGTGCGGGAGCGGGTGGCGTTTTCCGGCGAGCGATTCGCCGCGGCCTTGGACGACATCCGCTCGCTGCCCGGAGTGGAGCAGGCGGCGTTGCTCTGCACGTGCAACCGGACAGAGGTGTACACCGTCGGCGCGGGGGATGCGGGCGCGTGTGTGCGAGCGTGGATGATAGCGCGCTCGGGGCTGAGCCCGGATGTCGTGTGGCCGCACATCTATGAGATGGCCGGGCGCGACGCAGCGATCCATTTGTGCTGCGTCGCGGGCGGTGTGGACTCGCAGGTCGTCGGGGAGTCGGAGATCCTGGGCCAGGTCAAAGCGGCGATGAAGGCGGCGAAGGAGTGCGGCGCGCTGGGGCGTGAGCTGGAGAAGATGTTCTCCGCGGCAGTGAATTGCGGCAAGCGCGCCCGCACCGAGACCGGCATCGGCCGCGGGGCGTTTTCCGTCGGCCGCTGCGCGGTGGATAAGGCGAAGAGGGTGTTCGGTTGCCTCGACGGCCGCGCCATTCTCATCCTCGGCGCGGGGAAGATAGCGGAGGGCACGGCGCGGCACCTGCGCGCGCAGGGCGCGGCGCCGATCCTGGTGGCGAATCGCACTCACAGCAGGGCGCAGGAACTCGCGCGTGAGCTGGGCGGCCAGGCGATGCGTTACGACCAACTCGCCGAGGCGCTGGTGCAAGCCGACATCGTGATTAGCTCCACGTCGGCGCCGCACTTCGTCCTGTTGCCGGAGCAGGTCACGGAGGCGATGCGCCGCCGCGAAGGCCGCGGGTTGTTCCTGATTGACATCGCCGTCCCTCGGGACATTGACCCGCAGGTGGCGGCGACGCCGGGCGTGCATCTCTACAACATTGATGACCTGGGCGGCGGGGTGGAGGAGGCAGCGGAATCGAGGGCGGGCGAGGTCGCAGCCGCCAAGCGCATCGCCGGCGAGGCCGCGGAGGAGTTCTGGCAGTGGCTGGCGGCGCGCCAGGCGACGCCCCTCGTCGCGGCTCTGCGCGAGCATTTCGAGGACGCGCGAGAGGAGCAGCTCTCGAAGTTCGCGGCGAAGATCGAGAGCTTGTCGCCCGCGGATCGCAAGCTGGTGGAACAGGTGACGCGCGGTGTCGTCAAGCGCTTGCTGCACAACCCTACGGTGAGGCTGAAGGAAGAGCTGATGCGCGGCAACGGCCACGCGGCGGACGCGCTGGCGCGGGTGTTCGACCTCGATCCCGGCTCAGGGAAGGCGGAACGCCGCCGCTGATGATACGCCTCGGGACGAGAGGGAGCAAGCTGGCGCTCGCGCAGGCGGAGTCGGTCGCGGATGTCCTTACGCGCGAGGGCGCCCAGGTCGAGATCGTCATCATCACCACCACCGGGGATCGCTCATCTTCCGCCCCCACAGGCAGCGCCACGGGGATCTTCGTTAAGGAATTGGAGACGGAACTGCTGAGGCGCCGGATTGACCTGGCGGCTCACAGCCTGAAGGACATGCCGACCGATCTCCCCGCCGGGCTGGCGCTCGGCGCGGTGCTCCGGCGCGCTTCGGCGCTTGACGCCCTTGTCTCCCGCGATCGCGGCACGGCGATTCACAACCTGCCCCATGAGGCGGGCATCGGCACGTCGAGCCCCCGCCGGTCCGCGCAGCTTCTCGCTTACCGACGCGACTTGGATGTGCGTCCCGTCCGGGGCAATGTTGACACGCGCCTGCGCAAGCTCGACGCGGGGGAGTTCGACGCGATCGTCCTGGCACAGGCGGGGCTGGAGCGCTTGGGCCTCGCCGCCGACACGCGGCCGTATGTCATACCGCCGGGGATCTGTCTCCCTGCGCCGGGTCAGGGAGCGGTCGCGGTGGAAGTGCGAGGTGACGACGAACGAATGGCGGAGCTTCTGCAACCGCTGGAGGATGCCGAGACCCGAGCGTGCGTGACGGCGGAGCGAGCATTCCTCAAGGCGCTGGGGGGAGGATGCCGCGCGCCTGTGGGCGCGCTTGGTACGATGAGCGCAAATGGCCTGCGAATTGAGGGTGTCGTCGTCAGCCCTGACGGGAAGGACGTTGTGCGCGGCGCCAGGGATGGAGCGGCGGACGATGCATTGGCGGTGGGCCAAGCGCTGGCCCGGGATTTGCAGGAGCGCGGAGCGGGCGCTCTGATCGAGGCGGCGAGATGAGCGAAGGCAAGGTGTACCTCGTCGGCGCCGGGCCCGGGGATCCCGGGCTGATTACCGTGCGCGGCATGGAGATTCTGCGGACGGCGGACGTGGTGGTCTATGACCGTCTCGCGAATCCGGCGTTGCTCGCACAGTGTCGCGCGGGTGCGAAGCTGATCTACGTCGGCAAGGGGCCGGGCGGGATCAAGCAAGCCGAGATCAACGACGTTTTGGTCGAGGAAGCCCGCGCGGGTCACGTGGTGTGCCGGCTTAAAGGCGGCGACCCGTTTCTGTTCGGGCGAGGCGGGGAAGAAGCGTCGTATCTGGTCGCCAACGGCATATCGTTTGAAGTCGTACCGGGCGTGACTTCCGCGATCGCGGTTCCCGCGTACGCGGGCATTCCCGTCACCGACCGGCGGTTGGCATCGGTGGTCGCCATGGTGTCCGGCCACCCGGCGGAGGACGGGCCCGGCAGCGGGCCGCGCTGGTCGGAACTCGGCGGAGCGGATACGATCGTCACGCTGATGGGGGTTGGGAGTCTGCCGGAGACGGTAGCGGAACTGCTCGCTGCAGGGCGCAGCCCGGATACGCCGTCGGCCGTGATCCAGCAGGGCACCACTGCGGAGCAGCGCACGATCGTAAGCCCGTTGAAGCGGATCGCTCAGGAGGTCGCCGCGGCCGGGATTGAGCCCCCGGCGATCATGGTGGTCGGGCGCGTCGTTGGCTTGCGCGAGGAGCTGGCCTGGGTCGAGCGCAAGCCATTGTGGGGTCTGCGCGTGCTGGTCACGCGTCCCGGCCATCAGGCGGAGGCGCTGTCGCGTGCGCTGCGCGACGCCGGTGCCGAACCCGTGGAGTTCCCGTGCATGAAGATCAGTCACCTCGCGCCGACGGAGGAGGGACTGCACGCCCTCGATCGGAGCTATGAGTGGATCCTTTTCGTCTCGTCGAACGGCGTAAGCAGCGTCGCGGCGTACCTGCGAGCGGCGGGGCGGGACTGGCGCGCTATGCCCGCGGGGAGGATCGGGGCGGTCGGCCCGGGAACAGCGGCGGCACTCGACGCGGCGAGTCTCAGGGTTGACTTCATGCCGTCGCGCTATACCGTCGCAGCGCTGGCGTCGGAATTGCCCGGGCCGCTGGACGGCAAGGCGGTGCTATTGCCCGGTCGCGCCGTGGTGAATCCTCGACTGGGTGAGGGCTTGGCTGAGCGCGGCGCGGAGGTGACGGCGTGGGGGGTCTACGAGATCGTCACGCCGGAGCCGCAGACTCCTCTCGCTGAGATCGTCGGGCCGCGGCTCGATATCGTGACGCTGACCAGCGGGTCGGCCGCGCGCGGGTTCGTGCAACTCGGGGGGCGAGAGGCGGTAGGTAACGCGGCCGTCGCCTGCATCGGTCCGCCCACCGCCGAGGCGGCGAAGGGCCTCGGGCTTCGGGTTGATGTCGTCGCCGAGGAGCACACGGTGCGGGGCTTGGTCGAGGCGATTGTCAAGCACCGCGCGCACGAGGATGCATGACCGCGCTGATCCGACGGCGGCGTGACATCGGACGGTCTCCGAGATGATGCTGCGCGGCCGGCCGGCGATGCTGGAGAGCTTCGCTACTCATCGGATGTGCGCGCGCTCGTTCCGTGGCGTGTGACGCGTCCCCGCAATCCGGCATGCACGCAATGGTCCCGGCCTGCGCAGGACTGTCGGCGCGCGGGGACGAAGGCTTTGGTGTAGGCAATGACGCGGTGAAGGTGTGGTCATGGGCTATCCTACCGAGCGCCTGAGAAGGCTGCGGCGGTCGCCGGCGATGCGTCGGCTGGTCGCCGAGACAACGTTGGCGCCTCAGCATTTCATCTATCCCATGTTCGTCGCTCACGGGACCGGGGTCAAGGAGCGCATCGCGGCGATGCCGGGGCAGTATCGTTGGTCGATTGACCTGCTCGGCGATGAGGCGCGGCGCATCGCGAAACTGGGCATAGGCGGCATTCTCCTCTTCGGCGTCCCGGCAGCGAAGGACGAGGTCGGATCCGAGGCGTACGCTGATGACGGCATCGTCCAGCAGGCGGTGCGCGCGATTAGGGACGCGACATCCGATCTCCTGGTCGTGACCGACGTCTGCCTCTGCGAGTACACGTCGCACGGCCACTGCGGGGTCGTGGATGACGAGGGCGGCGTGCTCAACGACCCGACTCTCGAGTTGCTCGCCAGGACGGCCCTGAGTCACGCGCGGGCGGGGGCGGACATCGTGGCACCGTCGGACATGATGGATGGGCGAGTCGGCGCGATCCGCGAGGCGCTCGACGACGCGAGGTTGAGCGACACGGCGATCATGGCGTACTCCGCGAAATACGCCTCGGCGTTCTACGGGCCGTTTCGCGAGGCAGCGGAATCGGCGCCGCAGTTCGGGGATCGGCGCGGGTACCAGATGGATCCCCCGAACTCGCGACAGGCACTGCGCGAGGTGGAGCTGGACATCGAAGAGGGCGCGGATATCGTGATGGTCAAGCCGGCGCTCGCGTACCTCGACGTCATCGGACTGGTGGGCGACGAGTTCGACGTGCCGGTGGCGGCGTACAACGTAAGCGGCGAGTATTCGATGGTGCGCGCGGCAGCGGCGCGCAAGTGGATTGACGGCCGCGCGGTGACGATGGAGATACTGACTGCGATACGACGCGCCGGCGCGGATATCATTATCACCTACCACGCGCTGGAGGCGGCGCGTTGGCTGAGCGGCGCTCGCGGCTAGCCGCCACCGGCGAACAGGTCACCACATGGCGCTTGATTTCACGGACGAGGCCCTGCTGCTGCGCTTGCAGGCGGGGTTTCCCCTGCATCCCCGGCCGTTCCGCATGCTGGGGGATGCGCTCAACATCTCCGAAGACGAGACCATCGAGCGCGTGCGCCGGCTCAAGGCGGAGGGCTACATCCGTGCCATTCGCGCGACGTTCGATGTCGAGCGCGCCGGCGCGGTGAGCACGCTCGCGGCGGCATGCGTCGAAACGGAGAGGATTGATGCCGTCGCGGAGGCGCTCAACCAGTACGCCGAGGTGACGCACAACTACGAGCGCACTCACCGCTACAACCTGTGGTTCACCGTGATCGCCGATTCGCGGGCGCGGATCGAGGAAGTGCTGGAAGACGCGCGAGGACAGCCCGGCGTTCAGGAATTGGTGGAGCTGCCGATGATCAGGCGCTTCAAGATATCGGCGGTGTTCGATGGCAGACAGCGATAGAGCATTCGAAGAGCGGCTGCTGAAGGCGGCGCAGGCGGATCTGCCGGTGACCCAGCGACCCTTCGCGGAGGTGGCGCGAAAGCACGGCATCGAGGAGGAGGAACTGCTGCCAGCGCTGCGGGAGTGGATGCGATCGGGCGTGATCCGCCGCTACGGGGCGTTGGTGAGCCACCGCAAGCTCGGCTACGAATCCAACGCGATGGTTGTGTGGCAAGTGCCGCCGGAGCGCGTGGAACAGGTCGGCGATCTGTTCGCGGCGGATTCGGATGTGACGCACTGCTACGAGCGTCCCGTGGCGCCGGGGTTACCGTACAACCTGTACACGATGATCCACGCGCACACTGAGGACGAGTGCCGGCGCAAAGCGGCCAACCTCGCCGAGGTGGGCGGCGTCTTCACATACGAGGTGCTGATTTCCACGCGCGAGTTCAAGAAATCCAGCCCGGTGTACGGCAGATTGCCGCAGCCCGGGCGGGACAATCAAGGAGTTGAATCGAGTGAGTGAGCGTCGGCGCAGTGCGGAACTCTTCGCGCGCGCGAAGAGCGTTATGCCGGGAGGGGTCAACAGCCCGGTGCGGTCGTTCGCGGCGGTGGGCGGCGAGCCCGTTTTCTTCGCCCGCGGCGCGGGCTCGCGTATCTACGACGTTGACGGCAATGAATACGTGGACTGCGTGTGCTCGTGGGGGCCGCTCATTCTCGGGCATGCGCACCCGCGCGTCGTCGAGCGGGTGCAGCGCGTGGTCGGAGACGGCACCAGTTTCGGCGCGTGCGTCGAGGCGGAAGTGGAACTCGCGGAGATGATCGTTGGCGCGGTGCCGGGCGTCGAGATGGTGCGGCTGGTCAGCTCCGGCACCGAGGCGGTCATGAGCGCCATTCGGCTCGCGCGCGCCTTCACCGGTCGCAGTGACATCATCAAGTTCGAGGGCTGCTATCACGGGCACAGCGACGGCCTGCTCGCGCGCGCCGGATCGGGCGTCGCAACCCTCGGTCTGCCCGACAGCCCGGGGGTGCCGGAGGATTACGCGGCGCACACCCTGGTAGCGCCGTACAATGACCTCAAGTCGCTCCGACGTATCGCCGAACGGCGCGGCGATTCCATCGCGGCGGTCGTCGTTGAGCCCGTCGCGGGCAACATGGGTGTCGTGGCGCCCGCGGATGGTTTCCTCGAAGGGCTGCGCGCGCTGACACAGGAGACCGGCGCGCTACTCATCTTTGACGAGGTTATCAGCGGCTTTCGGCTGGGTCTGGGCGGCGCTCAGGAATGTTACGGCGTGACGCCTGACCTGACCACGCTGGGCAAAATCATCGGCGGCGGGTTCCCCGTCGGCGCGTACGGCGGAAGGCGCGAGATCATGGAGATGGTTGCGCCGTCGGGGGCGATGTATCAGGCGGGGACTCTGTCGGGCAATCCGGTCGCCGTAGCGTCAGGGCTCGAGACCCTACGGATTCTGACCGAACCTGGGACGTACGACTACCTGGATCGGATGGGTGAGGCCCTCGCGGATGGGCTTGAGCGGACAGCGCAGGGAGCGGGCGTGCCCGCGTGCGTCAACCGCGTCGGCTCCATGCTCACACTATTCTTCGCGCCGGAGTCGCCCCGGGACTACGCGTCGGCGAAAGCTGCCGACGCGACGCGGTATGGTGCCTTCTTCCGAGCGATGTTGGACCAAGGGGTGTATCTGCCGCCGTCGCAGTTTGAGGCCCTATTCGTGTCCACGGCGCATACGAGCGAGGATGTGGAGCAGATCGCAGCGGCGGCCCGCGCCGCGCTGAGCGAGTCCTAGTGCTCGCGCTCCAGCGCAGCCCTAAGCGCGTTCACCATCTCCGGGTCATACAGGCTGCCTGATAGTCGCTCGAGTTCTCCTAAGGCATCGGACCTCTCTATCGCCGGGCGGTCCGGAGCTGCGCTCGTCAGGTTGTCGTACGCGTTGGCGACCGCGACCAGCCGCGCCAGCCGCGGAATCGCATCGCCGGCAAGGCCCTCAGGGTACCCCGAGCCGTCAAGCGTCTCGTGGTGGTGGAGCACGATGTCCAGGGCGGGCTTGAGGAAGTCCACGGGCTCGAGGATGCTGTTCCCGATCAGCGGATGAAGGCGAGCGAGGATCTCGTCCTGCGGGGAGAGTGTGTGTTCGTTGTTGAGAACGTGTTCCGCAACACCGATCTTGCCGACGTCGTGCAGGATGGTGCCGAAGCGAATGGTATCCATCTCATCGGCGGGCAGGCGCAGTTCGTTGCCCATGCGCAGGGCGTACTCGGTGACCCGCTCGGAGTGACCGAGGGTGTGCGGATCCTTGGCCTCGATCGCGCGGGTCAAGGAGCGCTCGGTGTCCCAGTAGTTGCGCCGGATGTCCTCGTAGAGGCGCGCGTTCTCGATGGCGATGCCGGCCTGATCGGCGAATGCCTGCAGAATACGTATCGCGCGGCCGCTGAACTGGACGCGGTCGCCGGCGTACACGCACAAAGCGCCGAGGAGCTTGTCGCGCATAGCAATAGGGACGCACGCCACCGAGGTGATGCCCTCCCGCCTCGCGTACTCCTCCCATTCCGGCCACGGATGAGCTGTTGGCTCGGTGATGATGGTCGGCTTGCGATTCGCGACCGCCTCGGCGATCAGCCCGTCGGTGAGGGGGACCGGCGGCTTGTCGAGGTATTCGTCGCTGAGCCCCTGTGCGGCCTCGACGATGAGATGATGACCGTCCGGCGTAAGCAGGAGCACCGATGCCGCCTTGATCTCGAGCAGCTCCGCCGCCTTTTCGACGATGGTGCGGAAGACATCGTGCAGTCGCAGCGATGAGTTGACGGCACGGCTGACAGAGAGCAGGCTGGATGACTCCTGCGCGCGGAGTTGGAACTGCGCCGACAGACGCGCGGCGAGGATCGCGACCGCGTAGAAGAAGGCGAGGCGCACGAAGATGTCGTGGAACGGCTGCATCTCGCCGGTGCGCGCCTGCGGCAGGAAGATGGTGAGAATGGCGGCGGCGATGGCAGTGGCCATGCCCGCGATATCGCCCAGGAAAATGGCGGCGGTGACGATGGGGATGTAGTAGAAGTGCACCATGCTGCCGGCGGTGCCGCCATCAATGGAAACGATATAGGTTATAAACGGCAGGCTCGCGACGATCAGCAACGATAACAGCGCGCGCCTCTTCAGGCTCGGTTGCAACCTATTCCCCCGCAGTTGACGAGTGTAGGACGAGTATGATAAGCGAATCGACCGGAGGCCACCCAATGGCGGAGGCCCGTTCCCTTATTCCCATCTCACACAGGAATTATTCGCCGAAATCCCGAAGGCTTTTCCGCGCGCGGCGATGCGCACCAAGGGGCCGAACAGGGCCGGGCGAGGCCGACGCAGGTTCCGTGACGGATGTCGGCGAGCGCCAGCGGCGTCTCGCAACGCTGTTCGCCGGCGCGACCGGCTATTCCTCGTGGGGCGCTTCGGTTTGCTCTGGCGAAACCCCCCAGGCGCGATGGCGGCGGCTGATCGTACGGTGTGCGGGCGTGTGCGTACGGCGTGAGGTGCGACGATGACGGAAATGAACCGGCGAGTGTGTGTCAGAGCGGCGACTGCTGATGATCTCCCTGCGATCTATGAGATCAACCGCGTGGGCTGGGATGGCGTGTGTATCGCAGAGGCGGTGGAGCAGCGCCACGGCGTCGTCGGGGGCACCGGCTGGCGGGAGCGCAAGGCGGGCGAGGTGGACGAGGCGTGCAAGCAGCACCTCG
>CP070648.1:1268349-1353742 GCA_020354555.1 Armatimonadota bacterium | reverse complement strand
GCACGGCCCATGCCGATACTCCAGCGGTAGTTGCCGTAGGTACCCCACTCGTCGCTGGCGCCGCCGGCCGGATTCCATACCGAGATGATGAGGGCGAAGCGGCGCCGCTTGATGTCCTGAATCAGCGGGCCCTGGTCCCAGTGACCGTCATAGAACATGGATGTCATCTTGTGCGAATCGAGCAGCACCGGACGCCCCGCTATCACCAGCAACCCCGCGTCGTCGCTCAGGATGTCGCCCTTGGTGCGCCGGATCAGATCGACGGCCGCGCGCCCCCCCTCGATCGTCTTCCGCCGCCACGGTGCCTCGCCGCCCGCGTGTCCGAGGGCTGCCTTGAGACACGGCGCCGCGAGAGAGAGTATCAGCACCGCCCAGACCGCGACCCATGCCACCTTGCCCGCCCACGTACCGACACGCGACGCCAGCCAGGGATAGGCGATGCCAGTGGCCAGGCAGGCGGCGACGATCGGCTCCTGCATGTAGTTGACTCCCGAGCCGATCTTACCCGCGGTCAGGAACACCAGCAGCGCAAACACGAAGTAGGCACCGATCAATCGCTCGGGCCTGCGTTCGCTGGGCGCGCCGGGAGGCCGTCCTTTCGCTGTCCAGCCGGCCACGGCGAGGCCGACTACGCCGAGAATGAACGGCAGCGGCCAACTGGAAAGGACGGATGACCATCGCCTGACCAGAAGGCGCGAGTCCCACAGATTCTGGTTGGCGACGACGATATGCCGGTAGAACCAGCCGTCGGTGGCGAGTTGGAGCGTGCCGAACATGACCAGCGTGACGGCGAGAGCACTGGCACCGACGATCACGGCGTTGCGGCGTTCGCCGATCCACCACAGGTAGGTAACAGCCGCTGCCAGCGGTGCCACCTCCGATTGCCTGGTGTATATCGCCACTATCATCAGCACTACAGCCGCAACCAGCCAGCGCCCGCCGAGCAGCACGCAGTAAAGGCCGCAGAGGCCGAACAGGATCGCGGTCATATCGACCCGCATCAGCGGCGCCCACAGGCGCACGATTGGCGCCGCCAGAAACAGCATTGCCGCCAGGGCCGCCGTGAATCTCGGCGCGCGCGCCCGGCGCAGAAGCGCCCAGATGAGCGCCGCTACGCCCAGCGTGGCGCCGCATGACAGCGCGCGCCCGAAAGTGAATGAAACCCCAGACAGCTTAACGCCGAGGGCGCATATGAGCGGATACACGGGGGGATAGGTCGACGCCACGAACGGATAGTGACGGTAGTCGTTATACACGACCCGGCCGCGCGCGATATTCAGCGCATAACGCAGCACGATGCCTTCGCCGTAGTCCACTTCGTAAGGGCACTTGAGGACCCACCAGCAGAACTCCCCGAGCAGGAATAGGGAGTACGCCATGAGCCCGCCAGCGAGGGCAGAAATGACGATCCGGGCAGCGCGCCATGCGCGCCCGTCCGGCGCGGTGAGGCGAGCCGGGGCTGCGGCGGGGGTGCTCATTGGAGTCGTTCGCGCTGCTTGCGTTGTTCGCGCTCCTGCACCAAACGCGCGTGCAGAATAGCGCAGGATGGATGATCCGCGTCGGCCGGCGCCGTAATGTAGAGGTTGCCCGCTCTCTTGACCAGGTAGTAGTTGCGCATGATGGCATGGCCCATGCCAATGCTCCAACGGTAGTTGCCGCAGGTGCCCCAACGGTCGGTCGCCCCGCCGATGGGGTCCCACCGCGTCACAACCAGCGCGAATCGGCGCCGCTTGATATCGGCGACCAGCCGGCGCTGGTTCCAGGTGCCGTCGTGGAACATCGACGTCATCTTGTGGGGGTCAAGGAGGATCTGCTTGCCAGCGAGCAGCGGCAGGCCCGTGTCTTCGCTGAGCACTTCCCCACCGCACTGTCGAATCATGCGCACCGCTTCCTTGCCGCCGTCGATGATGTCGGCGCGCGACCTGCGGTACGGGGCGTACTGATTCGCGGCAGGCACTACCAGCAGATAGATGGGGACCGTTATCACCAGCATCCACGCGCCGACCCATGCGGCTCTCGCCCATCGCTGCGTCAGGCGCTCCGCCAGCCAGTGATAGGCAACGCCCGTCATCAGGCACGACGCCGCCAGCGGGGCGAGCATGTAGTTGACGGTCGAGCCGATCTTGCCCGCAGTGAGGGATACCAGCATGGCGAAAACCCAGTAGAGCGCGAACAGGCGGTGCGGTGACCGGCTGTCGTTCAGCGAAGAGCCGTCCTCGCGCACCAGCCCGCCCAGAACGAGCGCCGAGCCGACGAGCCCCAGTACAAACGGAAACGGCCAGCCCTTGAAGACGTAGTCCCACCAGTATGACAGCGATTGCAGTTCCCAGAAGTTGCGGTTCGCGACGACGACGTGGCTGTAGAACCATCCGCCGGAGGCGACTTGGAGTACGGCGAAGGCAACGGCGCATATCGCGACCCAGCTTGCGCCGAATAGCGCGGCCTGGCGGCGCCGGCGCAACCACCATAGATAGCCCACCGCCGCAGCGACCGGCGCCACTTCAGACTGCCGCGTGTACATCGACAGCGCCATCAACACGACCGCGGCAACCAGCCACCAGCCTCCCCGAAGCACGCAGTACAGTCCGGCGACAGCGAGGAAGACCGCGATGATGTCGACGCGCACGACCGGACCCCACCAGCAGACGATGGGAGCCGCGATCCACAGCACCGTGGCGAGCCCGGCCGCCAAGCGCGTGATGCCCGAGCGCCTGAGCAGTGCCCAGATCAAGGCCCCGATGCCGAGCGCTCCCAGAGTCGAAAGGACGCGGCCGAACGTGAAAGATACGCCGAAGAACTTCGCTCCCACAGCCGCGAGCAATGGATAGAAGGGCGGGTAGGTCGCCACCACGTACGGATAGTGATGGTAGTTGCCGTAGAGAGGGACGCCCCGGGCGATGTTGAGGGCATTCTGCAGCACGATCCCTTCGCCGTATTCGATCTCGTACGGACACCGGACGGCGAACCAGAAGTAGTCGAGCGTCCGCCACACGTGAAACCCGAGCAGGATTCCGGCGGTAGCCAGCATCACGACCCGCGCCGTGCGCCAGCCCCGTGACGCCCGATGGCGAGGGGTGCTTGAGGATGATGACGACTCGAACTTCGATTGCGGTAGGTGGTGATCCATCTCTGTTGCCGACAGACAGGCCGTACGCGAACAGAGTCGCAGGTCGCCCGCGTTTGATTCTATAGTACCCACAATTTCTGTGCCTCACAACTCTATCCTTTCCCCGTGGCCATCCGGGTGCGTCTCGACAGGAAACCCGGCTTCGGGCCTCGAAATATAAATGTATAGTTTGTTGTTAGCCAAAGGGCGCTGATCCGAATACATACCTCCAGACCAGCTTCTTTGCGTGCGCACCAAACCCCAGGAGTTGGTTCGATAAGGCAGGAGCCTCGAGCATATGGCGTCGCTGTGTGATCTGCCGTCTGCGAAGACGGTGGCAGCCGCCAGCGCTGCTGGCGCAACCGAGGGTCACCGGTGCTAAGCGTCATGCAAGATCGGCATGATCCCGCGCCCGAGCCCAGCAGCCCGCGCATCGCGGGCGGACGGCGGCCCGGCGATACCTGGTCGCTTCTGGGCCTCGTGTTCCACGCTGGCTTCGGCGCCCTGCTCGCCCTATACGTTGCCTTCTTCGTCATCAAGTGCGCGGCGGACATCCGTTGCCCCTACACCCTGGACTACGGCGAGGGGCTCGTGCTCAATGAGGCGGTCCGACTTGCTCAGGGCGAGACACTATACAACGACTACAACCACTATCCGTTCGTCGTCAGCAACTACCCGCCGGTGTTCATCCTGCTCGGCGCGCTCGGCGTCAAGCTCTTCGGTATCTCTTTTGCCTTCGGCCGCAGCTTGAGCTTCGCGTTCATGCTTGCTGTCGGGATTATGATGGTCGTGCTGCTGCGCCGGTGCGGCATCCGTCTCGCGCCCGCGCTTGGCGCGCCCGCACTGCTACTGTCAACCACCTTTGTCACCATGTGGTCGGGCTTCATGCGCGTGGATTCGCTGGCGCTGCTGTGGGTGATGGCCGGACTCTATTTCGTGCTGCGCGGCGGCAAATGGCTGGTCGTGGCAACGCTGATGATGGTCGCCGCCTCGTACACCAAGCAGTCGATGGTTGCGGGTCTCGCCGCGGCCGCCGTGTACCTGTGGTGGACCGGGCGTCGTCGCGAAGCGGCGCTGTTCGTTGTGTCCTGGGCTGCGATAGGCATAGCGATATTCGCACTGCTGCAGGTCACGTCCCACGGATGGTTCTACCACCACATGGTCACGGCTAACGCCAACCCGTGGGATCTCCTGCGCGCGCTGACGTTCATCGGCATCGTGGTCACGGACTGGCCGGCGACGGTGGCCCTGGCCGTGGGGACAGCCGCGTTTCTCGTCGTCTCGGTGTGGCGCACGCGCACGCGGCACGGTCGACCGGGCATTTCCGGCGGCGAACAGCTCTTTCTTCCGTATTTCGCCTTCGCCGCCGTCAGCTCGCTGACCTCGGGGAAAGCCGGTGCGACTGTCAACTACATGATCGAACCGCTGGCGGCCGCGTTACTACTGGGCGCGTTTGGCTATCAGCGACTGATCGATGAGCTGTCCTCGCGCGCGAAGCGCATGGCCTGGGTCTTAATCGCCCTCGCATTCGTCGGGCAGGCGATCATGATGTGGAGGCCGCCTTCACGGTGGGACCCCGGTCGCGAGTACGCAGCGGAAGGCGGCCGCGCAGCCGCCGCCCTGTTCGCTCGCACGAAAGGCGACATCATCGGCGAGCCGGTAGGGAACATCGTCCTCAGCGGACGCACGCTGCTTCTGGATCCCGCGAGTTTCAGCCAAATGTCGCTCGCAGGGGTGTGGGATCCCACACCGCTCCTTCGAGATATCCGGCGCCAGCGCTTCGTGTTGGTTTTCACCGGCTTCAACCCTGCCACGGGACCTGATCGCTTCGGGAGTTTCGGGCAGGGCCGCTGGTCGGGGCGGATCATGCAGTCGATCCTGATCCGATACCGAGTAACGGAAGTGGCCGGAACCACGTTCTTCCTCACACCAATCCCGGGCAAGCGTGCCCGCGATCCTGGCGGGGCGGCCGCCTTGGCGCCGGAGGGTGCCGGTGGTCTGACAGCGCACGCCAAGATAACGGAGGTCGCCGGGGCGGGTTGCGCGCCGCAGCAGCGCGCAGGGCGCATGAGTGATGACTGATCACAGCCAGGAGCAGACGTCCGGCCACAGCCACCCATCGTGGGGATGGCGCGCCCTCCGATTACGCGTGCCGGCGGTGGGGATAGCGGCTGCCGCTCGGCTTCGCACGCAATTCGCAGACACGTCCTGGTGGTGCATCGCCTGCCCGTACGAGATCCAGTATGCGGAAGGCGGCGTGTTGCTCGACGCGGTCAACATGACCCGCGGCGGTGTGCCGCACGGAGATCACCGGCACTATCCTTTCACCCTAGCTTCGTGCACGCCGCCGTCCCCCTTACTGTGACCGTGCGCGGCGGCCATCAAGTTCCTGGGCGTCTGGTTTGCCGTGGGTCGCGCTCTTGCGTGCCGGGCGGCGGTCGGGGCAACCGCCTTGATCCGGACGATCCTGCGCCGGGTGCGGATCGGACACATGGTAGACGGCGTGCCCGATACATGGTTGACAACCAAGCAAGCCCCGCTAAGCATGCTTTTCTCGACGTCGCGGGAGGACAACCATGCCCTGGCAGGAGTCGACCATCGTGTGGCAACGACTGGAATCGGCCCAACTGGGAGACGACGATAAGCAGAATGGCAGTCGCTATGGCCGGCGCACCAGGCGCGCTCAAGAGACGGCGCCTCGCGCCTCCCGCCGATGAGGTGTGGGTTCGCTCAGTCGGTCGCGATGTCATTCGCTGTTGCCCGGCACGGTCGGTCGCCGTCGCCCGCGACGCTGCGATCCACGCCGCCACGCCCTTCCGCACAGGAGACGGCTCCCCCTATTCAAGATACCCCATGCTCCGCAGTCGTTTCTTGGTCTCCTCGGTCAGGGTCAGTGGCCTAGATGGTTTCGCCCGGCCATAGCTCGACAACGCGGTGCGCAGCCGCTGCTCCGCGGGCAGGCCGTGTCCAGCGAGGTTCCGCTGCTCGCCCGGGTCGGAGTCGAGATCATACAACTCCGCTTCGTCCTCGCCCACGCGTACCAGCAGCTTCCACGGCCCGCGCCGAATGCTGCGCATGATCTCGACGTCATCCGCGCCGTCAGCCCGGTTGAGGCCGGCGACGATGTCGCCGGGCTTGTACCCGCGCCGCCCGGTCAGCAGCGGCACCAGCGACTGCCCGCGGCCCCCCGGCACTTCCTCCGGGATGTTGCACAGGTCAAGTATGGTCGGCAGGAGATCCACCAACTGCACCGGCGTCGCCACGCGCCGCCCTGCGGGAATTCGCCCGGGCGCCGCAATGATCAGCGGCACGTGCAGTTCATCCTGATACAACTGGTAATGATGGCCAAACGAGCCGTGCTGCATGAACTCTTCGCCGTGATCCGCGCTCACTATAACGAGGGTATGCTGCGCAAGGCTCAGCCGCTCGAGTTCGGCCAGCACTTGCCCCACGTACTCGTCCACGTTGCGCACTTCGCCGTCGTAGAGGTCAACAACGCGCCGCACCTGCTCGGGGGTGAGGCGGTGCAGGTTGTCCATGAGCCATGTCAGCCAGACGGGATCCGGCAGATCCTTGGGATGGGCGGCGATGAAATGGTGCTGCTCGCGCCAGACATACGGATCGTGCGGCTTGAGATAATGCAGCCACAGAAAGAAGCGCCGGTCGCGATTGCGCTGTATGAAGGTAATGCCCTTGGCGGTCACCCACGGCGGCGAGTCAAGCCGCATCAGGCCCGCCTTCTCCGGCCCGCCGAGCCGGTCCCCCACGAACCATTGGAACCCCTGTGCCACATTGTACTGCGGCTCCACGAATCCCGAAGCCGCGACACCCCCGGTGGAATATCCGTGGCGCTGGAGGATCTTGGCCATCAGCCAATCGCTCGTCGGGAAGGCCTGTCGGGCTGTCGTCACTCCGTGATCCATGGGGAACTTGCCGGTCATAATGCTCGCGACAGACGGAACCGTCCACGGACCGTTAGCGTTGGCCTCGAGGAACGTAACGCCGCGAGCGGCGAGCGCGTCGAGGTTCGGGCTGGTGTCGCGGTGATACCCGTAGCAGCCGAGATGATCCGCCCGCTGGGCGTCGAGGGTGATGAACAACACATTCAGGGGGCGAGGGCGTACCAGGGTCGCGCCAATGCCAAGCGCAAGAACGAGCGCGAAGGCAACTCCGCCCGTCGCGATCGCCGCCGCCCTAACGCGCGGCGCCTCCGGCAAGCGAAATCCGAGAACAGCGAGAACGGGTGAAAGCATAAGCCCGATGCCAAGGAACGAAGCCGCGCACGCGCCTAATCCGAGCGGCTCTCCACGGGGCAGCGCGGGCGTGAGGACGTCGTACAGGCGCCGCGCGGCGCCGGAGCCCCACCCCACCCAGCCGACCGTCAAGCCGGCCGCACCCATGACCGGCGCAACAATTGATGCCCACGTGCGCAGTCGCGTGACGCCGCGGGTCGCGATCACGGGCTCCAAACCGGCCGCAAGGCCGAGACCTGCTGCGCCGTGCGCGGCCAGCCAATACCACAGGTGACGGACGAGAAGGCCGTTAAGGCCATGGCGGAGATATCCCTCGGCCGTGGGTGTGACAACGAACCGCGCCAGGCCGACGAGCACGCCGGCGGCCAGCCCCGCTGCCAACCACGCGAGATGCGACCGCGGGCTGCGCGACTCTATCAGTTGTGTGAATCTCATAAAGCGTGCGCCAGCGCCGACGAAGCCAACACATTCGGCGCAGACGGGACATCAATTACCCCCAAGTCCAGTTTACCCGCGCGGACTTGGCCGCGTCAAGGCCATGTTTACATCGGGTATGACCGCGCAAAGCGGGGATGCGGAGAGCTGGCACCGCCTGCTCCCGGTGGTGCAGGCGTTTATCTTGAGCGACGCGAAGCTTGCTCACTGGAGGCGCGGTCTCAGCTACGAACGCACTATAGAGTGTTTGGCATTAGCGGAGCGCGCTGACGTCGCAAGGCGCCAGCGACGCCTTTCCGGAGCGCGGCCTTCGCCGCGCCACACTCTTTCGGACGAGATTCTTGAGATGGGCACCGAAGCCCGCGAGTCATTCCGGTAACACAAGGACCTCGACAGGTCGCCGTAGGCAGGCCCCTAAGCCCCTCCGGGCGGGGGTGGCGGCTCCGACTAGTCGGCGCACAACTACGAGACGCTGCCCCACCGAATCGGTCACACCTCATATCGCGACGGATCCGTGGAATGCCGGGCAACCTGATGCCGAGACGCTGCTCGCGGCACACTGCGGTATGATATAATTGAGGTGGCATGAATTGGAAGCTTGCGGTGACGCTTGTCATGGTCTTCGTGCTCGTCGCGATCGGCGTCGCCGGCTTTCGGGCGTCGCGGCGCCCGCAGCAGTTCCTTGTCGTCGTGGTAGATGCACTGAGGGCGGATCACGTCGGCTGCTATGGCTCAACCACGGTGCGGACGCCGAACATGGACGCGCTGGCTCGACGCGGCCTGCGCTACGACGCGGCATACACGCAAGCATCGTGGACCGCGGGTGCCAATGCCGCTTTGTTCACCGGGATGTATCCGGGGCAAGTCCTCTTGATTACGCCCGAGGGGCTGCCCTGGCTGCGGCCCGAGGCGAACACACTGGCTGAACGCTTCCGCGCAGCGGGTTTTGCGACAGCGCTGTTCACCTCCCACCCGCGCATCACAGCCGACTTCGGGTTCACCCAGGGCTTCGGCGTGACCCGTTACATATTCGACAACGATCGACGCGTCGTGAGGGAATGCGCCCAATGGCTGCAAGGGCACTCCGCGCGTTCGTTCTTCGCGGTTGTGTACCTGCTCGGCCCGCACGACCCATATACTCCCAAGCGTCCGCCTGCGCTCCCGGACGGGGCTCCGGCCGAGTTGGCGAACGGTGCCTTCCCGAACGGGAAGTTCGGGCGGAAGGAAATCACATACCTGCATTCGTGCTACGAGGGCGAGATCGAGGACGCCGATGCGGACCTTGGCGTGCTCCTCGCCGACGCGCCGCCGCGCTGCACCGTAGCGTTGGTTTCTGATCACGGCGAAGAGTGGGCTGAGCACGGCGGTCTCAAACACTCACGAACCCTCTATGACGAGTGCAGCCACGTCCCGCTCATCCTGGCCGGGCAGCGCACCGGCGTTATCATCGCCCCGGTCGGGACATTCCAGCTCGCGCCGACTCTCCTGCGCCTGGCAGGGCTGACACCGAACGAGATGACGGCGCCGCCACTGCCGCCCTACGCCCCCGCCCCCAAGGCCGTATTCAGCACCCTCGCCGAGCGCATGGGGTACACCAACTGCCCGCCTTTCCATCAGCACGCGATCCGCACCGCGACCGACGTCGGGTTCCGGCGAGCCGACGGCACCTGGGAGGGCGCGACTCAACTCAAGCCGCTGATGGCGCGCCACATCGCCATGAACGAAGCTCGCGGTGGCCGGGCTCAGGTCCGGATCAGTGAGCAACGAGCGCGGGAGCTTCGCTCGCTGGGCTACATGCGTTAGCCTGCATTGTTCGTACCTGTCGTGTGTCGGCGGTATCGTCGTTGCGTGCGCCATAGTCGCTGCTCGCGGATAATTCATGACTGCCCAGCCGCGCAGTTTGCCCGAAGTCTGCGCTCGTCATGAGCAATCCGGGTTAGCGTGGGCCTGTGGCGTCCGTATCACTTTGACCCCGGCGAATATCTCCAACTGCCCCGTCACGGCAGTGCTGCGCATGCACCCCGATTCTGCTTTCCCCAATCTGGACGATCTAGTTGTCTACATCCCGATGGCGCCAAGCCTGTCTCGCCGCATTCCTCTCGCGTGGGCTGATGATGGGAGCGAATGGAGTGTACTCCTTGTCGCGGACGAAGTGAACCGCGGGGTGTGGGAATTGCTCGATATCCGGCGGAAAGCGGACTGCGCGTGCGCTTCGAGCCCTCCCAGATCTCGCGGGTTTTGCTCAACTGGTCGAGCGTCGGCCCGCGGTTTAGCCCGGCGATCTGCTCACAAGGAGAGGGCGCTCCCGCCCGGCGCGCCGCTCACGGTCGGCAGGCGTTCGCATACCTGGGTAGCGAGTGAACGAGCGCTAGGTCAGATCGCCTTTCCGGCAAGCCGCCTCGCAGTGCCCCGAAAGAGGGTTACTGCGCTCCCAACTTGGGTAGAAGTCGAACGAGACATATTGTGCGTGAGGTCCTGGCGCTGCCGCTCGCCGAACGGCCCGAAGAAACACGCAGAAATCCCTCCCGGAGACCGCCAGGTCAAGAAGGAACCGACGATGAGCACGTTGAATACGGCTCTCGTATCCGTTAAGTGGGTCGTTTGGGTTGATCGGTCCCCGCTCGCGCGTCAGTGTCACGTCTCCAGGACCGGCCTCAGCACGAATCCCAGTCTGCGACCGCGGGGTTGCGGCATCGCCGTTGGCGCGACACGCTGCCAGAACGGCGTCAGCCTGTCTTAACGGCAGTTCTACGTTAGCGGAGATGGGAGACAAGAGCATGCGCGAAGCAAGAGCCCGCTTCTCCAGCATCGGAGGCGCTCTGGTCGCGATCGCGATCGTCCTGGCGCTGGCCATTCACCTCACACAGCAGATCGGCGGCACCGTCGCTACGCCGTCCCTCGCCGCGGTCGGTCTCGGCGCGCACGAGGTCCCGGGGGCTCCCGACATGAGACCCGTAGCCAGGCTGCTCGACCAAACCAACGCAACCGATGAAGGCCGCCCACGAATCCTCGCGTATGCAGCCGTCTCCCGCCCCACGGATGAGCAGTTCACGCAGCTCGAGTTGACGCGCTTGGCCGACAGCATCCAACGCAAGGATCCCGGGGTCTCCGCCGTTGCGATTCTAGCGTATTCCTCGGAGGCCGAACGGGAAGCGTTGGGCGAGAATGCGCCGTGGGTCCTGGTGTGGTCGCCGGACGGCCTCGGCTGGGATGGGCTGGGCCAAAACGACTTCGACAAGCACATCACCTACACGCCCGCGGAGTAGCATCTCGCGGTGCGCCGATGGCGACCTCCGTTCGCGCTCGGTCGCGGACAGCGGCCGCGGCAAACGGCAGCCCCTCCGGCCTTCTCCCATTCCCCCGCAGCAGGCCGCCCGCGCGCAGCCAGCGCCCGAGCGACGGCTCACGTCGAACGCCCTTTCCACTGTACCTTGCATGCCTGACCCCGGCAGCGCTCGCGGCCCGTAGGAGTCATGCCGGGATGGCGCCCGGATGGCTGCGCCAAGTCCGGCCTGGCTTCGCACCAGACGCGCGGCGGCGTTGCCGGCAGCCGTGACTCGGCGCCAGTTGTCGTCGCTGAGCGGATGTGCTATCATGAGACTGGACACTGGCGCCGCGCTTTGCGCGCGCCAGAGGCGATGCGCGGGCGCGGCAGGAAACGCTCTGTCGGGTCACGCCGAAGTGCTTTCCGGCGGCGGATCGCGGAGCGCTCCCGGCTGTTTGCCGGGCTGTCATTGGGGCAGTGATTGCTGACCGGGTTTGCTGATCGTGCTAGACGGGGAGCTAGCGGTGCCCTGTACCCGCAATCCGCTCTAGCGGGGTCGAATCCCTGCCCGAGGCCGTCCGCATGGAGGCTGGGCGGCGCAAGTGGTGATGAAGGTTGGGCCCTGCGCGACGCGTGCTCGTGAACCCCGTCAGATCCGGAAGGAAGCAGCGGTAAGCGAGGACACGCGGGCGCCGCAGTCATCCTGGCTGGAGCTAACTGCGCCGATTCCGCTCTGTACGTCCGGTCGAAGGCAGGTGCACGATCAGTTTTCGGCTAAGGTGTAAGGCGGAGACCGCCCCGTCCAAGGTCGGCACGTGCCTTACACCTTAACCTTTGTGAGAGGGGCTGCGTGAGGGTCGCGGCGTGGCGACGCGCTTGCCGGAACGCCGCAGCGAATGATGGCGTATCTGACGCTCTACAGGAAATACCGGCCGCAGACGTTCGACGAACTCATCGGCCAGCCACACGTCGCGCGCGCGCTGCGCAACGCAGTGCGCGAAGAGCGCATTGCCCACGCCTACTTATTCGCCGGGCCGCGCGGCACCGGTAAGACGACCACCGCGCGGCTGCTCGCCAAGGCGTTGAACTGTGACAAAGGCCCGGCTTCGGAGCCGTGCGGCGAGTGCGACTCATGCCGGCGGATTGCGCAAGGCTCGGCGCTGGATGTCATCGAGATTGACGCCGCGAGCAAGACGAGTGTAGATGACATCCGCGAACTGCGCGAGCGGGTTCAGACGGCGCCCGCCGCCGCGCGGTACAAGGTGTACATTGTGGACGAGGTGCACATGCTGAGCACCTCCGCCTTCAACGCCTTCCTCAAGACCCTCGAGGAGCCCCCGAGCCACGTCATCTTCGTGCTGTGCACGACGGAGCCGCACAAGCTCCCCGCCACCGTGCTCTCACGATGCCAGCGCTACGACTTTCGGCGCTTGCCCACGTCCGACTTGAGATCACTGGTGGGCAAGGTGGCGCAGGCGGAGAACGTGGCGCTCGACGAACAGGCGACCACGATGCTCGTCCGGGCGGCGGCCGGGTCGGCGCGCGATGCCCTGAGTCTGCTCGAGCAGGCGATCTCGTATGCGGGCAACGAGGTCTCCGCCGCTGACATCCAGGCCATTGTGGGCGGGGTAGACCTGGAGTTGGTCGCCGATTTCGCGGATGCCGTTGCGCAGCGTGATGTCGAGAAGGCGTTCCATCTCGTGGCGCGGGCGGTTGACGAGGGCCGGGATCTGCGTCAGTTGGCTGCCGAGCTGATGGCGCATTTCCGCGACCTGCTGCTGCTGCGCGTCTGTCGCCGCGGCGGGGAACTCGTCGTCCTGCCGGAGGACAACGCGGAGAGGATCAAGGCGCAGGCGGACGGCATGGATGAGCGCGATATCACGCGTGCGGCGCAGATCATGAGCGACGCGGAGCGGGAACTCAGGCGCAGCGAGCAGCAGCGGCTGACACTCGAGTTGGCGCTGGTGCGTCTCGCCTCGTCGCCCGAGCCGGCCGCGGCAGTCGAGGAGGCACGGCCCGCCGCCGCTGCGCCAGCCCCGGAGAAGCAGCCGGCGAAGGCCGCGAGCGCGAAGCCGCCCCGCACCAAGGCCACGGGGCCTGCCGCAGGTCGCAAGAAGGCGAAGGTCGCCGCCGAGGCGCCCGCCTCGACGGGAACCGGGGATGCGCCGTCCGACGGAGAGGTCTCGCTCGAAATGGTGCAGGGGCGCTGGCCCGCGATCATGGAGAAGCTGCGCGCCCAGAGGCATTCGACCGTCGCGGCGTTTCTGGCGGAGAGCTCGCCGGTGGAACTCAACGGCAACCGGCTCGTCGTGGGCTTCAACCACGAGTTCCACTGGAACCAGATGAAGTCAGCGGAGCGGCAGCAGATCGTATCTGACCTGATCGCCGCGGAGACGGGCATGGAGATGACCCTGGAGTGCCGCCTGCTGGAGCCGGAGCAGCGGGGGGCGGACGCGAACAACGACAACGTCAAGAACGTCATGTCCATGTTTCCCGGGAGCGAGATCGTATGATGCGGCGCGCACACCGGGGGATGAGGTCTGGCGTCGCGAGGCGAACGCGGCCGGAGTGTCTCCCGCGCGCGTCGGGACGGTTCTGCGGCTAGCCAGCGGGAAACGCCGCGTACAGGAAGGGAGCAACGCATGCGTCAGTTCAAAGCGGGGCTGGAGAAGATGCTGGCGGACCAGATACAGAAGATGCAGCGGCTCCAGCAAGAGCTCGGCGAGGAACGGGTGCAGGCGAGCGCCGGCGGGGGGATGGTGGAGGCGACGGCATCGGGGCTCGGCGATCTGATCGAGGTGAAGATCAAGCCGGAGGCGGTGGATCCGAATGACGTGGAGATGCTCCAGGACCTGGTGCTGGCTGCGGTGCGGGAGGCGTTGAGCAAGGCTCGGGACATCCAGCAGCAGAGGACCGCCGAACTCACCGGCGGGCTGGACATTCCGGGGCTGTTCGGGGCGTGAGCGGCACTCCGCGCCGGCTTCTCGCAGAACTGCTTTGCCGTAGTGACGGAGCGATGCGGTGCCCGAGGCGGGTGCACCCGCCAGGATAGGGACTGGCGAGATGAGATACTATCCCAAACCGTTGGCGAGGCTGATCGAGGAGCTGGAGCGGCTGCCAGGCATCGGCCCGAAGTCCGCGCAGCGCTTGGCGTTTCATATACTGGAGCGTCCCGAGGACGAGGCACGGGCGCTCGCCGACGCCATCGTAGAGGTCAAGCAGAGCATCAGGCACTGCTCGCAGTGCTTCAATTTCACGGATGCCGACCCGTGCGCGATCTGCGATGACGAGCGGCGCGACCGCAGCCAGATCTGCGTCGTCGCCGAGCCACGCGACTTGCTGGCGATGGAAAACACCAGCGAATACGCGGGGCTCTACCATGTGCTCCACGGTCTCATCTCGCCGCTGGACAATGTGGGCCCGGAGCAGCTGCGCATCAAGGAATTGGTGGAGCGCGCGCGCGCGGATGATGTCAGGGAGGTGATCATCGCCACCAACCCGGTGGTGGAGGGCGACGCGACCGCCGCGTATCTGGCGGGCGTGCTCAAGCCGCTGGGGGTCAAGGTGACGCGTATCGCACTCGGGCTTCCGGTGGGCGGTGACCTCGATTACGCCGACCAACTCACCATCACGCGCGCGCTCCAGGGCAGGACCGAAATGTAGGTTGGCGTTGACGCGCGGAACGAGCATGCGACTCTGAAGAGCTTTGGGCGCCGCAGACCGTACCGCACAACACCCGCGTCCCGGCGGCTCGCAAGCCCCGAAGCTCTTTTCTCGACGGGTGATGCAACCGGCTCCCTGGTGGGAATGCTTCTTGGTGAGGCCCGTGGTGTCCGCCACAGCCATGCAGCATTCGTCAAAGCGAAACCCTGCGACAAGGAGGAGG
Organism: Armatimonadota bacterium; assembly: GCA_020354555.1. Taxonomy (NCBI): domain Bacteria; kingdom Bacillati; phylum Armatimonadota; species Armatimonadota bacterium. The sequence goes on along the minus strand of CP070648.1, from coordinate 1,338,797 downwards.
GTGTGACGACCAAAACTGATGACCTGTTGGAGATCCGCTGGCACGGGCGCGGCGGGCAGGGCGCGAAGACCGCGGCGCTGCTGCTCGGCGAGGCCGTGCTAGCGACGGGGAAGCACATGCAGGCCTTCCCCGAGTACGGCGCGGAGCGCATGGGTGCGCCCATTCAGGCGTTCAACCGCATCAGCGACCATCCCATCACGCTGCACTGCCACGTCACCGAGCCGGAAGTGGTCGTGGTGATTGACCCGACGCTGCTCGACGCGGTGGACGTGACGGAGGGCCTCGGAGACGACGGCACGCTGGTGGTGAACACGCCCATGGCGCCAGCGCAGGTGCGCGCGAAGCTCGGCCTCAAGGGCAGGCGGGTTTACACCGTGGATGCGTCGGGCATAGCCACAGACACGATCAAGCGCAACATCCCCAACACGCCGATGCTGGGTGCGCTGGCCAAGGTCTCGGGGGTGCTCGACCTGGAATCGCTCATCGAGGACTCGCGCAAACGGCTGGAAAAGAAGTTTCGCGCCAAGCCGGAGGTGATTGACGGGAACCTGGAGGCCATGCGGCGCGGCTACGAGGAGGTTACGGGCGAATGAAGACGAGCGAAAAGGATTTGGAGGGCAACAAGCCGGGCTGGCATGATTTGCCGCGCGGGGGATTGATCCTCGAGCCGGGCAGTGCCGCCCGCTACAAGACCGGTGACTGGCGCACGCTGCGGCCGGTGCGCGATGCCGAGAAGTGCCGCAACTGCATGCTGTGCTGGATCTACTGTCCGGACGGGGCAATCATCGTGGAGGACGGCAAGGTGGTCGGGATAGATCTCGACCACTGCAAGGGCTGCGGCATCTGCGCGCGCGAGTGCCCTCCCAAAGCCGGCGCCATAGCCATGGTGGCGGAATCCGAACTGCGTGAGAAAGATGCATCGGCCAAGGCCGAGTAGCCGGAGAACGGGAGATAAGCCATGGAGAAAACGCTGAGAGCGTTAACAGGTAACGAAGCGGCGGCGGAGGCGATGCGTCAGATCAACCCGGACGTCGTCGCGGCCTATCCGATCACGCCGCAGACGGAAATCGTGCAGCTCTACTCCGGCTTCGTCGCCGACGGAATCGTGGACACCGAGACGGTGGCGGTGGAGAGCGAACATTCCTCGATGAGCGCAACCATCGGGGCATCGGCGGCGGGCGCGCGGGCGATGACGGCGACTTCCAGCCAGGGGCTGGCGCTGATGTGGGAGATGCTCTACATTGCGTCGGGCCTGCGGCTGCCGATCGTGATGCCGATGGTCAACCGCACGCTGTCCGCCCCGTTGAACATTCACTGCGATCACTCGGACAGCATGGGCGCCCGCGACAGCGGCTGGATCCAGATCTATGCCGAGGATTCGCAGGAGGTCTATGACAGCCTGATTCAGGCGCCGCGCATCGCCGAGCACCCGGAGATCCTGCTGCCGACGATGGTATGCTTGGACGGCTTCATCCTCAGCCACGCGATGATGGGCGTCGAACTGTATCCGGACGAGGAGGTGCGTGACTTCGTTGGGATCTACGAGCCGGAGTACGCGCTGCTCAACAAGGCTCAGCCCATCACGATGGGCGCGATTGACATGTTCGACTACTACTTCGAGCACAAGCGCGCCCACGCGGAGGCGATGCGCACCTGCAAGCCGCGCATCCAGGCGGTCTTCGACGAGTTCGCCGAACGCTTCGGCACGCAGTATGGGCTCATCGAACCGTACCGCCTCGATGACGCCGAGCACGTCGTCGTCGTCCTCGGCTCGACGGCCGGTACCGTGCGCGTCGTGGTTGACGAACTGCGCGAGCGCGGCGAGGCGGTCGGCATGCTCAAGCTGCGCGTGTTCCGCCCGTTCCCGGCGGAGGAGCTGATCGACACGCTCGCGCACGTCCGCGGAATCGCGGTGCTCGATCGCGCGGAGGGCATGGCGGGCCTGGGCGGCCCGGTGTACGGCGAGATCCGGTCCGCGCTGTACGACCTCGATCCGCGCCCGGTGGTGACAGGATACGTCTACGGCCTGGGCGGGCGCGATATTCGCGTCGAGGACATCGAGGCAGTGTTCGACGAGCTAAAGGGCGATGTCAAGGCCGGCCGCAAGGATCAGCGCTGCCGCTACATCGGCGTGCGCGAGTAGCCGGCGGCTCACGGATAGCGAGGAGGAATCAAATGCCGACCGTCAAGGAATTGACCGCAAGACCGACCGTGTTCACCGGCGGCCATCGCGCGTGCGCGGGGTGCGGCGCGGCGATCACGTTTCGCATGCTGATGGAGACTCCCGACGTGCCCGTGGTGGCGGGCATCGCCACGGGCTGCATGGAGGTCGTCTCCACCATTTTCCCCTTTACCGCGTGGAAGTGCTCGTACATCCACACCGCCTTCGAGAACTCCGCCGCCACCATGTCGGGCGTGGAGTCGGCCTATCGCTCGCTGACGCGGCGCGGGCGCCTCAACCAGGAGTTCCGCTTTGTCGCCATGGGCGGCGACGGCGGCACCTACGACATCGGCTTCCAGTCGCTGTCGGGCGCGATGGAGCGCGGCCACCGCATGCTCTATGTGTGCTACGATAACCAGGCGTACATGAACACCGGCATCCAGCGTTCGAGCGCAACGCCGACGTGGGCGCACACGACGACCAGCCCGGCCGGCGAGGTGATTCCCGGCAAGCGCGAGGCGCGCAAGGACCTCACGGCGATCATGGTCGCTCACGAGATCCCGTACGCCGCGCAGGGCACGGTGAGCATGTGGCGCGACCTCGTCAACAAGGTCGAGAAGGCGTTGAATACAGACGGCCCGACGTTCATCAACGTCCTCGCCCCGTGCCCGCTGGGCTGGGGGTTCCCGACCCAAGATACCATCGCTATCGGGCGCGACGCGGTGGACACGTGCTTCTGGCCGCTGTACGAGGTGGTCAACGGCGAGTACAAGATTACCTACAAGCCGAAGGAAAAGAAGCCGGTCGAGGAGTTCCTGCGCCAGCAGACGCGCTACCGCCACCTGTCCAGAAAGGGCGGCGAGCCGATCCTGAAAGACATCCAGGAGTCAGTGGACTCCAAGTGGCACAAGCTGCTCAAGCTGGCGGGTGAGGAGGGGGGCGAGTAGGCGAACGCTACTGCCGCTCTGCCCTCTGCGTCCGCAGTGCGAGTCTGAATCAAGCGGGGCCGGATATCTCCGGCTCCGCTTCGTCGTATGTCATTGAGTCTCCACGACCTGCGTCGAGAAGCCACGAGGACTACCTGCGAGCCAGTGGGCGATCTCGCCAGCGGCGCCGAGTGGTCAGTCCCCACGTCCTAGATGGCCGGCCTCCGGCGCGCCGCCTGCTCGAGCGACGCGGCGAGCCATTCGACAAACCCCTGCGAGCGACGCAGGCGCCGGTTCTCATAGAGAGCGCGGGCGAGCCAGCGCAAAGCCGGCTGTGGGATCCTGGCCTCGACGCGTTCGAGCGGCGCGCCCTCGCCCTCGTGCTCCAAGACGCTGATGAGAACGCAGAGGGTGTCCTCGACGGCATCCACGGGCTGGAGGTAGGTATCCGACAGCAGCGGGCGCAGTTGATCGAGTAGTGAGCTGATCTCCTCGCGCTGCCAGACCTTGGTCTGCCCGACCAGGGCGTGCAGCGTCTCCTGGGCGACGGCGGCGGCGAGCTTGTCGGGATGCTCCAGGTAGGCGCATCCCAAAACCGCGGACATCCCGAATCGCGCGGCGGCGAAAACGCGCAGCACGTGGTAGTGGAAGACAGCGCGGCCGGGGCGGTACTCGAAGCCAAAGGCATCTTCGTGGCGCGTCAGCATGCGCGACGCATCGAAAGAGCGCAGAGCCTCGTTGAGACGTCCCTCCATCTCCAGGGTGATGCCGGTCCACCGTTCCAGGAAGTCGTTGAGGTGGACGCGGCCGAAGCGTTGAAAGGTGGTGCGGACGTGCGGCCTGGCGGGCAGGTCGGGCATGGCCGAAAGCGCGTCGGCGGCTGAATCCGGGCAGGTCTCCACCACGGCGCGCAGCCATCGGCGCCACAGGGGTTCGACCTGGACTGCGTTCAAGCCGGCTGCGTCGGCAACATCGAAACGCCGCGCGAAGTCGGCGAACGGGTCGCTGTCCGGCGTGACCCAGAGCAGCGGACGCGCGAGAGCGGGCAGCCGCAATTGCGCCCTACCGAGCAGGTAGTAGCAGAGGTTGACTCCCTGCCCGATGTCATGGCGAATGCGGAAATCGGGGCGGTTCTCGGTCATTATCCAACTCCGCCGTGCGGGGCAGTAACGCCCGGGGGTCCGGGCAAGCGCCCCTTCCATCGGCGGTCGGCGGAGGCCGTCCGCTGCTGCGCGGTCGCAGGATTCTTCACTTCGTTCAGAATGACAATGGCGGAAGCTGCGTGCGACTTGCATCAGCCGGCACGCAAGGTAAGCCCGCGACCGGCGCTACTGCTCCAGCTCCCGCGCGATTTGGCGGCGCACCAGCTGCAGCCGGCGCGGGCTCTTCTCGTATTCCGTGCGGCTGCGCACGAGGCGGCGGATGATGTCTTTCGTCCTCGCCACCCCCACCTTGCGCTCGAGCAATGCAAGGTAGTCGAAGTCCTCCAGCCCGTCGCGGATGCATTCAAGCCGTATGGAACTCACGGGCTGCGCGAGACCGACCTTCGAGCCCGGGTAGAACAGCGACCCGTCGCCGTACAGATTGGGATTGATGTCCTTGACCGTGGCAACGTCATCCCAGACATCCTTCGTGATGTTCGGGTTCCAGTACGTGGTGCTCCAGTAGAGCAGGCCCTGCACGTCGTAGAGCTTCTGCATCCACATCAGGATGCGGTGATCCACGCCGTCATAATTGACGAAGAAGTTGGGGTATGGTTGACCCGGCCCACAGCACACGTACCACCACACCTCCTCCCCTTTCGCCTGCTTGGCGCGCATGGCTTTCGCGTCGTAGAACCCGAGGTTGGGGCACCAGATATCGAGGGAGCCGTCGAAGTGCTCGTAGATCGTCTGGTCGGTCTCGAAGTCCGGGCCGCGGAAGTACGGAGAGACGACCTGCAGTGAGCGGTCAATCGAGTGGATGCGATCTGCGCGCTGCTTGAGCGTCGCGTAGGCCTCAGCCGTGAACGGCTCGTCGAGCGGGTAGAAGTACGCCTTGTCGAGCCATCCGTTGCTGCGGCAGCGTTCCACGTCCTCGCGCATCCGCGCGACGTCATCGGAGTAAGGGATGATGAAGCCGGTGACGCGGCTGTCATCGAGGTAGTAGCCCACTTCAGATGAATCGAGCGGCACGGGAGGGTCATAAGCCGATATCCGGTGTTCCAGGAGCGCGAGGTAGTATTGCGGCAGTAGTTCCTGATACTCCCTGCTCTTCGTGTCGAGGCCGTGAGCGGCCGCGATGAAGCCGCCGCTGATGCCGAAGGCCGTGCGGCTCGCGGGCGTGTCGGGGAGCGTGAAGCCCCAGACCGTGAGGACGATTGGCACGCGGCGATCTTCCTGCCCTGAGATGGAGACCGTGAGTTGGCCGCGATACTCGCCCTTGGGCGTCCCCTTGGGGACATAGACCGTCATCCACACCGGCTGATCGGCGTCCGGTTCAACCGAGAACGGCGTGATGGGCGGCAGGGGATCCGGAAAGTCGGCATTAAGCGCGGGCAGGTGAATGTACGCGACGCGGTGCAGGGCGATATCCCGCGAGCTGATCTTCCGCCCGCGCGGGCCGATGAGATCGCTTACCGCGACCTTGACCTCGTCAAGCCGACGCGACTCCGCGCGGATCACGACCTGGGCGGACTCATACTCATTGCGTGCCGCGTACATGCGCACGCTGCGCGGCAGCGGATCCGGCGGCTGCGCCCTGCGCATGACCTTCGTCATTCCGTCAACAGGCCATACCACGCAATCTGCCTGGGCTGTTGTCAAGGCTGCACCTCCCAGCACAGCGATCAGCCACGTCGCTGCCATTGGTATCACCATGTCACGCAGGTTCATGATGCCCCTCCCGCGTTCTCTTGCTCCTCCCCGCCTTCCTCGCGGTCGAAGTGTGCCGTGAGCGTCGCGTTCGCCTCGACACGCACCTCGATGGTCGGTTCGTCGGAGGTCACGAGACCGCTCCACGCTCGGAACCGGTACGTCGCCCCGCGGCTCGGCTTGGTCGGCTGAGCGGGATCCATGAACTGGCCCAGGCGCTCGCCGCTGCCGTACCCGGCCGGCGTCTTCATATCATGTGGCACGACGTCAACGATCTCGACCACATGCGTCCCCGGCTCGTCGAGATTGATCGTGAACTTGCCGAAGTTCGGACCCAGGTAGTACTCGGTGGTCCACCGGCCGCTGTGCGTGAAGTAGTCGAAGCCGTCCACGCGGAAGCGCACCTCGCCGAGCGCGGGCTCGGTTTCAATGGTCAGCGCGATCATGGGCTTCTCGACGTCGGACCCGCGCCCCGGCGCGAAGACGTACACGCGCCCGGATTGGGCCGGAATCGCCACCGTCGGCGCGGCGCGGTCCACCGGCAGCCCTTTTTCCTCGTACAAGTCGTACAGGCCGGTGCTCGGGACGCCGGATGGGATGCTCAGCGCCTCGGCCTTGTCGGTTGGATTGACGGCGACGAAGCCGCGCTCGAAGACGCGATAGTGCACCTCGCCGGACTGCTGCGCCGGTCCCTGAGCCCCGCCCAGACGGATCTCGTACAGTCTGCGCGCCGGATTGTCCTTGAGAATGTCCCCGCCCGCCGACCAGATGAGGCCGCTCAACCGCGCGGATGCATAGCAGAAGTACGAGTCATCCCTGATACTGTGCGGCGTGTGCCCGAGGTATGACAGCGCGATGACGCCTTTGCCCGCCGCGAGATGCGGGCGGAGCGCTTCGCCCATCGCAAACCAGTGGTCGTGCCAGTCGAACCAGCGTTCTGTCGAGGCCCATGTGCAAATGTAGGACTCCGCCATTTCGCAGTCGATGTGCGGCCAGAACGCGGCGGGCAGCGTGTGCGGGCTGGCCGAGTTGACGAAGATCGCCTTGTCCTCGCCATAGCCCTTGACTGCCGCGCGGATGCGCTCGAGGAGCTTTGCGAACGCCTCATTCTGATCGGGGTACATGTGCTCGTGGATGCCGAACTTGTCGCCGAAGCAAGGGGCGCGGCGACCGAGGTTGTCAATGAAGATGCCGCCGGCCCCCATGCCTATCAGCTTGCGCACCCACGCCTCCAATGCTTCGACGTACTCGCGCACATTGGGGCAGGTCGTGTACATGTTCTTCGCGTCCTCGGATTCCCAGAAGCCGGTGCGCTTCCTGCGGCCTTGCTCGTCAATCTCGATCCATTGGGGGTGTTCGCGCAGGTCTATGTCCTGGTATGGTGTGGTCGCGAATTGCTGGTAGAAGGTGACGTAGGGGATGGGGTATATCCCGCGCGCGTTGCAGGCCGCGAAGAACTCGCGGTTGATGGGCACGTGGGTCGCGAAGGACGCCTTGCTCGATTCATACATGCCCCAGTCGCTGACGGCGACGAGACAGGTTTCGCTCTCGACGAGCCACTGTGGCGCGGACGGGCCGAAATCCATGGTTGGCTCCTGCGGCCGGGCGGGGGCGGCGGCGACGATGATGACGACCCCCGCAACCCAAGTCATGATTCGCGCGAACACAGGCGACACCTCCGTAGGGGCGTAGGGCAAGATTCCCGCTCGAAGCGCGGAATCCTGCGACAACGGGCGCAGGTGCAGTGAGCGGTGAGGCGGGCGGAAGCCGATGCTTTCCGCTATGCTACAGCAGGTATAAGCGCGGCATTCGCAAAACTTGCAACGGGAACTCGGCTGACAGAAACCCGATCGAGGCAAGGTTCATGCTCAGATGGAGAGGCGTAATCATGGCGGTGCTACTTGGTGCGGCACTGGCTGTTCCGGCTCAGGGCGGCGATGCAACGACCCTTCACATTGCCCCCGACGGCGACGATGCATGGTCCGGGCGGCTCTCGCGACCCAACGCGCAGCAGACCGACGGGCCGGTTGCATCTCTGCGGGGCGCGCGTGACGCGGTGCGGGGGCTGAAGGCGGCGGGGTCGCTCAGTCAGCCTGTACGGGTGATCGTGGCCGACGGTACGTATCAGCTTCGCGAGGCGGTCGTCTTCACCCCCGAGGACAGCGGCACGGAAACCTGTCCCATCACCTACCGGGCCGCGCCGGGGGCAAAGCCGGTCTTCACGGGCGGGCGCGTCATCAGCGGCTTCAAGCGCGGCAAAGACGGCATGTGGACGGCTCGCATTCCTGAAGTCGCAGCCGGCAAGTGGTACTTCGAGCAGTTGTTCGTCAACGGCCGACGCGCGACGCGCGCTCGGTCGCCGAACAAGTTCTATTACTACACGGCGGGGCAGCTCCGCTACGCGATTGACCCGGCGACGGGGCAAGCCGCCACTTTCGCCAATCGCGCGTTCGTCGCTCGGGCCGGCGATATCAAGCCTTGGCCGAATCTCAGCGACGTCACTGTCGTCGCGTATCAGTCCTGGGAAGTATCGCGGCTGCGTATCGCATCGTTCGACGCGGACACCAATGCCGTCTTCCTCACCGGGCCGGCGGCGTGGGCGTTCGAGTCGTGGGGGCCGAGCCAGCGGTATCACGTTGAGAACTTCAGAGAAGCTCTCGATCAGCCCGGCGAATGGTTCCTCGACCGCAACGGGACGCTCTACTACATCCCGCTGCCCGGAGAGGACCCGGCGCGAGCGGAAGTCGTGGCTCCTGTAGCGGAGCAGTTCGTCCGCTTCGTCGGCGAGCCGGAGGCGGGGCTGTGTGTGGAGCACATCGCCCTCAAGGGACTCGCGTTTCGGCACAGCCAATATCTGCTCGAGCCTCAGGGGCATAGCGACGGCCAGGCGGCATTCAGCATCCCGGCGGTCATCATGGCCGACGGCGCGCGCAACGTCACCATCGAGGACTGCGAGGTGGCGCACACCGGGATTTACGGGATCTGGTTCAGGCGCGGGTGCCAGGACTGCCAGGTCTTGCGCTGCTACATTCACGACCTCGGTGCCGGCGGCGTGCGCATCGGGGAGGGCTTGATCCAGCCCGATCCCGCCAACCGCACCCAGCACATCGTGGTTGACAATAACATCATCCGCTCCGGCGGGCACATTTTCATGGGCGCGGTGGGCGTGTGGCTCGGGCATAGCCCGCACAACCGCGTGACCCACAACGACATCTCCGACTTCCGCTATACCGGCGTCTCGGTGGGCTGGCGCTGGGGATATGCGGAGAGCCTGGCGCATCATAACCACATTGACTTCAACCATATCCATCACATCGGCTGGGGCGTGCTCAGCGACATGGGCGGAGTGTACACGCTGGGCCCGTCACCCGGCACCACCGTGAGCAACAACGTGATTCACGACGTGTATTCCTACGACCGCTACGGCCGCGGCGGATGGGGGCTCTACAATGACGAAGGCAGCTCCGACATCCGCCTGGAGAACAATCTCGTCTACAATGTGAAGACCGGCAGCTACCACCAGCACTACGGCAAGGAAAACACTATCCGCAACAACATCCTCGCGTTCAGCATGGACGGGCAACTGCAGCGGTCGCGCGTCGAGCCGCACCTGTCGTTCACCTTCGAGCGCAACATCGTTTACTGGAACGGCGGCAGGCTCTTCAGCGGATCCTGGCAGGACGGCAACGTTGTACTCAGGAGCAACCTGTACTACGACGCGTCCGGCAAGCCAGTCACTTTTGAGGGCATGAGCTTCGAGGAGTGGCAGGGCCTGGGCAAGGACGCGGGAAGCCTCGTCGCCGCGCCCAGGTTCGTGGCGCCGTCGCGATTCGATTTCCGCCTGCGCCGCGATTCCCCGGCGCCCCGGATTGACTTTGAGCCATTCGATTACACCCGCGCCGGCGTCTACGGGGATGCGAGATGGGTCGCGCTCGCGGCTGCCGACTTCCCGCCGGTGGAGTTTGCGCCCGAGCCTCCCCCACCCCCGCCGCTGACATTCACAGAAGACTTCGAGACATCGCCGCTCGGTGCACAGCCGCAGCGCGCGCGAGTGTACATCGAGAACAAGGGCGACGGAATCTGCGTCACGGATGAAGCCGCCGCCAGCGGCAAGCAGAGCCTCAGGATAGCAGATGCGCCGGGGTTGCAGCACGACTACAACCCGCATTTCTACTACACCCCGGGCCATAGCGATGGCGTCACGCGGTTCCGCTTCAAGATGCGCGTCGAGCCGGGTGTGGAAATGTACCATCAGTGGCGCGACGGCGCGAACCCATATCGAGTCGGGCCCGGCCTCGCCGTCCAAAACGCCACGCTGAGCGCGGCGGATGAGGAACTGTTCGAACTGCCCGTCGGCGAATGGGTGGGCTTTGAGATCGCGGCGGGCCTCGGCGCTGAGTCCACAGGAACGTGGGACCTCACGGTGACCTTGCCCGGACAGGATACGAAAGCCTTCGTGGGTTTGCGCAATGGGAGCCCGGATTGGGACACATTGACCTGGCTCGGGTTCAGCAGCACGGCGACGGGTACGACGGTCTTCTACCTTGACGACCTGGAGCTTACGAATGACGGGGGCTAACGCAAACGCCGGTGCGAACGATCATGTCGGGCGCGCCCGTGGCTCGCAGCGCGTTGCCGCGGTGACGGTGGTGGCGCTCGCGGTTGCGTTGACCGGCGCGCTGGCGCAGGCAAACCCGGAGGCCGAGGCGGGACGCCTCGACCTCGGCGCCGCAAGGCTGGCGGCATCCGCGGGCGTCAGCGCTGCCATCGAACGAATTGCTCCCAGCGACGACCGATCCAACGGGATCAAGGTGACGTTCACGAAGGATGGCCCGGAGCGGCGGCTGGTCGCGGTCGAGGCCGCGGTGCCGGCTGACCTCCCCGCCGCGCGCGCTCTGGAAGTGACCTACCGAGCGGACGTCGAAGCGGGGCAGGCGCCGCGCCTGGCACTGATGGTATTCGAGGACGACGGAGGGGTGTGGTTCAGAGTCAGCCAGCAGCCGGTGTCATCGGGGGCGTGGACCTCCCAGCGGATCTCGCTCAAATCGCTGCGGCAGGCGGCGTTCAGCGAGGATCCCGGCGGCGACCTGCAATGGCGGAACCTGCAACGGATATGGGTCGGAATGGTCGTGGATGGCGCGGCCCGCGGCAGCATCGCGATAGGCGATGCATTGCTGACCAGCGAGCCGTACACGCCCAGCGGGCCGCTCAGGATTACCGGCGGCGGCACCGGCGAGTGGGGTCTCGCCCACGACCCGGCGGTGCGCGCCCGACTCAGCACCCCGAACGAAGGGCCTGATGCCAAGGCGTGCATGAAGTTCGAGTTCTTCTTCCCCGGGCAGCGCCACATGTACGCGCTGCCGTCAACGCCGGTGCCGGTGTCGGATGTGGAGGGCTATCGGGCGCTGCGTTTCACCTATAGGGCTGCATTGCCCGAGGGCATCAAAGGTCTGCTCATTTCGCTGTGGGAACAAGGCGGCGCCCAGTACGAGGCGATGCCATATCCGCCCCCGACTGATGAGTGGCGCACGATCACGATCCCGTTCGATTCGTTTCGCCTCGGGGCATGGTCGCGGGACACCAGCGGTCAGCTTGAGTTGGAGCGAGTGAGCCGCGTGGTCATCGGCGTTCACGGAGCCGCGTTGGGCGATGGCGGCGACGGCACCATCTGGGCGGCGGACATCGAGTTCGTGCCGTAGCGCCGGACGGACATCTGGAAATGGAAATGACTGATTCCGAGGTCCGCCGGGAGCCGATAATCCGGCCCCTGTGCGCGGGCGACGCCGAGGCGCTGCTGCGCTTCTATCAAGGTCTATCTGAGGCGACGGTTCATTTCTACGAGCCGTACCGCGACATCACGTTGCAGGTGATGGAAGACGTCCTGGCGCGCGTTGTCTCCGGTCAGGATGTCGCGCGCGTCCTTGCAACTCCTGTCGGGGAGATAGTGGGGCACGCGTTATTGATGAATATCGCCGCCGCGGAGCCGACGCTCGGCATCGGCATTGCCGACCGCTGGCAGAACCGCGGATTCGGGCCTCGGCTGATGGCGGAAGTCCTGGCCGAGGCGGACGCGCGGCCCGAGGTGCAGGCGGTGATTCTCACGGTCAACAAGAAAAACACTCGGGCGTTGGCTCTCTACCAGCGATTCGGATTCACGATCTACGACGAGTGCGAGCATCGAGAGCCGGGGGATTCCTACCGCATGAGGAGACCCAAGTCCGCCGCGCAAAGCGCGCGGTCCGTGGAGGGCAGGGCGGACGCCGCCTCTCCTTGACCCGCTCCGTGAGGGAGAGCGGAGCGCCCATGCCATGGGCCTGCAAGCAGTCGAAAGGAGAAGACTCACTAATGTCCTTTCTTGATCTATGGCGGACGCAGCAGACGCTAGTTCTCATTCTGGCCGTGTGCGCCCTCACGGGTTACGCGCACGCCGGCTTCCTCAAGCGCGACGGAACGGATCTGCTTCTCGACGGCAAGCCGCTGCGCCTGGTATCGGTCAACAAGTTCGATCTCGTCCTGCGCTATCTCAAGGGCGGCGATGATCGCAAGCAGGCAGAGAGCGCGCTCGCGAGCGCGGCCGAGCACGGCTTCACCGCGATTCGTTTCTCCGGTGTCGGATTCTACCCCAGGGATATGAAGAACTGGCCGCGGCAGGATGCATGGTGGGGCGCGTTCGATGCGCTGGTCGCCGATGCGCAAAGGCACGGTGTGCGGCTGATTCCGGTGGTCAACTGGAACACACACCTCTTCCCCGACATGGCGCAGGAGTGCGTGCTCGACATGCTGCTCGACCCCGACTCGCGCTCGTGGCAATACCTGGAACTGTACACGCGGCAGCTCGTCGGGCGCTACCGGGACAACGACACAATCCTGTTCTGGGAACTGTCGAACGAGCTGAACCTAGGCGCAGATCTCGGGCCGATGCACCCCTACGGATACGAAGGGCTGAACTGGGTGGATCTCGGCACGTCGTACATGCGCCTGCGGCGCGACAACTACACGAGCGATGACATGATCGTGTACATGAAGCGGCTCGCGGAGGTCATCCGCGACGTTGATTCCAATCACCTGATCGCGACCGGCAACAGCGCGCCGCGCCCGGCGGCGCAGCACATGCGCACGCAGACCGACGAGATGGACTGGACGCACGACAGCCTGGACGACCTCGTGACCTACCTGCGCGACACGAATCCCGACCCGATGGATCTGATCTCGATCCATTTCTACAGCGAGCACGACAACATGCGGTTCGGGAACGTGGATGCGCTGTCGGCGCAGGCGCTCGTGCAGCTCAAGCAAGCTGCCGACCGCGTCGGCAAGCCGCTCTACATCGGCGAGACCGGCGACAAGTACGAGGAACGGCCGAATACGCCGTTTCTCGGGGATGTGCTCGACACGGCGGCGCGCCTGAAGATCCCGCTGACGCTGGTGTGGCAGTGGGACTCGCCGGGCGATGTCAACGACGTGAACCCGACGCGCACGCCCGCGGTCGTGAAGTTAATGGAGCAAGCGAACGACGCGATGTGAGGCAGCTGAACGATCCGCCGATCTGGCCTGCCCGGCCTACGCCTGTATGCTTGACCCTCCCCCACGCCGACGCCGGGTCGACTGCGTGACTGCCGCAGGAATGAGATACTGGCACGAGACGTGGAAGAGAGCGAGTGCAATCAGCGCGAGCAGCCAATACTCGCGGTGCACGAGATGGGCGTCTCGCCGGATGCCGACGACGCAGAAGACGGTGTAGTACAGTAGCGGGATGAAATGTCCCGGCAGCCGGAAGTGTCCGCGCAGAACGCGATACATCGTGAGGATATCCACCAGAAGGTACGCCGGCAGAAGCGCGAGGCCAACCGCGGGAGTGAACAGCAGCCACAGCGGCGACAGCACGAAGCCGAAGAACGCAACGGCTGAGCTGAGCGCGAAGAGGACATCAGTCGCACGATCAGGTCTCACAGATCGCCGTGCCTCGCATAGCGGTCAGGGCGTGGCTGCCCGCCTCTCGACGGCATCCACAAGATCAAGCAGCCGGCCACGCTGGGTCGCGCTGGTGCGTTCTTATAAGACTGTTCTCCGAGCGAGTCCGCCTCATCCGGCCTCTCCCTGGGATGGAGAGGGGTCTCAACCTGCGATGGCGGCAAGGCCAGTGCAACAGCAGATGTGCAGGACAGCGCTGGCTCATGATGCCGACGCCTAGTAGTTCTCCAGCGCCTGCAGCGCGGTGCGGGCGCGGCCAAAACTGGGAGCTATCTCGAGGGCGCGGTTGAATTGCGCCCGGGCATCGTTGAAGCGGCCGAGTTCGGCGTACACGACTCCCAGGTGGTACTCGATCTCCGCATTCCCGCGCGCGAGGTCCGACGCTGTCTCAAGCATGTCCGCCGCGCGCCGGAGGTTTCCCAGGCGGTAGTGGGCCCAGCCCAGGCTGTCGAGGATGATGCCGCTCTTAGGTTCGAGCTCCACCGCGCGTTCGAGCATGGGCAACGCCTCCGCATTGAGCAGGTTCGCGTCAACCAGCAGGTAGCCGATGTCGTTGAGAGCCATGCCGTCGTCGTGAAAGCAAGTGGCGGCGGCGTCGAGCACGGCGCGTGCTCGTGACTCGCGGCCGAGCCGCGCGGCGGCGAAGATCGCCTGAAGATAGACCGGATAGGGCTGCTTCGGGTCCAGCTCCAGAGCCCGCTCGAGGTGAGGCAGCGCGCGGGCGGCCGCGGCCGGCTCGAGGCGCATGAAGTCCTCGCCGAGACGAGGCATGTAAGCGAGCCCGATGCGGGCGTGCAGCCCCGCGGAATCGGGCGTCGCGTCCAGTGCCTGTCGGAACTCCTCGCGCGCCGTCGCGAGATCGTTCCGCGCGACAGCCTTGGCCCCCTCGGCGAAGGACTCCTCCGCCGCGACACGCGATTGATAGGAGCGCAGGGCGGCGCAGCCCGGCAAGAGCGCGCTCGCGGTCAGCGCACAGACCACCGCCGGGAGCATCCGGACGTGGTGCCCTCCGCGGCGCGCGACCGGCCGGGAAGGGCCGCAACATCGGTTTCTGCGGCTGCGGGCCATGTCAGGAGTATTCGCCGCACGGACGAGACGCCCTGTCGGCAGGTGTTCGGCGACGCCCGCAGAAACAAGCGCAGACACGCGCGGTTGCAGGATTGTGGCGCGTTGTGCGACGCGCCGCGCGACAAGTCTTGCCCGACGGGAGAACGATAATGGCCTTACGAATCGCAATTGTCGGCATGGGTGGGATCGGGAATACCCACGCCCGCGTCTATCAGGACGACGCCCTTTCGGAAATCGTAGCGGTCTGCGACATCATCCACGAACGCGCGGACAAGGCATCGCAGGCCTACGGGGTGCCGGCGTTTTACAGCGTTAAGGAGATGCTCGCCAGCGACATTAGAATCGACGCGGCGAGCATGTGCACGGCGGGCAAGGAGAACGGCGGCGACCATTACGTGCCCACGATGGAGTTGCTCGAGGGCGGCATTCCGGTGCTCGGCGAGAAGCCCATCTCCAACGAGATCGAGAAAGGCCGCGAGATGGTCGCTCTGGCGAAGCAGAAGAAGCTGCCCTACGCGATTAACCTGAACCACCGCTTCACGCCGGCCGCCATTCGCGCCAAGGAGTGGGGGGACAGCGGGCGGCTGGGCAAGCTCCACATCATCAACATGACGATGTGGATCAACAACCCGAACGAGACGTCGCCGTGGTTCCATCTGCGCGCGCTGCATCCGCACTCGATTGATGTGATGCGCTACTTCTGCGGATCGGTGAAGAGTGTGCACGCGTTCCTGATGAAGGGCGAGGGGCGCACGATCTGGTCGAACGCTCAGATCAATATGCATTTCGAGAACGATGTCGTCGGCCACCTGACGGGCAGCTACGACGCCGGGGGGAGCTTCGGCCTCGAGCGCTGCGAGGTGGTTGGCTCCAAAGGGCGCTTCGTGCTCGATGACGCCTGCGAAGTGCTGACGTGGTACCCGCGCTTCTCGCAGGAGAAGGAGACGTACTATTACCTCGGCGGGATGATGAGCTTCGGGGAGACCTTCAAGTCGCGCATCCACAAGTGGTTGGAGCAAATGACGGAAGGCGTGAAGCCGGAGGAGGTGGACGCGTCCGGTGCCGACGCGCTCGCCGCGCAGGAGATCATTGAGGGGGCGATCAGGTCCTGGGAAACGCATTCGGTCGTGGACCTGGCGTGAAGCGCCGGGGCCGATGCGGTATGCGAGGGGCAATCCGTGCCGAGGTCAGACCCGCCCGGCGCCTCCCCGCAGCGACCGGCTGACGGTGACGCCCCGCCCTCAAGTAATTGTGCGCTGAGGCCACTGGGTTGAAGCCGACGGCCGCAGTGAGGAATCCCGGAGGGACTCCTGGGTCCGGCGGGGCCAAGATTCCTCGTTGCGCTCGGAATGACAAACGAGAACGGTCAAGAGGAGGCTGAATGTTTTCCCTCGGTGCGAATTCGGTTCTGTTCGGTGGATTTGATCTGGAGACGGCGATGGCGCACACCGCCGCTTCCGGCTACGATGGCATTGAGCTGTCGGCCATCAAGGGCATGTGCGAGCACTTGTGTCTCGACACGTGGCGTGAGGATGCGCCGCGCATACGCGACCTGGCGCAGCAGCATGGCCTCAAGCTCCTGGCGATCGAGGAGGCCGCCCTCGACGAGGAGCGCCTCATCACCGCATTCGAGGCCTGCTCCGACATCGGCATTCCGGTCATCAATATCGGCCCGGGCGGGAAGTCGGATAACGACGATGATCTCAAAGCGGCGATCGCCAAGATGGCCAAGTTGGCGGAGCGCGCGGCCGATTTCGGCGTCGTCCTGTGCGTCAAGGCCCACGTCGGCGCCAGCATCTACAACACACCGACGACCCTGCGCGCGATGTCCGAGATTGATTCTCCCGGGTTCGGGATAGACATGGATCCCAGCCACGTCTATCGCGCCGGCGAGAACCCGGTGGAGGCGCTGCCGCAAGTGATCAGCCGCGTGCGGCACATCCACATCCGCGATTGTCCCGACCGGGGCCCCGGCCCGGGAAAGCCCGAGGTGCAGGCCTGCGGACGCGGCGAGATTGACCTGTTGGGGTATGTCAGAGTCCTGACGGAAGCGGGATACACGGGCCCGGTTGATCTGGAGATCATCGGCGCCGGGGAATATGAACTTGCGCGCTGCGCCATTGTCGCCGCCGAGAGCCGCGGTTATCTTAACGCGTGCATCAAGGCGTGCGGAGTGCGTTAGCGCCCGTCAGCGCGCTGCGCGGGCTGTCATTCCGAGCGCAGCGGGGCGGGGCGAGGAATCCCGGCACCGCCGCCTACTGCGGAACCGAGATTCTTCGCCTTCGGCTCTGAATGACACCGCACTCGGTGGGGTCGCCATTCAGCGCTGCGTGCGCTTTTGCGATTCACAGATAGCAACAAGGAGAAGAATCCATGCCACGTCGTCGCCCGAATCTGCTCATGCTCGCGGTGGACAGCCTGCGCCGCGATCACTGCTCGATGTACGGTTACCATCGCCGCACGACGCCGCATCTCGATGAGCTTGCCCGCAGCGGCGTTCTGTTCGAGAACATGTTCAGCCCGTACGTGCCGACGACGCCGGGATATTCGGGCATGCTCACAGGGTGGGATGTTATCAATACCCAGATGGTCGGGCTGAGTCCGCAAGGTCGGGTTCTCGATCCAGACCATCCTACCCTCGGCGAGATCCTGCGCGATCACGGCTATGCCTCCGCATGCGTGGGATTCGGGGGCGATTTCTACCGCGGCTTCGACAAATACGCGGACTATGAGGCGTGGGTGTCGTGGGAGGATCGCCCAGCGCGCAAGGCGGAGAACCTGAACGACAAAGCGCTGCCCATGCTGAACGAGATGGCGCAGTCCGGCCAGCCGTGGTGCCTGTTCCTGCGCCACATGGACCCACATGCTCCGTACGTGCCGCCGCCGCCGTTCGACACGATGTTCTATTCCGGCGATCCGTGTGACCCGGCGCTGCCGGATACGATGGGCCCGGTGCGTGACTTCAAGCCGTTCCGCGATTTCCATCTGTCATGGATGCCGCCGGGAATCCGCGACATCAACCACGTCATCGCGCAGTACGACGGTGAGCTGGCGTACATGGACGCCTGCATCGCTCGCATCTTCAGGCATATCCAGGAACTCGGGCAGTGGGAGAACACGCTGGTCCTCTTCACCTCCGACCACGGCGAGACCCTTGCCGACCACGGGTGCTATTTCGATCACCACGGCACGTACGAGCCGACGCTGATGGTGCCGCTGGTGCTGCACTGGCCGGGCCGCCTGCCGGCCGGGATGCGTCTCACGGGCATCGCGCTGCTCGAGGACATCGTGCCGACGTTGGTCGACGTAATGGGCCTGGAGAAGGCCAAGAAGACACGCTTCGACGGCAACAACCTGATGCGCATGGTGCGCGGCCAGGTGGCGAATTACCGCTCGGAGTTCTACATCAGCGAGTGCACTTGGATGCGCAAGCGCGGTTGGCGCACGCCGGAGTGGAAGCTCATCGAGGCCCTGGAACCGGACTTCCACGACAAGCCGCCGGTGGAGCTGTACAACCTGGTGACCGACCCGCTCGAGGAGAAGAACCTCGCGAAGAAGGAGCGCACGGTCGTGGAACACCTGCGCGGGCGCATGCTCGCCTGGCTCGACCGCCGCATGAAGGAGACCGGCAAGCCCGACCCGATCATGACGTATACGATCGGGGTGGACAAGTACATCGGCTCGATCGCCACTGCGAAGAAGCTGCAGCAGCGGTAGCGGTCAGGCACGAGGATTGGCTCTTCTATGATTCGCGCTTGCGTCATCGGGCTGACTGCCGCCGGCGGGGCGCACGCTGCTGCTTACCGGGGCGATACGCGTTCTCAGCTCGTCGGCGTATGCGACACTGAAACGCAGCGCGCCGAGGAGTTGGCGGCGCGTCTCAAGGCACCGGCCTTCCGCGACCTGGACGAAATGCTGGC
The DNA here is from genome assembly GCA_020354555.1 of Armatimonadota bacterium. Lineage (NCBI taxonomy): Bacteria > Bacillati > Armatimonadota > Armatimonadota bacterium. The sequence continues at coordinate 1,319,899 of CP070648.1, read as the reverse complement.
GACCGCGCGGCCAGACCTGGTGAGCGTGTGCACGCGAGGCGACCGGATCGCACTCGTGAGACAGGTCCTCGAAGCCGGTTGCCACGTCCTGTGCGAGGCGCCCCTATCGCGAGAGCCGACACCGGCGCGCGAGGTGGTTGCGCTTGCGCGTGCGCGGGGCCTGTGTCTCGCAGCGGACTTCAACCTGCGCTTTACCCCGGCGGTCGTGACTGCCAAGCGTTGGATTGACGACGGACGCGTGGGCACGCCGCTCTTCATCAACACGTCGCTGTGGTGGAGTTGCGCGGGGAAATCCGGCGACCCCCCATTGCTGCTGTGGCGGATCGCCTGTCACGGCTTCGACCTCATGCGCTACCTGTGCGGCGGCATCGCGCAGGCGCAGTGCTTTGCGACGCAGGCATCGCAAGGCGGTAGCTGGTCGTCGGCGCAGATGAACGTGCGGTTCGCAAGCGATATTGTGGGCGGCCTGACTGTCAGCACCGACATGGCGGCGCGTCATCCCCTGGCTCGCTGCGAAGTCGCCGGCACGACGGCGCGCGTGGTCGTGGATAACATTTACGAGGAAGTCGCCCTCTACCCTCACGCCGAGGAGGACAAGACCGTCATTACGAATTCCATCTTCGGCGGTCTGGGGGGCTACGAGGATACGTACCGCTGCCGGGTGGAGCGCCTGCTCGAGCAGTTGGCGGCGAGTGCAGGGCCGGATGAGATAGAAGGCTCGGGGGCTGATGCGCTGGCGGCACAAGCGTCCGTGGATGCGGCCGTCGCATCGCTCGAGAGCGGGGAGATCGCGCCGGTGACGGCCGTGTAGGGGCCCAGCATGCTGTGCCCTCGCCGCACGACCATCAGCATCGCACGGCGCTGATCCGGGGCAATCGCACTGACTATGCTGCGAGTGTGTGTCATAGGCATGGGGCCGATCGGGAATCGCCATGCCGATATCTATCAGGAAGACGAGTTGGCTGACCTCGTCGGTGTGTGTGACGTCATCAAGGAGCGCGCCGAAGACGCCAGCGCGCGTCTAGGCGTGCCCGGCTTCCACGACGCAGTTGAGATGCTCGACACGCTGCGCCCGGACCTGGTGAGCGTGGCGACCGGCGGGCATGAGTACGGCAGCGATCACCACCGACCGACGATGCAGGCGCTGGAGCGCGGCTGCCACGTTCTATGCGAGAAGCCGCTGAGCAACGAGGTGCCGCAGGCGCGCGAGATGGTGCTCAAAGCGCGGGAGATGAAGGTGTGCCTCGGCACCAATCTCAATCATCGCTTCACCCCCGCGGCGGCCAAAGCCAGGGAATGGGTGGACGAGCGCCGGCTTGGGGCCCTCCTCTTCATCAACATGTCGATGTGGATCGGCAACCCAGCCGAGAGTTCGCCGTATTTCCACCTCAAGGCGCTGCACCCGCACACGATCGATGTCATGCGATACTTCTGCGGCGAGATCGAGCAGGTGCACTGCTTCGCCGTGAAGGCGCCGGGACGGAAGATCTGGTCAACCGCTCAGTTCAACATGAAGTTCGCGAGCGGTGCCATCGGCCATCTGACCGGCAGCTACGACATCATGCGCGGGCATCCCATGGAGCGCTGCGAAGTGGCAGGCACCGAGGGGCGATTCGTCCTCGTGGACATGTACAAGGAACTCACCTTCTACCCGCGTCGGTCGGACGAGAAGGCCGTCATCACCAACCCCATCTGCGGCGGCATGACGGGCTTTCCGGACACCTTCCGCCGCCGCATTCATCGGTTCCTGGAGCAAGTGTCGCAGGGCGCCGCTCCGGCTAGGATTGACGGCTCGGGATCTGACGGGCTGGCCGCACAGAACGTTATCCAGGCGGCGATTGAATCCCTGGAGACGGGCCGTGTCGTGCCGGTGCCCTCGCTCGACTGCGCGTAGGACCGACACGGCAGATGCGGACCGTGCTGCATCGGTCCTCCGGAATCCCCAGGGTCAGCCGCGGCGCCGCGCCCGGCGTGGCTCGCGCGACGCTCTCACTGCTGCTCCTTCCCGTCCTTGTCAAGGCCCGCGTTGTGTGATATACTAGCATTGAATCCGGTGTGACGTAGCGACCGAAGAGTGGGGTTCTCCCACTCTTTGGCGTTAAGGAGCGTAGGGCGATGCAAATGGACTTCGTACAAGCCCTGCGGGACATAGAGAAAGAAAAAGACATACCGCTGGAGACGCTCGAGGAGATCCTCGAGGCGGCTCTGGTTTCGGCATACCGCAAGCACTACGGTTCGGCAGGCGAGATTCACGTCGAGATCGACTGGGATGACTCGCGCGCCAGCATTTACGCGCGCAAGCTCGTGGTGGAGACGGTCGAGGATACAAACGTCGAGCTATCAATCGAAGACGCGCGCAAGCTGGATGCCGGCATCGAGGTCGGGGAGAGCGTTGATATCGAGGTGACGCCCGAGAACTTCGGTCGCATCGCCGCCCAGACCGCCAAGCAAGTAGTGGTTCAGCGCATCCGCGAGGCGGAGCGCGAGATCATCTTCTCCGAGTTCAGCGATCGCGCGGGAGAGGTCGTCACCGGCATCGTCCAGCGCCGCACCGGGCGGTCGGTGTTCATCAACGTCGGTAAGGTGGAAGCCCTGCTCCCGGCGTCGGAGCAGATGTCGTCGGATGCGTGCCGCTTTGGGGAGCGGCTCAAGGTCTATGTCGTCGAGGTCAAGCGCACGACGAAGACGCCGCATGTCCTGGTTTCGCGCAGTCATCCGGGGCTGCTGCGGCGGCTGTTCGAGCTGGAGGTGCCGGAGGTCCACGACGGCGTGGTCGAAATCAAGGCTATCGCTCGCGAGGCCGGCCTGCGCTCCAAAGTCGCGGTTTTCTCCCGCCAGGACAACGTTGATCCGGTCGGCGCGTGCGTCGGCCATCGCGGCAGCCGGGTACAAGCCGTGGTGGACGAGCTGCGCGGCGAGAAGATTGACATCGTGCGCTGGAGCGACGAGATGTCGCGCTACCTCGCCAGTGCGCTCAGCCCGGCGCGCGTCAACGAGGTGGTCGTGGACGAGGATCAGAAGACGGCGACGGTTATCGTCCCCGACAACCAACTCTCCCTTGCCATCGGCAAGGAAGGTCAGAATGTCCGGCTGGCGGCGCGGCTGACGGGATGGCGCATAGATATCCGCAGCGAGACCCAAATCGCCGAGATGGAAGAGGCGATGTACGCCGAATTGGATGCGCGGGCCACTGCGACGATCTCCGGCGCCGCGGATGCCGACGAAGACGGGCCGGTCGGCGCGGAGGAAGTCGGCGAGCCGTCTGCCGAGTTCGTGGTCGGCGGAGAGCGCGACGAATCAGCCGTCGAGGCGCCAGCCGAGGGGGAAGTCGGCGAGGAAGCCGAGGCGGAGCCTGAAGCTCAAGCGGAGGCTGCGGCCGAACCGGAGACCTCTGTCGCAGACGAGACGCCTGAGCAGACCGGCGAACCCGAAGAGTCGCCGGCGCCCGCAGCGACCGAAGAGGCCAGCGGCGAGAGCGAACCCGAGGCCGCGACGGAAGAAGGCGGGCAGGAGGCGGCGGCGGCCGTTGCTGTCGCGGACGAGTCGGCGAAATAAGGAGTTCAACGCAGTATGCCGCGCCACGTCCCGATGCGCACGTGTGTGGCGTGCCGCAATCAGCGGCCGAAGGCCGAACTGATGCGGGTGGTGCGCACACCGGAGGGTCGGGTCGAGTTCGATCCGACCGGAGGTGCGACGGGGCGGGGAGCATACGTGTGCCGACGCAGCGAATGCGTCGAGCGAATTGCCCACAAGGGAGCTGTGCGCCGGGCGCTGGGGCAGTCGCTGCCGGAGGAAGCCGTTCAGCGTATGCTGCAGTCGGCGAGGGCGGTCGGATCGGACGCCAGGTAGATCCGGGGGCGCCCGATCCGGGTGTGCGAAACCGCGGGAGTCCGGCCGAGATAGTATGAAGGTTATCGAGTTATCAAAAGAACTGGGAATCGCCCTGCCGAAGCTCAAGGCGACACTTGACGAGCTAGGGGTCAAGGCACGTACCGTCAACACCGCGCTGAAAGACGCGGATGCGCTTCGGGTGGCGGAGACGCTCGGCAAGGGCGATCAGGTGCGCGCGCTGCTGGAGGCGCCTGTGGCGGCCGCCGCGGAGCCGGCACCCGCTGCGCCTGCGGAAGCCCCCGCTGGCAAACCCGCGGCGCCAACCACGGTCAGGAAGATCCCGAAGGCCAAGGTCGCCGAGAAGGCACCGGAGCAATTGCCGGACAAGGCGGCCGCCGTGCCCCGCGCACCCGCGGGACCGGAGAAGCGCGCGCGGCCCACCAAGCCCGCCGAACCGAAGGTCAGCAAGGTCGTCGCGCCCCTGCTTCGCGTCGCCCAGGAACGGCGTCCCAAAGAGGCGCCCGCGGGGGCCCTCAAGCCGCCAGTGCGGCTACGCGTCCCGCCGCGACGCCTGCCCACGATCCGGCGCGCGCGCGCCAAGGCGAGGACCGAGAAAGAGCCAGCTCAGCCGAAACCCACCAAGCAGCCGGTCGCGGTCTCAACCGCGATGTCGGTCAAGGAATTCGCAGCACTGCTGAAATCGGAGCCGGCGCGGCTGCTCGGCGCTCTGTTGGACATGGGCATCGTCGCCAACGTCAACAAGGTGCTCGAGCCTGACGCGCTCACCCGTGTTGGCGCAGCGTTGGGTCGAGAGGTCACAATCGAGGAACCCACGGACGAGGCGCTCGAGGCCGCCCTCGAGGCGTCCGAGGCCCGCGCCGCCACGAAACAATCGCTCCCGCGATCTCCTATCGTCACGGTGCTGGGACACGTGGATCACGGCAAGACCACGCTCCTCGACACGATCCGGCACGCCAAGGTCACGGAGCAGGAAGTCGGCGGCATCACGCAGCACATCGGCGCCTATCACGTCGAGGTTGGCGGCAAGGGGATCACGTTCGTTGACACACCGGGGCACGAGGCGTTCACCGCGATGCGCGCGCGCGGCGCCAATGTGACCGACATCGCGGTTCTCGTAGTTGCCGCAGACGACGGCGTCATGCCGCAGACCATCGAGGCCATCAACCACGCTCGCGCCGCGGGGGTGCCGATCATTGTCGCGGTCAACAAGATTGACCGCCCCCAGGCGAACCCGGAGCGGACGCGCCAGCAGCTTGCGGAGCAGGGCTTGACGCCGGAGGAATGGGGCGGCGACACGGTCTTCGTCAATATCTCCGCGCTCAACGGGACCGGGATTGACAGTCTGTTGGAGATGATCCTCGTCGTCGCCGAGGTGCAGGAGCTGAAGGCCGACCCGGACGCGCCGGCCACGGCGACCGTCATCGAGGCCGAGCTCGACCGGCGCGTCGGGCCGCTGGTGACGGCGCTGGTACGCGAGGGCACGCTGCGCACGGGCGACGCCGTAGTGGCCGGGCTGGCCGGGGGCAAGATCCGCGCGATGCTCAACGATACCAGCGAGCCGATCGCGGAGGCGGGGCCGGCGATGCCCGCCGTGATCATGGGCCTGGACACCGTGCCCGAGGCGGGCGATACGCTTGAGCTCGTGGATGACGAAAGGGCCGCGAAGCAGGTGGCATCGTCGCGGCAGAATCGGCATCGTGCGAACCGCATTCAGGCCGCGCAGCGCATGAGCCTGGAGGATCTCTACCAGCGCATCGAGGCCGGGGAGGTCAAGGAGTTGAACGTCGTCCTCAAGGCCGACGTTCAGGGTTCGGTCGAAGCCATCTCGCAGTCGCTGACAAGTATCGAGCATCCCGAGGTGCGCGTGCGGGTGATCCACGCCGGTGTCGGCGACATCTCCGATTCCGACGTCATGCTGGCGCAGGCGTCGCAGGCAGTCATCATCGGTTTTCATGTCAATATCGAGTCTGCCGCGCGCGAGGTCGCCGGGGAGCAGGGCGTGGACGTTCGCATCTATCAGGTCATTTACGACCTGCTCGACGACGTCAAAGCCGCCATGACGGGCATGCTGGAGCCCGAGTACGAGACGGTGCTCACCGGACGCGCGGAGGTGCGCCAGTTGTTCAAGATTTCCCGACTGGGCACGATTGCGGGCTGCTACGTCACCGAGGGTACGATCGCACGCGGCGCGGATGTGCGCGTCTTGCGCGGGGACGAAGTGGTGCACGAGGGGAAGATCGCCTCTCTCCGCCACCTCAAGGACGACGTGCGGGAGATTGGCGAAGGCTTTGAGTGCGGCATCGGGATTGAGGGCTTCGAGCAGGTCGAGCCTGGAGACGTGATCCAGGCCTTCACCATGCGCGAAGTACGTCGCGAGGTCATCTAGCGCGCGTGATTCGTGCGCGCTGGCTCCACCGGACTTAGGACACACACGCGCTGCAGCCCGGAAGTGGATTACGCCCATGTATTCCATCGGCGCCGGCACGCTCGAACTCGAGGTCACGGACAGCCTCACGCTCAAGGACAAGCGGCAGGTCGTTAAAGGTCTGCTCGACCGTCTGCGCAGGCGGTTCAACGTCGCCGCGGCAGAGGTGGATCACCTCGACTCACCGCGTTTCGCGACGCTGGCGATCTGTGCCGTTGCCAATGACCAGGCGGTGGTCCATTCGATATTGGAGAAGGCGGTTGACCTGGTCGAGTCTGAGCCGCGAGCCGCGCTGTTGTCCCACGACATCGAGATGTTATGACGCTGTCGAGCGCCGCGCCACCGGCGCGAACAGGGCGTGCCGGCCTCCGATTACAGAACGCAATGAGGTGCGTCGTGCCCACTCAGCGGCAGGAGCGCGTTGGTCAACTGCTGCGGCAGGAGATCAGCCATATCATCAAGCGCCAACTGAAGGACCCGCGCATCGGCATGATCAGCATCACCGACGTCGAGGTCACCGCCGACCTGCGCCACGCACGCGTCTTCGCCAGCGTCTTCGGCAGCGACGACGAGGCGGTCGCCAGCCTTGCCGTCCTCGATGGCGCGGCGGGCTTCATCCGCGGCGAACTGGGGAAGACCGTGCGTCTGCGCTACATCCCCGAACTCGAGTTCCGCCGCGATGAGTCCGCGGCGCGGGGCGCCCGCATCCACGAACTGCTCGAACAGGTGAAACGTGACTCGCGTCCCACAGAGGATCCAACAGATAGCGGATCTGATCCGGCGGCATAGAAGCTGCCTGATGCTGACGCACGTCAATCCTGACGGCGATGCCCTCGGGTCCCTGCTCGGCCTCGCGTTGGGCCTGGAGTCGCTTGGAATACGAACCGCGCCGCTGTGCGCTGATCCCGTGCCTGCCATCTACCGCTTCCTCCCCGGCGCCGAGCGCATCGCCAGTGACTTTCCGGCACAGCCTCCGATGCTGGCGATTGCGGTGGACAGCGACGGGCGCTCCCGCGTCGGGCGGCTCGCCTTGGGTCTGGAGCGCGTGTGCACGACGGTTGACATTGACCACCACGCCACTGAGAAGGCCTTCGGCGACGTGCAGTGGGTGGACCCGCGCGCTGCCGCCACCGGCGAGATGGTGTACCGGCTGCTCAGAGCGATGGACGTGGCCGTGAGTCCCGATATCGCGACCTGCCTCTACACCGCCATCCTCACTGACACCGGGAGGTTCTGCTACAGCAATACCAGCCCGCGGGTGCTGCGCATTGCGGCCGCGCTCGTGCGCGCCGGCGCCAACCCGCAGCGGATCTACCGCGAAGTATATGAGAGCAAGTCCTTCTCGGCGAGCCGGCTCCTCGGCCTCGCGCTGGGGCGCCTGAGCCAGACGGCCGAAGGTGGCGTCATTTTCTCCACGCTGACTCAAGATGACTTCCGAAGCGCCGGCAGCACCCCGGATGAGACCGAGGGCATCATTGACCACTTGCGCGCGGTGCGCCAGGCGCGCGCCGCGGCTCTCTTTGTCGCATTGCCCGACGGGGGCGTTCGCGTGAGCCTCCGCTCCCAGGGCGCGATAGACGTCGGCGAGGTTGCGCTGCGTTTCGGCGGCGGCGGACATACGAACGCCGCCGGCTGCACCGTTCCCGGCCCCATGCCACAGGCCCAGGATCGGGTTCTCCCCGCCCTCGTCGAAGCTCTGTCGCGGGAGTAGGAGATGGCGGCAGACGGGTTCCTCAATCTCATCAAACCGCCGGGGATGACGTCGCACGATGCCGTGGTGTGGCTGCGCCGGCTAACGCACACAGCGGCGGGTCACACCGGCACGCTCGATCGCGCGGCCGCCGGCGTGCTCGTGTTGTGCGTCGGCAGAGCACGGCGGCTCAGCAAGTGGGTGGTCGAGAGCGACAAGGCGTATGTCGGTGAGATCACGTTCGGCATAACTACCGATACCCTCGATGCCGAGGGGCAGATCACCTCCGAGCGGGACTTCTCGGGCCTGAGTGCCCAGCAGATCGAGAGAGAGCTGACGCGGTTCGAGGGCGAAATTGAACAGAGCGCGCCGGCGTATTCCGCCGTGCACGCGGACGGCGCCCGTCTCTATGAGTTGGCGCGGCAGGGGCAGGATGTGCCTCGCCGAACGCGCACGGTGCAGGTCCATTCGTTGCGGCTGCTGGATTTCCACGAGGGTGTGCCGGCGGAACGCGCCTCGCCGCCCGTCGAGGCGACCGGCGGCGAGGCGGGGCTCGATTCGGTCGCTGCGGTAACTGCCCGCCTGCCGCGCGCCAGGATAGCGGTTGAATGCTCGAAGGGGACGTATATCCGCTCTTTGGCGGCCGATCTCGGTGAGGTGCTGGGGTGCGGCGGTTGCCTTTCGTTCCTCGTGCGCACTCGATCCGGTCCGTTCGATATCGCGGACAGCGTTACCATCGAACGGGTCGAGGAGGCAATCGCAGGCGGGCGCTTCGAGGGACTGCTGCGCCCGCTGGACGAGCCCCTGTCATCGCTGCCGGCAGTCACGCTCGAACCACGGGAGGCGCGTCTGGTAGCGCATGGCAGCACGGTCGAGGTGAGCGGAACGCTCGACGCCTGCGGCATGGCGCGCATGTACGATGCGGCAGGCCGGTTCATCGGCCTCGGCGAACCGCGGGGCGCTACGCTGCGGCCTCGTGTTGTCGTCATCTAAGCAGCCAGGTGTCATCCGACGTGAGCGGCAACCGCGGTGTGACGGTCTGAGCGTCTATGGAGATTCTGCGCGAAATCAAAGCAGGCGTGCTCTCGCCTACTTGCGTCGCCGTCGGCGTGTTCGACGGGGTCCACGTCGGACATCAGGCGGTTCTGCGCCAAGCCGTCGCTGGCGCGCGCGAAGCCGGCCTAGTGGCGGCCGCGCTTACGTTCGATCCTCACCCGGAACGAGTGCTCAGGCCCCGTCAAGCGCCGCTGCTGCTGACGACGCTGCCGGAGCGCGCGGCGCTGATTGCGGAGACGGGGATCGAGGCGCTTGTCGTCGCGCAGTTCGATCGCGCCTTCGCCAGCCTGACCGCAGAGGAATTCGCACACTGCGTCCTGGTGGAGCAGTTGGCGGCGCGGTGCGTTGTCGCCGGTGATGGTTTCGTCTTTGGGCGCGGCGCAAGGGGAAATGCCGCAATCCTCGCGGAACTCGGCCGCAAGCTAGGATTCGAAGCCTCGGCGGTCAAGCGCGTGGCGGTGGACGACACCGAGGTCTCGAGCACCGTAGTGCGGCAGTTGATCTCCTCCGGCAACATCGAGCGCGCCGCGGTGCTTCTCGGTCATTACTACACGATCCGGGGATCTGTGACGCCCGGCGACCGGCGGGGCCGAGAGTTGGGCTTCCCCACCGCGAACCTGTGCGTCAGTCGCGACAAGTTGCTGCCGCCCCATGGCGTCTATGCGGTATGGGCGCGCATCGAGGGTCGCGCCGAATGCGAGCGGAGCGGCGCTTCGGATTCGACGAGCGCGCCGGACGGCGAACTCGATCCGCCCCGGCGCATCGACGACGAGCGTCGCCCCGCGATCCCGGCGGTGGCCAATGTCGGCGTGCGCCCGACCTTTCCTGCAAACCGCACCCGGCCTTCCGATCCTGCCGCCTGCGTCGAAGCGCATGTCCTGGAAGGCGAGCCCGGCGACCTGTACGACCGCACGATTACGCTAGACCTCGTCACTCGCCTGCGAGAGGAACGAGCGTTCCCCGACGGCCAAGCTTTGCAGGAGCAAATCCGTCGAGATATCGCGCAGGCGAGGCGGGCGCTGTCGAGCGCCTGACGGCTTCGCTCCGTGCGACGGGCGAAGCCGGGAGCGCGCCCTGTGGGGCGTCGTGCCGCCCTCGCGCTGTGCCGCTGACGCCACCGCTAGCGGCAAGCCAGAAGGGAAACGGGCGCCGCGTTAGAAGTGACTCCGCGACTGCCGGATTGCTGAACCATGCGCGCATCACTCGTCGTCAACCCGAGAGCCGGTAGGAATCGCGGAGCCGTCGCGGCATCGCGCGCGAGAACCGAATTCCAGCGCGCGGGGTGGGAAGTCGCGACGGCCGTGACTCTATGCGCGGGCGACGCGGAGCGGCTCGCGCGCCAGGCTGCCGCTCAGAGCTTCGATGCAGTACTGGCCTGCGGCGGGGATGGCACGCTGTCGCAGGCGCTCGCGGGGCTGCTCGACACCGGCATCCCCGCCGGGCTTATCCCGTGCGGCACCGGGAACGACTTCGCGCGAACCATCGGCCTCAGCCGCAACCCCGCTGTCGCGGCACGGCAACTCATACCGGGGCGCACGGCTGACGTTGACCTGCTGGAGATCAATGACGGGCTGCTGTGGTCGGTCAACATCATGGGAGTCGGTTTCGATGCGCAGGTCACGCTGCGCATGAATCATCACGGGCCGCTGGTCGCCGGACCGGTCGGGTACCTATTCGCGGTGGCGCAGGAGCTGATTGCCTATCGATCCACCCCGGTGCGTCTGACCGTGGATGGCGAAACATGGGAAGGCGAGGCGCTTCTGCTGGCGGTCGCGAACGCGCGCTCCTACGGCGCGGGAATGAAGATCGCGCCCAAGGCCGAGATCGCGGACGGCCTGCTCGACGTAGTTCTGGTGCAGCACGTGAGCCGTGTCGCTTTCCTGCGCAATCTCCCGAGGGTCTTTCGCGGAACTCACCTGACGCATCCCGCCGTTCGCACATGGCGAGGCCGGGAAGTCACGATCGAAACGTTCGAGCAGTCGCGTCACGTGCTCGTTGATGGCGATGTGCAGTGCGAGACGCCGGTGCACGTGCGCGTCTCGCAGCATCGCGCGAAGCTGCTTTGGCCCTCGCCGCTCCGAGGACGCTGACGACTGGTCGCTGTCGGCGGCGAACACCACGGGGATACCGACATCCGACGCAACGACTGACCGCGTTTCTCACGAGCCGGCTCGGCTTACGCGATCCACGCAGTGCCGGCAATGTCACTTCACTCGCTGGTAGACAACGGATGTATCGGCGCCGTGCTCATCGAGCTGCCAGCGGGTCGTGAGCGTATCGCCGTTGACCTCGAAATACAGCGGAATCGGCACCTTGTCGCCGCCGAGGTCGCGCGTGATGATGAGCTGATCCCCCTTGACCTCGAAAGTACCGGTCTGTTGGTACTCCTTACCGGGCAGTGATCCGCCGTAGATGTTGGTTTCCTGGCCGTGCCACGTGCCGTCGGCATTGAAGGTCTGATCGCCGACACCGAGGTGGGCCACCTCCTCGCCGCTCTGCACCATACGCCACGAGCCGATGAGTTCGGGTGGGATCTGTCCGCCGCCACAGCCCGCCGCAAGTGCGACAGCGCACAACACCGCCACCAATAAGCCTCGCCTGGCCTGCACGTTACTCCTCCTTGCCGCCCCGGAGAATGTTCCATGCATGAGCGCGGGTGTGACATAGGCGTGGTTCGCGGCTGCCGATTCGCCGAGGCGCGTTCGCAGCGGGAAAGACGTTAGCGACCGTCCGCCGGCCCCGATATCAGCCCGTGGTAGCGTGCCAGCCAGTATGTCCACAGGAAGGGCGTGGGCATGCGCATTCGCCCGGGCGAGGCGCGGCGTTCGCTCGCGTACATGTTCTGATTGGAGTGATAGGCGGCGCGTTCCGCGCCCGGCAGGGGCTTTACCAGCAGGCGCCTGCGGCCGACCTGGCGCCATTCGACGTCCTGGCGCACTTCGTTGACCACGGCGCGGGACGCGTGATCCATGCGGTACCCGCGCAGCACCTCGACGGCAGGCTCCAGGCCTTCCTTACGGCACAGCAGCGCATTGCACATGAAGACGTGCAGCGGGTTGACTTCGGGGCGCACGAACTCCCAGAAACGGGCCAAGCTGTCGAGGTAGATCTCCCGCAGCCCCGGGTCATCCTCGTACTGAATGAGCGGATAGTATGCGAGCATGGCGAGGTCGTCGTCGAACTTGTGGAACGCGTCAATCGGCGTGGCCATCTGCTCCCTGCGCACGTTTTCGGCATAGCCGTGCGTCTCGACCAGTTCGCGATATGCATCCCGGAAGCGCTGCTCTCCCGTGATGTGCAGGGCTGTGCGGACGTGCGACAGGATCTCGAGCGAGTTCAGTTTCTGCTGCGCCTGCCACTCCGGGGACTCGTTGAGCAGGCTCGGGCTCCACACTCCCCACCGGGTATGCTTGCCGTCGGTGTCCTGGAGGATATAGTCGTTGTCGATGATGCCGCCAACGAGTCGCGAGACGAGGGCGCTGATGCGCTCGCGCTCCTGCTCATCGGCCGCGAGATCGTAGTACACGCCGTAGGCGAACATGTGGCCGTCCATCTCGTCGGAGCTGGTATCTCCCTTCCACACCCACTGCCCGTCAGAGGACAGATGCCACTCGCCAGCTACCGCGGCGACCGTCTCATCATCCAAGCGATACATGGCGCGAGCGAAGAAACCGGGCAGTCCGGTTACCTCGACCAGGCGCATGAGCGCTTCGAGGCCGGCGCGCGCGTGGGCCTTTGCCTCCGGCGCGCGCGTGACGGCGTAACGAAAGCATTGCGACGCGACGTACTCCGCGGTCCACAGGCCGTCGTTATCGCTGATGTGAAAATGCCGCGGCGAGTCGGGATCATTCGGTACGGCATACGCGACGTCGCAGAGGAATCCATCTCTCATGTGAAGGGCCGGCGTCAGCGAATCGAGGGGCTGCGCCTTATCCGCAAGCGTCATGCTACTGCTCTCAATGCGGGCCACGCCCTGCGAACCGGCCATCCATACCGTGCCGTCGCTCGCGAGCGCGATCGCATTCGCGCCGTCCCCGGGAACCCAGGTGTCGGGGGAGTAGTAGCGCCATCCCGTCGTTGTGCGGCGCGACACCGCCGTCGAGTGGGTGAGCCAGACGTCCCCGTCCGGGCCGAACGCGACCTTCCGAACTCCCGCTACCGGCAGGCCCTCGGCCTTGCCGATGCGCTCGGCGATCGCGCCTTCTCGAAGCACGATCACATCGTCGCTCGTTCCGACCCAGACCGAGCCATCCGGCGCGGCGCTGGCACCAAGGACCTCCGCGCCGCCGAGGTCAACCGCCTGCCACTGATCGCGGTCCAGCGTCAGCAGCGCTCCGTCACTGACGACATGGGGACGGCCCGCGCCGTCGAGCGCGATGCCGCTGATGTCCCGGGCGGCGCCCACCTGCCAGAATTGCCAGGTATCTCCGACCAGGTGCCAGACGTCGCGCGTTGCGAGATCGCCCTCATGCGACATTACGGCCCACACCCCGCCGTTGTCGTCGGGCGCGAGGTCATGAATCCATCGCGTCGGCGATTCATAGCCCCACCAGTGGCGCCACTGCCCCTCTCGCAGCAGGGACACGCCTGTGGATCCTCCGACCCACAAGTCGCCGTCGCGTCCTGCCGCGAGCCGCCCTACATTCGCGCCTGCAAGCGCGCCGGCGACCCATATCCTCTCCCATAGCTTCCCGTCGAAGCGGGCAAGCCCGGCCGCGGTGGCCGCCCAGACCGTCCCGTCCGCGGTTAACGCCAGATCGCGGACTTCATTCGACGGAAGCCCGTCGAAACGCGTAAACAGTGTCCTGAACTCCTGCACGGAAGGCTCATCCCAGATGCCTGACTTATCGCTCACTGCGACCTCCTTCTGTGTCAGTCAATGATTGCGGCTCATCTCGTCGAATACGCCGTCCATAGCTGATCGAGCCCACCCGAGAGGGCGTATACCCGGCCGTGGGCGTGAACCGTGTCCCCCGGCTCGGCGTCTGGTATCGCCGGATCTGCGTGGAGGCACGGGATGCGGCCATTGCTCATTACGCTGCGGCCGTTCTCCCACATGATCGCTATGACGCGAACGCCGGCTGCGTCGGCAGTCGCCAGCAGCGGTGCCTCCGCACGCTCGTGACAGACGTACCAGCCACCCGGCCAACTAGCGCCCGCGCGCGGTCCGTCCTCCCCCACTCCGGCTATCACCCACGGCGCGAGATTCGGGTCCATCACCTCGTGTGTCGTTCGCGCCAGCGCCCGCCAGTTTCCCCCGGTGCGCAGGTACGTGCGCGCCAGATGTCTCGCCTTGAAAGGCGGCGCGCCGTTCGCCATCAAGCAGAACTGGGGGCTCAGCCCCTTCAGTGCTGCGCTCGTCTGATTCGCCACCCAGAACAGCATCTCCGCCCCGTTGGCGACAGGCGTGATCTGCCCGCCGAAGGCTACGTCATTCGGCAGCTCGAGGGTGTACCACAGGGCGCCGGTGGCGCAATCACACTGCCAATCGGGCAACGAATCAACGCGCACGACGGGCGGCATGTCGGCGCGCGCATGGTCTATGAAGAGTAACCCGAGACCTGACGCAAGAGTCTCCGGGAGGCGCAGCGTCAGATGCCCAGCATCGGCCCACGGCAGCCAGATTTCCGCGGCCTGATAGGTCAGTTTCGTCGGATCGCGCTGGACCGCCCGCAGCGAAGGGACCAAGCCTTGTCTGTCGCGGGCCTGGCGCCCGATGAAGTCGTCGAGGCCGCCCGGCATCGCGTACACCCGCATGAGCGCCCAGCGCGTCTCCCCCGGCGGCACGTCACCGAAGTCGGGGCAGGCATGGATGCATCCGTATTCGCCGTTGTTGAAGAGGAATGCCGCATCGTTCGCCGCGACTCCCACGACTCTCCGCCCGTCCGGCGCCACCGTGGCTACCCACGAATCCGCGGCTGGTGTCTGGCACGTGGCATTGAAGCCGTCCACAAATGCATGGCTCTGATACTGCTTCCCCGTCAACTCGTAGAACTGCAGTGGTCGCGAACTGGTTGTCCGCGAGATGTCCGCGATACGCGCCGGCCCGTTCGCGGTCGCGATGTACGTGCGGTCGAATGTCTTGTCGTTGATCGGCCCTGGGTTGACACACGCGAAGCTAAAGGCGTGGCGCCAGGTGCGCGCCGTCAGGTTCCTAACGCCTTGCCACACATCCACATGATCGCAGAACGGGACGATGCGCACCTCGTACCGCACGTTCTCATTGGCCAGCGTGTACCCGACGGCCCCTGCCGTGTCGGGCCCGGTCCAGTACGGCTCGTAACCGGGGAAGTTGAGCAGCACCTCCTGTTCGTCCCCGATCGTCTCCGGCACGACGAGCACCATCGCGCCGCCGGGCAAGACCGGCGAGCGCATCTTGACCGCCATGCTGCCCTGGACCGGTTCCAAATCGATCCGCTGCATCGCGTTCATGTGGGTGCTGCACATTGCACACGTGCCCCCGACCGATATGGCGAGCGCGACTAGGGCTGACCGGAACTTGTCCATGCTTCGGCTTTTCCTCTGCACTCCCTGGGTGCCCAGGCAAATGGCAGCCTGGCTCGACGCGCCTGCCGGTTCACTCCCATACAGCGTTTGGCATTCGCGGATGGCCGCTGATGCCAAACGCTCTTCCGCACGAGATCCCTTGTAGAGTCTCGTGTATTACCGCAGCGCCGGTAATACACATAGACTCTTCCGGACGAGGTTCGTTCGGGATGTGCCCCGCCGTCCCTTGCGTCCTTCCCTAATACACGAACCTCGATAGGTGCGCACCGAAGCCCGCGAGTCATTCCGACACTGCAGGGCCCTCACTGGTTGCCCGAAGTCCGGTCGTTGGGCACGACTTTCGTCACCAGCCTCAGGGCTTCCGCTGCATCGCGTGATCTGATCACGATGCAGGTATGCAAGTGGTCGGGGGACTCGCTGCTGCGCGGGCCGGACGCCAGCGTGTTATCCGGCAGCATCTCCTGTGAGACGAGCAGCGGCCCGGATCCCTGAACCGTCATGGTCGCGTCCGGCCAGTGGACCGTGAAAGCATCGTCGCTGCCCATGATATCGACGTGGTCCGCAGTCCCCAGATGCCAACGGAAACAGACAACTTGGCGCGTTCCCGCCTCGAGCTTCACTTGATCGCTCACAGTCATGGCATCGGCGGTCCACTGCACGGTACGACGCCATTGCTCCAGGTCGTCGTAGCATTTCGTAGGATCCACGGTGACCTCGCCGCCGCTGTCGCCCAGGCGCCGCACGGACATCGGTGCGACGTCGGTGCGCGGCATGGCCTCGCCCAATTGCAGGACGTTATGGCCGACGCCGGACTGATAGTGCGACTCAATCAGCGGGTTGTGGTAAGCGGGAGTGCCGGCCTCGATGAGGATCGGACGCCCGCGAGAGATGAAGTTCACGTGGCCCCGGTCGTGGTGGTCGTGCTGGTCAGTTCCGTGGCCGCCGCGCACCCAGACCCCGGTGGCGTCGTGCCCCCAGGAGTCCCGCCAGTTAACCCGGGTGGCTCGCTCGTAGGACGCGTGCAGAGGCGGTGCTGCCTCGTCGCCCACCGGCGGCAGTTCACGGCACAGCAGCCCCGGCAGGTCGTCCGAAGGGCCGCCCACTTGCTCCGCCAATGCCCAGCGCGCCGCGGAGCTTCCGGTGCACACGGCGAGCAGGGACAGCAGCGGCCGCAGGTTGCCGAGTGCGCGGGCGGCGCCCGCATCGAAGCAGTTGATGAGCATGCCCCCGGGTTGAATGTGATGGACGATCCACGTCGGGCAATTGCGCAGGAACGGGTGGTCAATGGCCCGCCGGTCCCCGGCAGTGGCCATGGCGTGCGCGGTGTGCACCATCGAGGTGATGGTGAACGCTGCGTAGCCGACGCCTTCCTCGAACTCGCCGGCTGCGCCGTGGCTGTCCAGCGCCTTCACCGTGTTTGCGACACCCAACTCATACGCGTCCCGATGCTTCTCAACGCCCAGCACCAGGCACGCCCGCACCAAGCCCTCGGTGGGCAGCATCCACTGATTGGTGATCGGGTTGTCGCCCCTGACGAACCAAGGTCGCTTCGTCTCCCAATCGTCAACGATGCTCGCAATCTCACGCGCGAGGAGATCGTCCAGCGACCCGCGCAGGTCAGCCGGTATCGAACCGCGCGGCATGAGGTCGAGCGCATCCCCGATGCCCCTCATCGCCATGCCGGTCGCAAGCCAGTTGCCGTCCTGGCCGTCCGGGGGCAGGCGATGGCCGGGCGCATAGAGCGTCCAGCCCGGACGCTGCAAGGGCGACCATGTGGCAGTCTCGGCGAGTTGCTCGATAACGCGCGCGCGGAAGACGTCCTCGTCGGTCAGGCGGTACGCCGCCGCGAGCAGGGGCAACTCACTCGCGATCGTGCTCGCAGTACCGTAATCGGACATCGCGAGCGCGAAGGTCTCGGCGATCTCCGGCTCCAGATACTGCGCGCGCCCGTCGAGCCCCGTGCGATGCTTGCCGACGTCGTCCAGCCGGTAAACCCGGCGCACAACCGGCGATTGAGCGACCGCGCGAGCGCGCTCGACCAGCGCGTCGCGGATGCCCCGCGCAGCCTTGTCATTCTTGACGGAGTCCACCAGTTGCGCCCATGTCTTCACGGGATGACTCTCCTCATCGGCCATCATCGTTCGAGCTTCCGTGAGCATCACGCCAGACATCAGGGCCATGGAGAAGGCAAGCCGCAGCGCGTATTTCATGACGGTAGACCGTTGACTACGCCCCCGACGCGCAACTCTCCGAAGGATACATGAACGGTGTACCTGGGTCAAGCGGACGCGAGGACTGCGGAATGACCGAATCGCCGTCGCCGGCGAAGCCATCGTGCTTCGGCCAGCGGGCGCGGTCTGGCAGCGGCCGAGCGCAGTCGGCTGCAGGCAGGGGTGCTGATTGAAGTGCTGGAACTGCAGAGAGATGGAACCGGCTACCGGGTGCAGCGCCCGGCGGGCGCGGTGCTGCGCGGTGGGCGGCGCCGCAGTACTGGTGCGACACGGACGAGGAGGACAACTGGATGCCTAGACGTCTCAACTTCCTGTGCTTCGTGACCGACCAGATGCGCGGCGACCACATGGGCTGCGCGGGGAATCCGGTGATCCAGACGCCTAACCTGGACCGGCTCGCCGCCGCCGGTGTCCGTTTCACTCGCGCGTACGTCAATAACCCGCTGTGCATGCCGTCGCGTGCCACGCTGTTCAACGGCTTGACGCCGCGCGCTCACGGGGTGCGCACGAACGGCATCCCGCTGGATCGCCGCTTCCCGACGATGCTCGACGCGCTGTCACAGGCGGGCTACTCCACGCACTCCGTCGGCAAGCTCCATCTGCTCCCCTTTTCCACGCCTCACGGCGTTGATCCGAGTACGCTCGATCCAGCTCACTGGGCCGAGTCGTACTACTTCTGGAACCACGGCATTCTCGACGCAATGCCGACGCCGTACTTCGGCTTCCAGACCGCCGAGATAAGCATCGGCCACGGGCCCGGAACGACCGGTGACTACCGTCGCTGGCTGCGCGGCAAAGACCCCGGAGCCGAAGGGCTGTGGAAGCCCGAGGCCGGCACGCCAACTCCCCACAATGCCGAGCAGGCATGGCACTGCGCGATCCCCGAGGAGTTGCACTACAACACTTGGGTCGCGGATCGGACGATTGAGTTCCTCGAGCGGCATGCGCGCGAGGAGCCGTTCTTCGCGTGGTGCTCGTTTCCGGATCCGCATCATCCCTACTGCCCGCCGGAGCCGTGGGCGAGGATGTACGATTCCGCCGACATGCCCATGCCCACGCGTCGTGAGGGTGAACTCGAGACGCTGCCGCCGTTCTACGGAGAGGTGTACGAGAGGCCGCTGCCGCTCAGTGGGCGCATGCGCCCGACGAAGATGAGCGATGAGCAGCTGCGGGAGATTCTCGCGCTGACCTATGGCATGATCTCGCACGTCGATCACAACATCGGGCGCGTGATGGATGAGCTCGACCGGTGCGGCCTGCGCGAGAATACCGTGGTGTGCTTCCTCTCCGACCACGGGGACATGATGGGAGATCACTGGATGATCAACAAGGGGCCGTTTCACATGAACGGCCTGGTCCATATGCCGTTCATCTGGAGTTGCCCGGGCCTCTTTGCCAAGGGCGTCACGAGCGCCGGGCTTATCAGCTATCTCGACTTCGCGCCGACGATTCTGGATATCGCGGGAGTGCCGATACCCGAGGGCTTGGCGCCGCCTGAGCCGGAAACCGAGAACCAGCTCCCGCCCTGGCCCGGCATTTCGTTCGCGGGACAGTTGCGCGGGGAAACGGGAGCTTTGCAGGACAGCGTCGTCGTCGAGAATGACGAGGACTATCTCGGTCTGCGTTTGCGCACGTTGATCACTGAGCGTTACAAGATCACGGCCTATCCCGGGCAGGAGTACGGGGAGCTGTTCGATCTCAGCGGAGACCCGGGGGAGCTGCACAATCTCTGGCATGACCCCGGGAGGCGCGAGCTGAAGAGGGACCTGCTGATACGGCTGATGGAGCGACTGGTCGAGACCGATAACCGGCTGCCGCGGCGAATGAGTCACGCCTAAGCGGGCGAGCAAGCTCCTTCGGGCCGCGGGCCGGGCGCCTACCGCTCGTTAAGGCTCCAGTCATAGGCCTGGAAGCGAACGCGGTACTGCGCCAAGTCAGAGGGCGGATCATCGAGGTACCGCCGCACGTAGCCCGCAAGCGAATCCGCCTCGCCGAGGAAGTCCGTACGGTACCACTTGAAGAGCGCTGACAGCGTCAACTCCTTCTTCGTTCTATCAACGCGCGCGCCTGCGGGGCTGTTGATGAACTTTTTTGCTGACGCCTCGAGCCGCTGTTCGAGCGTACCTGGATCAATTGCGCGGCTCCACAGGCGCGGGCAACTCTTCGCGGCGCACACGAGGACGAAATGGATGCGCGGCTCCCGGAAAGTCGGCCGAATCACCGCGTTCTCGATGTCGTCCAGTGAGTATCGCGCGCCGCCGGCCTTGTAGCGCTGTTCCTTGAAGAAGCGCTCGACGTCTTGCACGCTCTTCACGGGATAGTGGTCGAGCACGCCCGCGATGGTAAATGCGTTGTAGGCATTCAGCCAGTAGGCCAGACGATCCTCACGCGACGGAAGGGACGATGCGTCGGTTCGGGCCAGCGCGTCGAGGTATTGATCGAGGCGAGCGCGGTCCCTCCGCAGCGCCGCGTAGTCCACCAGGCCGTGGGATCCTACGTGTTCCTGGAGCACCGCGTCAAACAGTTCGTGGCTGAAGGCGGTCGGCGCGGAGTCGCCGATGCCGACGGCATTCTCGGGCGCACATCCGGTCGAGAATACCAGCCCTATCGCAACTAGAACAGCGGCACAAACCTTCATTCCCCCGCCCTTTCGTGTAGCACCGGCGTCCGAACATCGTCGCGCTGCAATGGACTGTCATTCGTTCCCGACTTCTCACCAGTGACTCCTGTTGCGGCCGCGGCACAACGTTGTGCGGCATGTTTACCACGGGGATTGGCTTTGCCTGTCTCAACCGGGCGTGTACCAGGCGCACCGCGGTTCGCAGCATCCGGGCGGCACGTGACGTATGGTAGATGGATCCAACATCGCATCGCAGGGGCAATCGCTTGGACCGCCTAAATCGACTCCACCGGTTGTAATGCGCGGACACAGCGCGATTCGGGGCGCGCGATTGGCCCAGCAGCACCGACCGGTCGGGGGCACCTCGGGACCGCCGAGCAGGAGGCGAACGACAACGTGGCGGAGCCGACAGACATAGCACAGTACCACGATTTCGATCACTGTCCGCTGTGCGAGCGCTTCAGAGCGCGGCGGCGTTTCGACGTGCTGCCGTGGCTGGCGGGAACCGCTGTGCTTTCGCTGCTCGCGGTCATCGTCATCCGCGCGCTGTGGCCGGGCAGCCCGCGCTGGCTCGGCCCGCTCGTGCCGTGGGCGTATTGGGCAAGCGTCATCGTGTTCGGCGTGTGGGTGATCCGACGGTGGAAGAACACCTACTTCCGCTGGCGCACGGTCTCCGTGATGACGGTGCAGACCGTCATCGGGATCATCATGGCCGGGCCGCTCGCCCTGGGCTTCGGCATGCCGCTTCTCGCCCGGCGGGTTCATCTCACGTGGCCTTTACACATGAGCGTCCTCAATCCGAACCGTCCGGAATCCATCCTCGTCTACGGGGCCATCATGTCTTTCATTGTCTGGCCTGCGGTGGCGCTGGTCCTCGGCAAGCGGTACTGCTCGTGGTTCTGCTTCTGCGGCAATCTCGCGGAGACCGCGGGTGAGGCGTTCCGTACCATCGGCCCCAAAGGACCTCGGGCTCAGGGCCTCGACCGCACCTTCTACGCGATCCTCGTCGCCGCGGGCATCGTAACCCTGGGCGTGTGGTTCAAGGTCACCTGGCCCTTCAAATGGTACGAGTGGATCGTCGGATTCGTGCTGGTTGATCTCGTGGGGATCGGGCTCTATCCCATTCTGGGGAACCGGCCGTGGTGTCGCTTCTTCTGCCCGCTTGCGGCGGGACTTGGGGCGCTGTCCCAACACGGCAGATTCGCGATCTACACCGACGATCAGCGCTGCATCGAATGCGGCACGTGCAATCGGTACTGCGAGATGGGCATTGACATCCGCATGCGCGCGCGTCAGGGCATTCCGCTCAAGGACGATCAGTGCGTCGGCTGCGGAGCGTGCATCGCGGTGTGCCCGCGCTACGCGCTCAGTTTCCGGCAGTTTCCGGAGCCGGAGCATGCCGCCGCGGTGAAGAACACGTATCGTTTCCGCCGGCCATTCGTCCGCCAATTGGCGGCGCCTCGCCAGAGGGAGGCGTAATCCATGGCAGCCCCGTACATCATAATCGGCAACGGCGTCGCAGGTGTCAACGCGGCGGAGACCATACGCGCGCGCGACCCGCGGGCGCAAGTCATCGTGATTACCGATCAGGAGTGCGAGTTCTACTCGCGCCCGGCGCTCTATTACTACCTCCTCGGGCGCATCGAGTTCGCGGACACCGTGGGGCGCCCCAGGGGCTTCTACCGGCGCAACCGATTCGACCTCCAGTGCGCCACGACCGTTTCCTCGCTTGACCCAGAGGCGCGCACGATCACACTTGCTGACGGGGCCGAGTTGAGCTACCGCCGAATACTGCTGGCAACCGGCACCCGCGGGCGCATGCTGCCCTGGGTGCGAGAGGGCGTCAAAGGCCTGATTGGCCTCAATACCCTGCGCGACGTCGTGGAGATCACCCACGCCATGCAGGACGCGGAGGCCGCCGTCGTCGTCGGAGGCGGGCTGACCTCGATCGAGATCGTGGAGTCGCTCGCGCATCATGGCATCAAGACGACGTTCATCATGCGCGACGACCGCTTCCTGGCGAAGCAGATGACTTCCGAGGAGGCCGAGGTAGTCCATGACGCGCTGCGCCGCATGGGTGTGGACGTCCGCACGGGCGAAGAGGTCACCGAGATGTCGGTGGCGGACGGCCGCGTGACCGGGGTCACGACCAAGAGCGGCGACCACATCCCGTGTCAGATAATCAGCCTCGCGGTGGGTATCGCGCCCAACCGCGAGCTGGCCGAAGCGGCGGGCGCGGAAGTGGCCGCAGGCATCGTGGTGGACGACTCTATGCGCACCAGCTTGCCCGACGTATTCGCGGCCGGCGACTGTGCCCAGGTGCGGCAGGCCGACGGCTCCGCCGCTCCGGCCGAAATGCTGTGGTACGTCGCCGCGCACATGGGACGCGTTGCAGGGGCGAACATGAAGGGAGGGGCTGAGCGCTACGAAGCCGCGCCGTTCCTGAATGTGTCCGAGCTTGCTGGCGTGGACTTCTGCGGCGTCGGCAGCATCGTCCCGGACCAGGACGGTGTGGAGACACTGTGGGCTCCCTACACGCCGCACGGCACGGCGCGCGTGGTGCTGCGGGACGGATACATCGTCGGCGGATGCTTCGTCGGCGACATTCGTGTGGGCGATCTGACACGCGCCCTGATTGCCCACCGCGCACGCTGGGAAGAACTGCCGAAGGACCATCCATTGCGCGCCCGCTTCCACTGCTAGGTGACATCATCAATGCGTAGGAGCAGCTCATGCAGATCTACTCGCCGTTTCCTGGGATAGAGGCGTCCGGCCTGGACATCTTGCAAGTCAATCTCGGCCGTCTGTGCAACCAGTCGTGCCGGCATTGTCATCTCGCGTCCGGCCCGGAGCGCAAGGAGTGCATGGAGTGGGACACCCAGCGCGCGATCGTGTCGGTGCTGGAGCGGCATCCCATTGAGACGCTCGACCTGACCGGCGGTAGCCCGGAACTCAACCCCACGTTTCGCGATTTCGTCAGTGCCGCCGCGGCGGTCGTCCCGAATGTCAAGGTGCGCACCAATCTCACCGTTCTCACAGAGCCGGAGCAGGCCGATCTGCCCGAATTCTTTGCTGAGCGCACGGCAGAGCTGGTGGCCAGCATGCCGTGTTACACGCAGGAGAACGTTGACGCCGTGCGCGGCAACGGCGCGTACGGCAAGAGCATCGCCGCGCTGAAGCGACTCAACGGGATCGGCTATGGCGTTGCCAACAGCGGCCTGTCGCTCACTCTCGTGTACAATCCCGCCGGGCCCGCCCTGCCCGGCCCGCAAGCCGAACTGGAGGACGCGTACCGACACGAATTGGGCCGCGACCACGGCATAGAGTTCAGCCGCCTGATCACTATCACCAACATGCCCATCGGCCGCTTCGAGGAGCAACTGCGCGAATCCGGCGACCTCGAGGACTACTGGGACCTGCTGGTGAAAAGCCACAACCCGGAGGCCGTTGCGCACGTTATGTGCCGAGTGCTGCTCAGCGTTGCGTGGGACGGACGGCTGTACGACTGCGACTTCAACCAGGCGCTCGACCTGCGACTCGGCGAGGATGTGCCGCAGACGATATGGGAGTTCGACTATGCGGCTCTCTCCGCGCGGCCCATAAAGACCGCGACCCACTGCTATGGGTGTACCGCGGGCGCAGGCTCCGGCTGCATGGGTTCGCTAGTTGCCTCGTAAGTATCGAAGGACGGCTTCGAGGGCATGGGCTTCACTTTCGGCCTGGTCATCTTTGCGCGGGAGCCGAAACCGGGCGAGGTGAAGAGTCGTCTCGCCGCAGACATCGGGGCGGAGCGCGCGGCGCGTCTCTATCAAGGCTTCCTGCAGGACACCGTGGCTGCCGCATCGCGTCTGCGCGATGCGCGGCCCTTCATCGCGTGGGCGGGCGCGTCTCTCTCGAGCACAGCCTGGATCGAGCGCGCGTGCCCTGGAATCGAGGTGTTCCCCCAGCAGGGCGATAACCTCGGAGAGCGCATCGCCGACGCTTGGGCGCGCGCTCGAGCGCGCGAGTGTGAGCGCGTGGTCATCGTCGGATCCGACAGCCCGAGCTTGCCGGTATCGCGCATCACGGCGGCCGCGCGCCATCTGCGCGGGGCCGACATCGTGCTCGGCCCCACACGCGACGGAGGCTACTATCTGATCGCCGGTCGCTCACTCGACCCGCACATGCTGGATGACATCCCGTGGAGCACCCCCGAAGCGCACGCGCAGACTCGATCGGCCGCTGAGCGCCGGGAGTTGCGGGTCGATTTGCTTGCCACATGGTACGACGTGGACACGGTTGACGATCTGCGCTTCCTGGCTGCGCACCTGCGCGCGATCGAAGCCCGCGGCGCGCCGACGCCCTGCCCTGCAACCCGCGCTGCGTTGCGCGAATTGCGGCTCTCGGATTGTCCGCCGCGCATCGGCGTAGTCATTCCGGCGCTGAATGAGGAATCGTCCATCGGCCGCGTGCTGGACGACATCCCCCCCGAGCTTGCGTCGGAAGTCATCGTGGTGGACAACGGCAGCACGGACGGCACGGCGGCGGTCGCCCGATCTCACGGAGCTCGCGTGGTCTCCGAGCCGGAGCGCGGTTACGGAGCGGCGTGTCTGCGCGGAGTCTCGGCACTCGATCGCGCGGACCTCGTCGTCTTCCTCGACGCGGACTACAGCGACCACCCCGAGGAAATGATTGGGTTGGTTGCTCCGATCCTGGAACGGCGCGCCGACCTGGTCATCGGCTCGCGCACGGCGGGAACCCGCGAGCGAGGCGCCTTGCCTTCGCATTCCGTGTTCGGCAATTGGCTTGCCGGGCGGATGCTGTGGCTGCTTCACGGACAGCGCGCGACGGATCTCGGGCCGTTTCGGGCGATTCGCGCGGACGCGCTCATGGAACTGGGGATGGCGGATCGCGCGTTCGGCTGGACGATGGAGATGCAGGCGAAGGCAGCACGAGCGGGCCTGCGCGTCGCGGAGGTGCCGGTCAGCTATCGCCGTCGCATTGGGAAGTCCAAGATAACCGGCACTATTACCGGTTCCGCAAAGGCGGGCGCCGCGATTATCGGGATGGCTCTGCGGAGCCTGTGCTGGCGACCCGACCGATTCGTCTGAGGCGGAAAAGGCGCCAGGCGCCTTCGATGGCCAGTGCGGCGTACACCACGCCGTATTCGACTTGCTTTGCCGGCGACACCGCGTCCGGCAGCGACCAGTGAGTGTAGTATGCCACTGAAGCCAGCCCCGTGAACAGCACCCATCCGGCGACAGGCCAGAGGCAGAGGAACGGCACGGTCCACGCGACATACCACGGCAGAACCGGGCCACCCAGGAGCAGCGCCGCGCTGAGAATGATGAATGTGTTGCGCACGGGATCCCCGTCATCGCGCGTCGCGCGCAGCATGAGCCAGATAGCGAGCACAATCAGCGCGGCCAGGACGATCGCCTTTGCCGCGACTGCTTCGTCATTCGTCAGCGGCGCCACCGCACGCTCGATCCACAGCAGCAGGCTGGCGTTCGACCGCCACCGGGCGACGTATTGGGTCAGCCCGCCAAAGAGCGCGGCGCCAGCCCCCAGAAACGGCGCGGTGACCGCAGCACACGTGACCGCTACCCATGCCGGGTATCGCCAACCATGGCGCCGGAACATGAACGGCAGCGCCGCCAACGCGTAGCCCTTGGTCATAATGGACAGGCCGAGCGCCGCCGCCGACCAGCCGACCCGTCTGTCATTCGCCGGAGGCGCCAGGACCAAGGCGGCGAGCAGGAAGCATACCCCGACAACGTCCACATGGGCGCCAGCCACGAACTCGGTGATCACCAGCGGATGCCAGGCATACGCCACGAGCCATTCGCGGGGCCTACGCAGGCGGACGAGCAGCATCCACACCAGGCCGAGCGCCGCGAGATCAAACAACACGAATGCGCACCGGAAGGTGCGCTCCGGGCCGCCGGGCACGCGCCACAGCCCGGCGAACAGGATCTGCGCGGCAGGCGGGTAGATGGTTGGGACGCGCTTGTGGTTGATGGGACGCCACAGGTCGTCGCGGAGATGGCTCAGCTTCGGGTTTGCGGGCGCGTAACGATACGGGTTGATCCCGGCGTTGGCAACCCGGCCGTCCCAGATGTAGCGATAGAAGTCGGTGGACAAGCGCGGCGCGCGCACCCACGTCACCGCACGCAGGCCTAGAGCGAACGCCAGCATTAGCGTGAGCGCAGCGACACCGCGGAGGCGGCCGCTCCGCGCCAGCGCGAGCGCGCCGAGGTAAGCCGCGAAGGCGATGGCTTGACCCGCGATGAAGCGCGACCCCCAGGGCCCGTCGGCGGGCGTGTGCAGCATCCACAGCCCGACCGCAATCGCAAGCCCGAGCCCACATAGCACGGCATGAGCCGGAATCGAAACCACAGGCCGCTGCTGGTCGCGGTTCGGCGGGGCAGCCGTAAGCATGGATCAGGATTGCGCCGCGCATGCCCTCCTCACCTGCTCGGCGCATTCGCCATCAAGAGGACATCATTATCCTTCGCTCGTGCCAAGGGAGCGCCCGGCCGACGACCGACAGAAGGGCGCGACTGCGGAGTGGCAGAACGAAACAAGCGATGTGACTATGAGAGATCGCGGAGAGCGCAGCATGACCACGAGCCGGTTTGCGTTTGCCCTGGTGCTTGCCATGACGATGACGGCCGCAGCGAAGGCGGAGTCCCTCACCGTGACGACGAGCACCGTGGGCGCTGTTTTCGATGACGGATCCCTGGTGTCGTTCGAGAATAGGCTTACGGGGGAGCGTTATTTCGCTCCCAGCGAGGGGCAAACGCAGGTTGGAGTGATGGAGAAGGGCGGCGTCCTCAAGGCGACGCGCCTCGTGCGGGAGCGCCAATTTCCGGGGGGATGTCAATGGGTCGCAGAGACGGCAGGCGAGCAGCCGGCTCGCGTCACGACCACCGTCAAGGCCGACGAGGCGACCGGCGGGCTTGTCATCGCCCAACGCGTCGCGCGGGCCGAAGGCGGAATCGGCGGCGTCGAGTGGGGCTGGCGCGGCCTGGATTTGCGGAGAGTAGGACTGATTGTCCCAGGCGCCGGTGGCGTGGTCGTGGATGCCGCTCGCACCGAACCCGAGGTGGACTATGAGTGGCCGGGGTCATGGCAGGCGGCCGCGTTGTTCGTTCAAGGCGAGAAGGGCGGCATCTCGCTCTGGACCGATGATCCCCTCAGGCAGTTCAAACACCTCAGCTACGAGCGCACGGGCGAGACGGCCGCTCTGCGTTTTGCCACGGAAACCGACGGCCCGGCTCAAGACCATCGCAGCTTTGATGCCGTGACGTGGCGACTGGATGCGTATCAGGGCCACTGGCAAAGCCCCGCCGGGCAGTACCGCAGGCTGATGGAGCGTTCCTACGGCCTGACGCCTCTCGCCCGGCGGCAACCGGACTGGGCAGGTCGCATCGGCTTCGTGGTGCGGATTCAAGCTCTCCTGGAGCGCCCGGAGTTGGAGCGACTCGCCCGCGAAGTGCCGCCAGACCGCACGCTGATCTACGTCCCAAGTTGGCGGTCCTACGGCTACGACGTCAACTATCCGGAATACGAGCCCGGCCCTGGCGTCGCGGACTGGATCAACATGGTCCGAGGGCTGGGCTTTCGCGTCATGCTGCACTTCAACTTCGCCGGGATCAACCCGCGGCATCCGCTGCGAGACGAATACGACGATATGCTCCTGCGCGATCGCTGGTCGGGGAACCTCGTCGGCTGGTACCTCGATCGCCCTCACGACCCGGAGCATCAGATCGTCGTGCTCAACACGGCGTATCCCGAGGCGCGGCGCTTGCTCATCGAGCGGATGGTGGAAGCTCATCGCACGCTCGGGTTTGACGCCATCCACTTGGATTATCCCGTGCTGATCAACAGCACCCACGGCCGCGTGAACGGCGTCAACGCCCTCGGCGGCGCGGAGCTATACCTCCGCGAGCTGCACGCCGCGCTGCCCGAGGTCGCCATCGGCACGGAAGGGATCCACGAGGTGCTCCTGCCATGCTCGTTCGCGCAGCTGGGCGAGATCTTCTGGAACCCGAACGAGCACCTGGGGACGTACCATCCCGTGCGGAGCTTCCTGTTCTCTCCGTTCGTGCAGCTCTACGGGCATCTCGGAATGCCCGACCCGGTGACCGCCCTGGCAGCATACGTTGACGCAACAGAGGTCGGTGTCCGACTGGCGTCCCTGCCGACTTTGCCTGTCCACGAGTCGAGCATTGACTGGGAAGCCGATGGCGTGCGGCTTGCGCTGGATCTCGGGCGGCTGTGGGCGACACAACAGCTCCGACCCGACTTTGATCTGGCGCCGAGCGAGGCCATGGCGTGGCGCGGCAACGCCGGCTTCCGGGCGAACTTGAGACGCGAGTCGTACGGCTGGGTCTTGCGCGGCCCGGAGCGGGCGCCCGTCATGCTCATAGCCGCGGGTACGAATGCCCTGCCGGCGCCGTGGGTGGTGTCCGATTGGCCGGCGCAAGACAGGAACGGGGTGTACGGCCTCGACCCGGAACGGCGTTATCTGGCGCGGCCCGGAAAACCGGTGCCGAAAGCGGTGGCCGTCGCGCGTCCCGAGCGACCACTGGTGCTGCAGACATTCTATCGCGGCGCCCGGCGGGCCGTTGCCCAGGTCAAGCGTTACGCGAAGCTCGTGTGGGAGGCGTCTAAAGCGATGGGCGAAGCGCGGCGCTTGATGTCACCGCCCGGGCAGGCGCCCGGCAGTCTCGACGGTCAGACCGGACCTCTTGCCGATGGCGGCGTCTTCATCGCCCGAAGCGCCCCCTGCAAGGGCGAGCGGCGCCCGGCTATCTTCGCTCACCCTCCGTGGCAGGGCGAGGCGGCGGGTGGAGCAACGATTGGTGAGTTCACTGTCGAGCTGCCGCGGGCCGAGGCGCTGACGCTGCGCTTCGCCACAGGGCTCGCCGACATCGTCCACGTTCCCGACCTCAAGGATACCGGAGACGGCGTCACGTTCGTCATCTCGATCAACGGTGAACCCCGATTCACCCGCCACCAGAGCCGAGACGCGGGTTGGATGGAGAGCGAAGTCGACCTGAGCGACCTCGCGGGCACGGTGGCCACGCTGCGGTTGATTACGGCTCCCGGTCCCGCCGGCGATGTTTCCTACGACTGGGCTTACTGGAATGACGCCAGGATCGAGGCCGGCGCAGACGAGGGGCCGTTGGCGTTTGACCTGGTGTCAGATGCGCGGGCACAGGCGACGATCCCGTCGGCGGCCGCGAGCGACCAGAGGCCGCGCCGTTATCACTTCGAGGGGGGCGGTCGTTCACTGTGGGCGGCGCTGGTGTACGAGCGCGAGCAGGTGTCGCTGCCGGCCAAGCTGGCCGACCTGCCATTCAGCACGGCGACACTGTCGCGAGGCCTCGGCGGCGACCGCAGCGTTTATGGCAGCGGGACCATCGCAGACGTGGATATGAGAGACGTCTCAATGCGCGCGATCAGCGGACACACGCCGTCGCAAGGACGGACAGTGCTTGATTGGGCGCTGGCGCTTCCTGAGGAGCCATGCCGACTGCGCTTCCACTACGGGGTCCGCGACGGCGGGGAAAGCGTGCTGTTCATCGCGGCAGTGAACGGCGAGATCCTGTGGCAAGCGCCTGTGCCTCAGCCGCAGGGCTGGCAGGAGACCACGCTGGACCTCGGCAAATGGGCGGGGCAGACGGTTCTCGTCACTCTCATTACGGATTCCGATGGGGCGAATGTCTGCGACTGGGCGCATTGGGGTGAGCCAATCCTGGAAAGGCGGAATTCCGATGACTAGACGGCTGACGGCTTGCGCTGTGGCGATGCGTCGATCGCATTTCCGGAGCCGTGTCGTGCGACACCTCTTCGTTCTGGCCATCTCGGGGCTCGCGTGTACGGTATGCCAGGCGGCGATGCGTCGTGTGCCCGACGACTTCAAGACGATCGGCGGGGCCGTGCAGGCCGCGGCGGCGGGCGATACGATACTGGTGGCGCCCGGCACGTATCGAGAGCGGGTAGTGCTGCCGTCGGCGATCCACCTCATCGGCGAAGACGCGGAGACGTGCGTAATCACGGGCGAAGCAGCCGGCGACGGCGCCGTGGTGACGGTGACGGGACATTCCCGCATGGCCGGTCTCACCATTCGAGACGGAGAGACGGGGATACTGCTCCGGGCCGGAGCGTCGCTGGATATCGAGAACTGTCACATCGCAGGCAACGCGTCAGACGGGGTCGGGTTCGATAACGATTTCAATACCGTGCTGCTGATGCGGAGGTGTCTCGTCACTGGTAACGGCGACGGCGTTGACCTCGAATCAACTCAGGGGGCTATCCTCGCCAGCCGATTAGTTGATAACCGCGATGACGGCCTGGACTACGACGGGGACGCGGGCGTGCTCGTCCACGGCTGCGCGTTCTCAGACAACGGCGACGACGGCATCGAGATTCGCCTCGCGACGCGGACGCATGCGCTCATCCTTGACAGCCGGTTCAACGGCAACGGCGAGGACGGCGTCGAGATCATCAACTCTCCGGTCGAGGGCGGCGACTACAACGTGCTCTGCGTCCAGAACTGCACGTTCAGCGCGAACCGCCGCTTCGGCGTGGGGTTCGTCGCGCACGGCGCCGAACAGCACACGGGAGAGATGTCCAGGACCGCCGTCTATGCTGCCGCAAACGTCTTCTCGAACGCCGGCGAGGCGAGTGTGAGCGCCAATTACGCGAGCGTCTTCGAAGCCCCGAACGCATATCCCAGGACCGTCGCGGGTGTGGTGGAACGCGGCGCCGCCCGGACTTCCCACGAGCTGCCGGTGCGCGTGCCGCTCCTGGTCGGGATCTACAACTTGCGGCCGACGACGGACGGCACCATGGGCGAAGACGCGGAGGGCGTGACTGTGCTCGGCGAGCGCGTCTATGTGGCCGATGACAACGCGCATCTGATCTATGCACTTGACCGGCGCACCGGGCGGGTGGCGCGCGCGATCCCGACCAGTCCGTTCCCGGGCAGCACGCTCACCGCGCCGGGACCTGAGGGCCTGGACGTCGTCCGCGTCAACGGCGAAGACGTGCTGCTGCTCGCGGACGACGACGGCAAACGCATCTATTCCCTGTCGCTCGATGATGCGGCGCAGGGGCAGGTCCTGCGGCGCTGGAGTACGCAGGCGATCGGCGCCGTGGAGGGCATGGAGGCGATTGACGACAGGCTGTTGCTGGCGGCGGGGCGCACGAAGATCTATCAGGTGACGGCCGAGACCTTGGCCCCACTTGGTGATCCCGTGATCCCGCGTTTCGAGGGCTTTGGGGATCACATCGCGGGGATCGGGACGGACGAGACGCAGCGCCGCGTGTTCGCGACGTTTTCCGCCTATGTGGGGAACCAGAACTGGCGCAACCATCGCAGCGGATTCCTGGAAATGGATTCCGAGTTGCAGGAGCTTCGAGGCTTCTGGCATCTCGGGCCGTTTTCCAATGACCCGCGGGGGATTGCCGTCTCGGACGGCCTGGTCTACGTCGCCGACGGGCGGAGCGATTTCACGGATCGCGACACCGGCGAGGTGAACCGCGCGGGCATGAAGGTGTTCGTGTTCCTGCTCGAAGATGATGCGGACGCCCTCGCGCGCGCGCTGCCTCTCCTGCCGCTGAGACGAGAGGCTCCGAAATAGACGACGCCGCCGCTCGTCCGCGCGCGAGATGCGCCCGGGCGACATCGCGAATTCAAACGAGGTATGCGAGCATGGACGTCGATCTCGATGTTGAAATCCAGCGCACCAAGCCGGACTATGTGGTTTACAGGCCGGGGTCGGTGGACGGCTCCACTTATGATACGGGGAACGAGCACTTCCTCGTCTTCGACGGCCCGGACGGATCGCTCATGGCGGTGTGGACCCAGAGCAGCCACGAGGGGGCGGGGGATCATCGCATCGTCTTCTCGCGGTCGGACGACGAAGGGGCGACGTGGATCGCGCCGGAGCGCCTGGTCGGTCCGATGAAGCCGGGCGAGGGTTACATGGCAAGCTGGGGATTCCCGATCGTGTCGCGCTCCGGCCGCATTTACGTGATCTACAACCAGTACCACGGGATTGACGACGTGCTCCATCAGATCACGGGCACGATGGACTGCGTCTACAGCGACGACATGGGCAAGAGCTGGTCGTCGCCGCAGACGATCCCGATGCCGCGCAGCCCGCACGACGACCCCGATCCCAAGGTGCCGTCGAACTGGATCGTGTGGCAGAAACCGATTCGCGACTTGCACGGTGGCTGGTTCACGGGATTCACGCGGTGGGTGAGCAAGGCGGTGCGCACGCCGCCGCACAAGAACAGTTGGTGCGCGTGGGAGTCGGTCGTCGAGTTCATGCGCTTCACGAATATTGATGACAACCCCGAGCCGAAGGACATCAACGTCGAGTACTCGGCGTGGGGCGACGAGGCGCTGTGC
The DNA here is from genome assembly GCA_020354555.1 of Armatimonadota bacterium. Classification (NCBI taxonomy): domain Bacteria; kingdom Bacillati; phylum Armatimonadota; species Armatimonadota bacterium. Next base: position 1,287,106 of record CP070648.1, on the reverse strand, counting down.
GTTCCATACTACGACAAGCCGATGCTGAGCGTCGCGCAGGAGCCGAGCCTTGTTCGCCTTCCCGACCAGCGGCTGTTCTGCACCATGCGCACGATGAGCGGGTACATCTGGTACAGCGTGTCCGACGACGACGGGAGGACATGGCGCAGTCCGGCGCCTTTGCTGCGGCGCGATCATGGGCAGCCCATCTTGGAGCCGCTGTGCTGTTGCCCCATATACGAGCTTCCCGACGGGCGCTACGTTCTGCTGCACCACAACAATGACGGGCGCTTCGAGGGCAGCCAGCCCGAGGAATCCGGCCGCAACCGGCGCCCGGCCTTCATCGCGCTGGGCAAGTATCGTCCGCGCGCCGAGCAGCCGATCTGGTTCAGCGAGTCGAAGCAGCTCATGGACAATGACGGCGCGGGGATCGGGCCGCTCAAGCGCACCGACATCGGAGTCTACACGAGCTTCACGACGCGCAACAGCAACAACGTCCTGTGGCACCCCGACCGCAAGTTCTTCCTCCTCGGCAAGCGCATCACGGACGAATGGCTGGCTGACCTCGAAGTGCCGCAGTAAGGCCCACAGCCCGCCGGCAAGCAGCCTGAGGCACGCCGAGCACTTGTGCGCCGTGGCCGGCTAGCCGTCAGTCCTCGGATTGCCTGTCGTTGCCCCCTCCACGTGCGCAATGCCAGAATCCCTGGAACCTTCTGCCCCTGCTAGAGGTCAAATGGATAGTGCGATCTCAAGGGGTTTCGGCTGTTGGATGCGTGGCGCAGAGCGCCGCGCCGCCGGAACTCCTCTGGAATGGGGTTCGTGAGCGCGCTTCGGCAACGCCCGGGCCCCATCGAGGAGGGGTAAGATGTCTCGCAACGTGTTCCTGAAGGCTTTCGGCATGCGGCGTGGGGTCGGCCTGGCCGCCATGCTGGCCGCACTGGTGGTCTTGGGCGGCGCGACTCCTGCACCCGCGGACGGCATCCTCATTCCCGAGCGTCCCGACGCCCCCAATTTCGCGGTCAAGTACCACCGCGTGGACGTCACCATCGAGGGCCAAGCGGCGACCACGAAGATTGACCAGGTTTTCGAGAACCGCTCCGGTCGAGAGCAGGAGGCGGTGTATGTCTTCCCTCTGCCGCACGGCGCGTCGGTGCGCGAGTTCACGCTCTACGACCAAGGACAGCCGCTGCACGCGGAACTCCTCAACCGAGACAAGGCCCGTGAGATCTACGAGAGCATCGTGAGAAAGCGCCGCGACCCGGCGCTGCTGGAGTACGTCGGGAGGGACACATATCGCGTGCGCGTGTTCCCGATTCCAGCACATGGCACGAAGCGCATTCAGATGGAGTACACTGAGCTTCTCGCGTACGACAGCGGCGTCGTGAGCTACGTCTATCCGCTGAGCACGGAGAAGTTCTCGTCCGCGCCGATCGAGGAAGTGCGCGTGGCGATCAAGGTCGAGTCCAGGACACCCATTCGCGCAGTGTACTCCCCCACCCACGAGATGCAAGTGGACAAAGCAGACGCGCACACGGCTTTCGCCACCCTCGAGGAGCACGGCACAAGGCCGAGCCTCGATCTCGTCCTGCACTATACGGTATCTGAGAAGGACGTCGGTACGAGCGTGTTGACCTACAAGGAATCGGGGGAGGATGGCTTCTTCCTCGTCATGGCCGCGCCGTCGCCGCAGCTCGCGAGGAAGGATGTGCAGCCCAAAGATGTCGCGTTCGTGCTCGACCAGTCCGGAAGCATGTCGGGGGAGAAGATCGAGCAGGCGAAGGGCGCGCTGGCGTTCTGTCTCAACAGTCTCAATGAGAACGACCGGTTCCGCATCATCACTTTCAGCAATACCGTGAGGGTGCACGGGGTCGGCAACCGGCTGAAGCCGGCCTCGCGCGAGAACGTGCGCGAGGCGCGGAAGCTCGTGGAGGACATGACCGCGGGCGGCGGGACGGACATCCACTCCGCGCTGGACACGGCGCTTGGGATGGATTTCGACGACAAGCGCGCGAGCTATGTCGTGTTCCTGACCGACGGATTGCCGACGGTCGGGCAGACGGACATCGGCACGATTGCGAAAGACGTCGAGAAATGGAACGCGCAGGGCGGCGATCGGCGAGCCCGCTTGTTCGTCTTCGGTGCGGGCTACGACGTCAACACGATCTTCCTGGAGCAGCTCGCTCAGAACAACGGAGGGGTGACGGAGTACGTGCGGCCCAAGGAAGACATCGAAGTCAAGGTTTCGCGCTTCTTCGCGAAGGTCGCCCAGCCGGTGCTGACCCGGGTGGCGCTGGACGTCGCCGAAGTCGAGACCTATGACGTGTTTCCTGCGGAAATGCCGGACCTGTTCGCCGGGTCGCAGCTGCTCGTGTTCGGGCGTTACCGCGCCGAGAAGCCGGTGATGGCCAAAGTCTCACTGACCGGCTACGCCTCGCCTGAGCGCAAGCGATTCGCGACGTCGGTGCGGTTCCCGACATCGCAGCGCGAGCACGACTACATTGCCCCATTATGGGCAAGCAGGAAGATCGGCTGGCTGCTCGATCAGATCATGGTGCACGGCGAAGAGAAGGAACTGGTTGACGAGGTAATCGCGCTGAGCACACGATACGGCATCCTGACCGAGTACACGGCATTCCTGGCTGAGGAAGGGAGCCGAATCGAATTCGAAGAGGCGCGGAGCATCACCATGAGCAACGTGGACGCAGGCCTGAAGGGGCCGGCCGGGGCCGCGGGGCCGGCGGGCCCGGTCGGGTCGTGGGCGACGTCGCAGAGGCAGAACGCGCAGATGCTCAGGAGTCAGTCCAACCTCGCCGCGCAGAACGTGCAGCTCGACCGCGCTGGGGATGCCTTCCGATATGAGCAAGCGCAGACGCGCAACAACCAGGCTTTCTTCAATCGCGGCGGGAATTGGGAGGACGCGCGGTACAAGGAAGGCGTGCAACAGGTGGTGCAAGTGAAAGCCTACAGCGAGGCCTACTTCCAGTTGACGCGAAGGCGGCCGGAGCTGAATCAGTATTTCTCCCAGGGCCCGCGCGTGCTTGTGGTGACGAATGGCCAGGCGATACAGATCGGCGACGAAGGCAAGGATGTGTTCACGGAGCAGGAGCTTGACGAACTGCTCGGAGACCGGCACGCCAGCTCGGTAGGCGACGACGCTGCTGAGCCGACAGATGACGCGGTGGCACTCGCGTCTCACGCCCCTCGCGCAACCGCAGTGGGCATCCTCATGCTCCTACTGGGCTGCGCACTGGCGGGACTGTGCCACCGATCAACCGGGACGAGGCGCGGGGTGTAGCGCCGTCGTTCCACGCCGCCCCCGGCCATGGCCCGGCGGCTGGTCGGATGTCATGCCCCGGCGAAGCCGAGAAATGTTCCGGGGAGTGCGCACCATCAGCGCCGTCGAAGACAGATGCGATACGAAGCGATCATGAAGCGCCTGAAGTCGCTTGCCGACCCGCGAGCGGTCGAGGGCATGGCGCGGTTCGGCATCAACCCGCGCAACACGTACGGGGCCTCGATGCCTGCCCTGCGGCGTATAGCGAAAGAGATCCGCCGCGACCACGGTCTCGCGCAGCGCTTGTGGGATTCAGACATCCACGACGCGCGCATACTCGCCGGCCTGGTTGACGACCCGAAGCTCGTGACGGAACGGCAAATGGAGCGGTGGGTCAGGGACTTTGATTCGTGGGATGTGTGCGACCAGTGCTGCAGTAATCTCTTCGACAAGACACCGTTTGCCTACGAGAAGGCGCTCGAATGGAGCGCGCGGGACGAGGAGTTCGTCAAACGCGCCGGGTTCGTCCTGATGGCCGCGTTGAGCGTCCACGACAAGGGCGCAACCGATGAATCGTTCGAAAGCTTCCTGCCCATCATCAAGCGCGAGGCCGGCGACGACAGAAACTTCGTCAGGAAAGCCATCAATTGGGCTCTGCGGCAAATCGGCAAGCGCAATCCTCGTCTGAATCGAAAGGCCATCAGGACGGCGAACGAGATTCTCGCCGCAAGTCCGCGGAGGACGAACTGGGTTGCCTCCGATGCCCTGCGCGAGCTGACCAGCGATGCGGTTAGGACGAGACTGAGCCGCAGGAAAGCACAGGCCCAGCCGTGAGAAGCGCGGGCGACCGGCCGGAGGCTGTCACTCAAAGCGACTAAGGCGAGCGTGGAGTCTCGCGCAAGCTAAGTGCCTGGGCGGCGACGCCAGAAAACTGGAAAGATACTGTGCCGCCACTCACCCGCCAGCGGCAGCAGGGCCCTTGCGTTTCACCTCAAACACGCACGCGGCTTCGTCGCAGCGCGACATATCGAGCGAGCACTCGTAGCCGAGCGGCTCGAGGATGCGCCGGTAGAGCACATCGCAGTGGCCGCAGTAGTCACGGTACGGTTTGATGTGCTCGCACTGCAGAAGCAACCCCTTCGACGGGCAGCGGTGCATGGTGATACGGAACTCACCGGCCTCTTCGTCCAACTCCATCGTGAAGTCCGCGGCTTCTTCGTTGAGCGTGTGCGTCCAGTAGTCCCAGCAACCGCGAATCCCGCGCTGCTCGGCCAATTGTCTGAGATTCCCCAGGAAGTTGTCCGAGAGATAGTCCCAGAAGTCCAACACCGCCTCCCGGCCGCCGCGGGCCTCCAGATACTTGAACAGCTCGCTGTAGGCGGGAATGAAATCCGTGCAGGGGATCACAGCTCCCTCCTGTGGAACCGCACGCGGCTGCGGCCGGTGGCATCGTCGCGCTCCAGCACCTCAACCGCAAACGGCGTCCCCTCGCAGATGCCCTCGTAAACCGCCTTGCCCGTCTCCGAGAACAGCCGTGCGACGGCGTAGCTCCGCCCGCGCATGTGGCTGACAGCCGGACAGGCCGCTACCTCGAGCAGGAGTTCGTCGTCGGAGCAGGTCACCCGAATGTCGCCCTGCTCGGCCGCGTAAATCCGCTCGAAATGCTCTTTCAGTGCAATCAGCCCGCGCTCCCGCAGGGCCGCGATCAGCGGGCCATAGTAGGTCGCGGCGAATCCGCGCAGGTACTCGCGCACCGCCTCGTCGCCGTAGCGCTCGTGCAAGTACTCAATGCCCGCGCTCAATGCGCCGTGGAAGTCCTTGTGCAGGTACACGTTGTCGGCGGCCTTGCGCCGCATCACTTCTTTCGGCATCGTGCGCTCCAGCTTGCGCGGCGGCTCCGCGACTTCGATCGTATCCGGCGCATCGCGCCCGGGCTAGGAGCCGTGACGGTTCTCCAGATAGTAGAGAAATCCATCCTCCGCGCCCACGAGCAGATCGGGCACCCCGTTCCCGTCCCAGTCCACGACGGTCGGGCACGTGGTGTGCCCGGCGAGAATCATGTCATCCACCGGCCCCATGTTGCGATAGACGTAGCCGCCATCAGTCGATACATTGCGCAGGAAATCCACGTTGACGCTGTTAGCCAGGATATCAAGCCGGCCGTCGCGATCCCAGTCCACGAGCACGACCTTGCGCCGTCCGCTCTTGCCGGCGCGACCTGCGTTCAATCGAAGCGGGCTGCCGTCTTCGTTGAAAAACATGCGCCTGCCCGGTAGCAACTGCAACTCGCCCGCGGCCTTACGCCGTTCGAAGAACGCGAGATAGCCCTCGTGATCCAACATCACGAGGTCGTTGAGGCCATCGCCGTTGAGATCAATCACAGCAGGGCTCGTCCGCCACTGGGTCACGAGTTGCTTGCCCTTGGGATCCCACCAGTTCCATTCCGGCTTCGGCGGGTCGCCTTGCCATTCAACCTCCACGGGCTGTGCGTACTTGAGCCGCGGCGTGGCCCGCGTTCCGATGTTCTGGTACCACAGCACCTCGCCCCAGATCGAGTTGACCATAATGTCGAGCAGGCCGTCGTGGTTCCAATCCGCAACGCACGGCACGGTGTAGCCCCACTTGGCCTCGGCCGGCCCCTGGATTGAGCCGTTGTAACCGGCTTGTATGCGTATCGTGCCGCCATCGGCTTCCAGGTACTGCGGCGCGCCCCATTTCGGCGGATACCCGCCGTCGAGGTTTTCGACGAAGCTGATATAACCCGCGGTATCGCCGCAGATCAGGTCCTCGTCGCCATCGCCGTCCCAGTCGCAGCTGCACGGTGTCACGAGGACGCCGACCTTGACGCAATCCGCCTGCTGCTGGAAAAAGCGCGGCGGCAGGAAGGCGGGCGTGCCGCTCATCAACGTGCCCGTATTCTCCAGCAATGCGACGCGGCCATCCTCCTGCCCGACGATAAGATCAACATCGCCGTCCTTGTCCCAGTCAACAGCGACGGGCTGGATCATCTGCAGATCCATCGTGATGATCCTGCCCTCGTACTTCAGGAACCGACCGCCGGCATAGCGCGGAGCATGCTGCGTTCCGACGTTCTCGAAATACGTCAGCTTGTCGAGGAACTCGCCGCAGATGATGTCGAGGTCGCTGTCGCTATCCCAATCCGCGAGGCTCGGCGAGGGGCAGCCGAAGACGTCGAGCGGCTTGTCGCCGGCCGCGACCTGCGTTGCTTCACCGTACTTCGGCTTCTCGTTGGTTCCGACGTTTCTGACGACGTACAGGTATCCGTGCAGCGGGCCGCGCGTCCAGACACCATCGGAGTTGTACGCATCATCCCAGCCGTACTCGCGCCAATCGCTGACACCGATCACCAGATCGAGCGCCCCGTCGCCATCGTAATCGTACATTCGCCATTGGTTTGCGCGGCCGGCGTAGAAGCTCTGCTCGTACGGGATCGGCTCCCCGGCGGTCAGGAGACTGCTCTTGAATTCACGATGGTCGCGGCCGGGAGTCAGAATGCGGTAGGCATCGCCTGGATATGAGATCTGAATGTTGCCCGTCGCATCACCGAGGCGTACGGCCGGCCTGAATGTTGGGAATCCGACGGCGCCGTCGGGGTTCTCGAAGAAGTAGATGCCGTTGGAAGGCTTGTTGGTGGTTGCTACCAGCAGATCGTTGTCGCCGTCGCCGTCATAGTCCATCGGCAGCGGCACCGCCCACAATCCCACGCCCAGGTCAACGACGAGTCCGGGATTGTTGTAGGCAATCCGCTCGAACCGCGCCCGCGCACCCGGGCCCGACACCAGACTCACGGCGACAGCCAGCCACAGCAACACGGACTTCTTCATGACTCCTGACCTTGCGCACAACGCCCGCTCAGCGCCGGCAATCCGTCCGGCATGCAGTCGCCTGCGCTTCAGCGCTCGCTCCAGCGCAGGCGGGCGACCTGAATGCCCTTCAGGCTCGGCAGCAGGGACGCGATGTAGTACTCACCCTCGTGCTCGATGATCTCCGGCGCGGCGATGGGCAGCCTGCACACCAAGTAGCGCTCGTCTTCGTCAATCCCGAAGTGCAGCGGGTCTTTCGAGCGATAGACGCTGGTCTGCGCCTCGGGGCCGTAGCGCTGCGTCCGGAAGAGGTAGTAATACCCCGACGCCTCGTGATGCACGACGAACGGACACTCGGCCGACCACGGCGCGGTGCCCGCCGATCCGCCGAAGGCGACGACCGTGGAGTCGCTCCACTCCATGAGGTCGCGCGACGTCCGGCAGTACACCGCGCCGTGCTGGTTCGGGAACGCGGTGTAGTAGCAGTGGTACGCCTCGCCCACGGGCAAGACCATCGCATCGCGCGTGTTGTTCCCCAGGCCCTCGCTGAACATGCCGGCCCTGCCGTCGGCGTTGAGCCGCCGGGTGAAAGCCTTGCCGTCAGCGCTCGTCGCCAGGCAGATGTTCTCCCAGTCCCCGTAGAACATGTGGTAGACCCCGCCAATCCTGAGGACGTGGGGCGCCTGGAGGCCGCCGGGCGTCTCGCCGAACTGCGGATCGGCCTGCATCGCGACGCCTATTGGTGTCCAGTCCGGGTCGGTCAGGTTCCTCCCTTCCCACCGATAGAACAGCCGCGTGTGGCCGCCGCATTTCGTGTTTCGGATGCACGACCAAAGCTGCCAGGTTCCATCGGCGGCCCGCCAGACAGCGAAATCAACGGGCTGCTGTTTGGGATCGGTGAGAGCACCCAGGTCGGGATCCCCCGCAACCGTCCACCACTCGCCGTAGATCTCCGGTACGAGCATCGCTGCCTCCGCGTGCGCGATCGCGCCCAACATTAGGCAATATATGATGATTGATGCGACGACAGCCCGTGGAATGATCGTCCGCATTGCGGCCTCCCGCTTGGCGCGCATTCTCAAATCGTCGGAGGCGGCCAGCCCGTGAACTCCTCGGTTTCCCCGGGACTCAGGCGCTCCCGCAGCACCGATGCGGCACGGGCGACGCCATCGCACCATCCGCCAAGCTCTTCCACGCCCGGCGCGCCGTTTTCCCACCTCTCCCACGCCGCGAACAGTCTCTCGAACGGCGCCGCGTCAACCCAATCGCCGCATGTCCGCTTGAAGTCATTGAGGCACTGCGTGCGGTGGTTCGCGTAGATGCCCTGGGCCTCGATCGCGGCGCGCACGACGTTCCACGCCACGGTGAACGCGACGTAGAGCAGCGTGTCCGCTTCCTCCGCCCGCGGGGTGGGCCGCAAGCCCTTGAAGTGCGCGAAGAACTTCTCTCGATCGCGGGCGACGTGCTCGATCTCGCGCGAGACGAGTTCGATCCACGCGCCTTCCGCGAGCAGTCGCCGCCGCTCCTCGGGCGAAGCATGGGCGACCCGCGCAAGCTCCGTCGCGACACGATCGCACAGCGGCAGGCGGTGTCGCCCCGGCGCTTTCAGCCAGGTCTCCGCGAGCGCCTCCGTCTTCTCGTACAGCGGCTGCTTGACCAACCCCCGAGCGATAGCATCTTGCAGCGTCAGGAAGAACTCGTCCATGCCGAGGAGCTGGATCTGAGGGTGTCGCGCGAGTTCCTCCATTTCGCCGGCGAGATGCCCGAGAACTCCCGCAGCTATCTGGGCGAAAAGGAACAGGAACAGCGGCGGCGTGGGGCACTCCCTGCTCAAGCTAACGATATCGCCGATATTGTCGCGTCCCCCGTTGGCGATGTGAGCCGAATGCAGCTTTGGGATCGGCCCGTCGAGATAGCTCTTGGCGTACGGTGACCCGCCAAGGCCGCAGATCAATCCCGGGCCCGGCGCCAGAGTCTCCTGCTCCCTACTCACGGCCGTGTCGTTTTCGACCTCCCGCCACCAGTCGCGCAGGAACCAGTTCACCATATTGCAGCCATGCTGGCCGGTCTGGTCGAGCAGCCGCCGCGTCTCTTCCAGATAACCATGAACCAGGCTGTCCGGCCACAAGTGGGAGTAGGTGTAACCCGCCCCGGATGACGGGCCCCAGAAGCAGTCGTTCGGCTTGCGGGTCTCATGGTAGTAGCGCACCATCCCGGGCATGAGCTTGACCATGAAGGGCAGCAGCCCCCAGCCGAGCTTGAACCGCCCCCGCGCGGGATCGAGCCAGTTACCGGAGTGCAGGTTGTTCATCGCCCACGTCGCATCCCCATCGCTGACATAGAGACAGACGTAAATCCTGTCCGGCTCGGCGCGACAGTCCTCGCGCTGGGGCCGGGGCTGCTCGTATGCCGCATCCAGGTCGCCCACTCCGCCGTGGATCGTCAGGTTCGGCGTGCTCACGCTGCAGAGCGTGAAGAATCCTCGCTCGGCCGCCTCGGCGACGTATTCCTTCTCCTGGTCGCAGATGCAGTGCCAGTTCATCTGCACGCCTGGTGCATCGGCGGACTCCAGCATCCGACGGTAGAGGCGGAGCGTTTTGCGCGATTGACGGCTCAATGGCAGGTCGAGAGCCAGGCCTCGATGATAAACGATGAAGTCCTCCAGCGTGTGACCCATGGCGTACCAGAACGGACGGTGGACGCACAGGTTGGCGTAGAGCCGTTTGTGGCAGTAGGGCCAGAGATTCCCAATCGCCCACTCCGCGGCCTCGGCGTCGTCGGCGAACTTGCCGCGCAGGTCGTCGCGCTTGGCGATGCCGTGGCGCTCCATCCAGTGTTCCTGGTCGGGCGCGACGGGCAGCAAGCTCTCGAGCCCGGCGCGCGTGATGGCCAGGTTCTGGGTCTGAATCACGCACTCGTTGTCGTACAGGATGTAGCCGCCGACGAGGTGCTTGTAGCGTTCGATCACCTCATCTACGTCATCGAGGTCATCCACGGGCAAGCCGAACGTCTTCACATAGTAGTCGAGCCAGTGCGACTCGCAGAGGTCGCGCGGCCGGCGTCGGCGCGCGCGGTCGCTGCCCTGCATGAGATAGAGGTGCGGCTCCTCACGGTTGATCAGGCCTTGAAACGAACGGTACCAGATCCAGAAGTCCACGCTGTCCCCGGCGGCATCGGGCGCGGAGACCACGAGACGGCGCACAGGAGGGATTGAGGGGAGAATGTCAGTCAGTCGCATGGGGCCTCTCCTGCGCGTTGACGAAGCGTGATGCTGAGCCTGGTATCACCGACGGCGCCGCTGTTCATACCAGTCCGTGATGGCGCGCCATCCAGTAGGCGAGCAGGTAGTCCACGCCCGCCTGCTCGGAGCCGACGAGGCGCATCCGTGTGTCGCACATGAACTCGAACCAGCCGTACGAGCGCTGCCACGCCGGGATTGGCTCCTCGGTCTGCTCGCGATCCTTCACGGTTATCTTGTGAGACGGGTAGTCGACGAGTTCCTGAAGAGCGATCTTCGACTGGCCGCGCCCGGGGCACAGGGCGTCGTAGAATATGCCGAACAGCCACCGCCCATCCGCGCGCACGTCATCCCAGTTGACCTGGAGCGCCTTCACCAAGCCCTGCCGGATCTCCGCGTCTTTCTCCTGAGTAATGGTGGTGTAGAAGGACTCAAAGCTCATCACGTCATCGGAGCGGTTCCATTCCGGGTCGTCGCTTCGCTTGCAGGACCGCGCGAGGTAGTCGTGCTGCAGCGCCAACTCCCGATACTTGTCCTCGAAGCGCTGCTCGCCCGTGACCTGGTATGCGACCTTGAGCAGGTGCAACGCCACCGGGGCGTAGACCGGCTGCTGCAGCGTTTCAGGGGCCATGTCGTACCAGGTCGTGGGCTTCCCCTCGGGATCGAGAATCTTCATGTCCGCGTCCAGGATGCGGCCCGCCATGTCGCCGACATACTTCGCTGTGAGCTTGCGCTCCGCTGCATCGGCCGCCAGATCGTAGTAGACGCTCCAGCCGAAGAAGACCCCGGTGTACTGGTCGGTACTCGGGTTGCCCAGCCATTCGTAGGCGCCGTTCCTCTGCCAGCACTTGGCGAGCCAACCGGTCGGCGTCGGGGCGTCGGCGGTTGCCGGGCGCCACCAGCGGGCGAGGTAACCCGGGGATCCGGTCACATCCACCAGCTTGCGCAGCGACGCGGCGCTCCGCTTAGCCTGCTCCAAGGCTTCGGGCTCTCCCGTCACCGCGTATCGAAAGCACACCGCGGCGAGGTAGGCGCCGGTCAGATACGCGCAGTTCTCGTCATCCTCGCGCTCGTGCCCCTTGGGGAAGGGAAAGTCAACGCCGCCGATGGCCAGGCCGCCGTCACGCAGATGCCGGGCCTGCATCGCCCGCTCGTAGTTGACCGCCTTCCAGTGCAGGCCCCAGCGGTCAATCTCGCTGAGGCCGCCCGCCGCGCAGAAACAGGCGCACACCAGGCCCAGAAACAGGAACAGCCCATACTCCATAGTCCAATCTCCGATCCCTCGTCGTCGGGACTCTTGTTTGCCCCCTGCTTGCGCCAATCCTCTTTGCGCGATCCTGCAATGTGAAGCCAACCGCGCCACGCGCGGCGGCGATGCAGGTGGCGCGCAGGACTGCGTCCAAAGACATAGTTGGTTATGCAGACCAACCAAGCCCTGACAGGACGTCCGATGTCTGAATCCTTGGATAGTCTCGTCGTCGCGAGGCGGGAGGCGCAATATGTTACGTATGCGGTCGGCAGCGATCGTACTGGCGTGGCTGACGGGAGCCCCGCTCATGGCTGCGACTGACACGGTGTGCATCGTCGAGAACGGTGAGCCGCGCGCAGCCATCGTCCTGGCCGCGGACGTGCCCGAGACCCTCAGGACAGCGTGTGCCGAGATGCAGCACGCGATTCAGGAGTCCACCGGCGCTCTCCTCGCAATCGTACCCGCTGCTCCCGCCGGGCTCGCGGCGATCCACGTCGGCCCGAGCGACTACGTCAGCGCGCTGTCGCTCGATCTGCACGACCTCGACGGCGACGGCTTCGTGATCGCCTTCCCCGAACCGCTCAACATCGTCATCGTAGGGCCGGCCCCGGCCGGGACCGAGTTCGGCGTATACGAATTCCTGGAGCGGTACGTTGGCGTGCGCTGGCTGCTGCCCGGTCCCGATGGCACGGACTTGCCGGTTCGCGCAAGCATACGGATCGCGATGGAGCCGCTGCGCGATCAACCCGCGTTCTTCTCGCGCCTCTTCAGCGGCCTCCCGAATGCCGTCCAGAACACCTGGGCGCGGCGGCTGCGCATGAACGGCCGGGTCAGCTTCCATCACAACCTGGTGCAGTTGTTTCCACCCGAGACCTACATGAAGACCCACCCAGAGTTCTTCCCGATTCATGACGGCAAACGCTTCTTGCCCCCCACCAACGACACCCACGGCTGGCAGCCGTGCTTCACCGCCCCGGGCATCGTTGAAGAGGCCGTCAAGAACATAGTCCGGTACTTCGACGAGCATCCCGAAGCGCAGTCATCCTCACTTGGCGTGAACGACTCCAGCGGCCACTGCGAGTGTGAGACGTGCCGCGCCCGCGATCCGGGCGTGAAGAACTTCCTCGGCCGCGATCACCTCTCGGATCGCTACTTCGAGTGGGCGAACGCCGTGGTAGAGGGCGTGCTCAAGCATCATCCCGACAAGTTCTTCGGCTGCCTGGCGTACAGCGAAATCGCTCAACCGCCGGACCGGGTCAAGGTTCACGAGCGCATTATCCCCTTCATGACCTACGACCGTATGAAGTGGACTCATCCCGCCCTGCGCGCGCAGGGTGAGGAGATGACGCAGGCCTGGCAAGCGGCCTCGCCGACCGTCGGCTGGTACGACTACATCTACGGCAGCCCGTACTGCCTGCCACGGGTGTGGTTCCACCACATGGCGGATTACTACCGCTTCGCTCGCGAGCACGGCGTGCGCGCGTTGTACGCCGAGGCGTACCCCAACTGGGGCGAGGGGCCGAAGTTGTACGCCTCGCTCAAGCTCCAGTGGAACCCGTATCTTGATGTGGATGCCTTGCTGGACGAGTGGTACGACCGTTGCGTTGGCCCGGACGCGGCGGGTGACTTAAAGGCCTACTATGTACATTGGGAGGAGTTCTGGACGCGGCGCATCCTCGCTTCGGCATGGTTCGCCGAGGCGGGCCAGTACCTGCCTTTCTATAACGCGAGCTATCTTGCCGACGTTACGCCCGACGAAATCGCCGAATGCCGCCGGCTGCTCGGATCCGTCGTCGCCAAGACGAAGACCGACAAGCAGCGCGCCCGCGCGGAGTTGCTGCTGCAAGCCTTCGAGTACTACGAAGCATCAGCGCTGGCCTACCCGCGCCGCGAACCGCTCAGTGATCCGGTGGCCTCAGAACGCGCAGCTCTCGCTGTCGTTGACGACGCCGCAGGGCGCATCGCGATGGACGAGAAGCGCCGGCGGCTCTCGCTCGAGCAGTTCCCCGATGACCCGGTCCTCGTGCAGCCCTTGACGATGGAGCGATACCCGGCTTTGCGCGGCGGCGACTGGGGCGCCACCGGCTTGTGGAAGGTTTACGACTGGGTCGGCCGCAGCGAGGAGGTGCGTGCGCGCCTGCGGCAAATCGTGGACTCCACGGAGAACGAGGCGCTGCGCGACCACGCCCGCACCATGCTGGCCGTCGCCGAGGGCACCGGCCGCAACCTTCTCGCCAACCCCTCGTTCGAGCAGGGCGGCGAGCAGCCGGAGCAGTGGAGCCTGTGGGTCAAGTGGGGCATCGGCTCGATGACCGGAACGCAGGAGCTCGCCCACAGCGGCGGGGCGAGCGTCTTGTGCGATGGCGTCAAGCGCGGCGGGCCCTATCAACTCGCGCCTTTCGACCCCGGGCGCTATGCGGCGGTGTGCTTAGTCTATACGCCCGCCGGACAGGATAGCGCCGGGACCGTCGAGCTTTCCATCACGCCTCGCGATGCCGAGCACCGCAACCTGCCCGCGGCGAGCACGACGATCACCCCTGTTTCCGGCCGCTGGCAGGCTGTGGCAACCGCCGCACGGATCCCGGCGGAGCTCGATGGGAAGAGAGTCGCGGAACTACTGGCAATCGTCATCGTCAACGGCTTCGAGCGGGATGAGAAGGTCTATGTGGACGACGTGGCTCTGTTCCGTCTCGGCGATCTGTGAGCGCCGACCTCGCCGCGCACTGTCATCGCTGATTTGCCCACCTCCGCCGCGCGGCGCAGTCAGCTCGCGCCGGCGCACCCACGTGCAACACCGAGAGCCAAGGCGTTCTCCGGCGTAGGCATTGCGCAAATCCTGCTGCCACGGCGCCGGCAAGTCGTTGAGTCGCCAAGCGGCGTCATGTATGCTCGCCGCTCACGGCTTCTCCGGAATCCAGGTTGCGCGGAATGAGACCCTTATGGTAACATTCGTATCTGCGGGCTGCTGACGGTGCGACCGCCGGGGCGGGCACGGGCGCCCTTGGCATCCTTTCTGCACGCGCAGATCCCCACACTCACAGGGCCCGTGTGTCACCGGAAGGTCGGCGGATCGAGGAATCATTCTCGCGGACCCCGTCCCCGACGAGTTGAGGACTACCAGCGCTGGCGAGACTGGGCAAGCAGCGTCGCGGAGGTGTCGTGGTATGGCAAGGAAGAAGACGCAACTCGACGTCGGAGAGCTGGCCAGAGCCTTGTACCATTACCATAACGTGGAGCATCTGTCGGATGCTGCCGCCAAGGATCGAGCGCTCCAGTTCGGCCAGCTAACCGAGTTCGGGAGTTACAACTTCGTATCCAGCGTGCGCAACCGCAGTGCGGGCCTGACGGTTTACCTAGGCAGCAAGAAGGTGCTGCAACCCGACCTCAGCCCGCGCCAGCGCGAGATCCTCGACCAAGCGCCCGAGACGCTGCGCAAGCTCCAGCGTTATCTCGACCGGACGCGGCTGATCTGCATTGAGCGCACCATGGGCAACAACACCACATTCTGCCCCCACTGCACGATGTACGTCTCGGTCTACAGCAAGTACGCCGCACAGCTCGCCTACATGTGGGGCGAGACGCTGTTCGCGTACAGGCCGACCGCCCCCGGTCCCGACATGCACTGGATCTGCGTCCCGGAGTGGCCGGAGCAGAATCGCCAGATCCTGGTGTTCCCCGAGCAAGGCGTCACCTTCGTGCTCGGCTCGGATTACATGGGCGAGGCGAAGAAAGGGTTCCTGCGCATGGCGATGTGGTACGCCAAGCAGGAAGGCATGCTCGGCGTGCACGCGGGGGCGAAGATGGTGCAGGCGCGTCAGCCTGATGGCAAGATGCATCGCTACAGCATACTCCTGTTCGGTCTGTCGGCAACAGGCAAGACGACGCATTCCTGTCACGATCACGGCCTGTCCCAGGACGGCGAGACGATGGATGTCGTCCAGGATGACGTCTGCTTCCTGCGCAAGGATGGCAGCGCCTTGGGTACCGAGCGCGGCTTTTACCTGAAGACCGAGGGCCTCGATCCTCACGGCCAGCCGCTGCTCTACAACGCCGCCATTCAGCCCAACACCATCTTCGAGAACGTGATGGTGGACTCCGAAGGCAACATTGACTTCCAGGATGAAACCCTGACCAGCAATGGCCGCGGCGTCGTGCAGATGGCCAACTTCGCACCGCACGCGAGTGACACCATTGACCTGCCGCCGGCCGACGAGACCGACGGGCTCCTGCTGTTCTTCATCACGCGGCGCAATACGGTGCTGCCCATGGTATCGCGCCTGACCCCGGAGCAAGGAGCGCTGGCGTTCATGCTCGGCGAATCGGTGGAAAGCTCGGCGGGCGACCCGCGGCGTGCCGGCGAATCGGTGCGCGTCGTCGGCACCAATCCGTTCATCGTTGGCGACGAGGCCGCGGAGGGCAACTGGGTCTTGGGATTCTTCCGCAAGCACCCCAACGTTCAGTGCTACCTCATCAACACCGGCGGCGTCGGCGAGGTGCGCGAGAAGCAGAAGGACGGCACGTTCCGCGTCAAGCGCGAGGTCATGCGCATCCAGATCCCTGAGACCTCGGCGCTGTTCCGCGCCGCCGTGCGGGGCACCGTCAAGTGGACCAAGGAACCGCACTTCGGCCTCGAAGTCCCGGAGGAGATCGAAGGTGTGGACATCCGCAAGTTCGATCCGTCCGCCTTCTACTCCACGGCCGAGGTCGAGCGGCTCGTCAATGACTTGAAGCGCGAGCGGCGCGAGTACGTGGAGCAGTTCACCGGCCTCGACCCCGCGATAGTCAAAGCCGCGGAGGACTGAGCACGACGCGCCGGCCGCGGCGTCAGTCGCGCTCTGGAGTTGCGCGCGATTGTGCGGCCGGCGGCTCGCGCAAGGGAGTCAGAGTGGCCCTCGAGGCATGGCTGGCGTTGAGCAGAGCAGAGCTGAGGCCGGCACAGGCCCTGGCCTTGCTCGAACGCTTTCCGTCGCCCGATGACTTGCTGGCGGCATCGGCCGGGGAATGGCGTGCTGTCTGTCCCCTGTCCCCGTCGGAAGAGCGCCGGCTGCGCGATGCCGCTCAGGCGCCAGCCGACGATGACCTGCGGAAACTCGAGGAACTCGGCGGGCACATCGTCACCATCCGCGACCTGCACTATCCCCCCCTGCTCCGGCAGATTCACGGGTCGCCGCCAATCCTCTACGTCCGGGGCGAGATTCAGGATTGCGACCAGCGCGCGATCGCGATCGTCGGCACGCGCCGGGCCAGCCCCTACGGACGCCTGGTTGCTGAGACTCTGGGCCGCGAGTTGGCTCGCGCAGGGCTCACCGTCATCAGCGGCCTCGCGCTCGGCATAGACTCCGCAGCACACGAGGGCGCCTTGCAGGCGGGGCGCACCGTCGGCGTGTGCGCCTGCGGGCTCGATGTGACTTATCCGCCTAGCAATCACGCCCTCATCGGGCGCGTCGTAGAGCACGGCGCTGTCATTCCGGAGTTCCCGCTCGGCGCGCGCCCCGAGCGGTGGCGGTTCCCGGCACGCAACCGAATCATCAGCGGACTCGCGCTTGCCACCGTCGTCGTGGAAGCCCCCGAGAAGAGCGGCGCGCTTATCACCGCCGACCATGCCCTCGATCAGGGCCGCGACGTGTTCGCGGTCCCGGGCGCGGTCAACACCGTGCAGAGTCGCGGGACGCACCTGCTCATCAAGCAGGGCGCCAAGCTCGTGGAGACCGTTGACGACATTCTCGACGAGCTGGACCTCCCCGCGGCTCCCAAGCGCCCCGAGCCTCCGGTCGAGGACCTGTCGCAAGAGGAGAGCGACATCCTGGCCCGCCTCAGCCTACAGCAAACCGATGTGGATTCGCTCATCGTCGAGACGCAATTGCCTTCCTCGCAGGTCAACGCAATCCTCACGATCCTCGAGCTGCGCGGCCTGGTGCGCCGCATGCCAGGCAACAACTTCGTGCGCGTGCACTAGCGCGGCACCGGCCCGCGTCGGTCGCCGGCAGGACCGGACGGCGTCTCCGCCGAAACTGTCGCTTCGCCACACAGTCATGCCGTTGCGGAGGTGTCCCGCGTCGGCTCCCCGCGTTGCATCAAGACGGGTTCCAGGGATACGATCGGAGGTTGGTTATGAAGACTGATCTGCAGTTGCCGGTGCTCGTCGTCGGCGGCGGCATGATTTCCGAGGAGGTCGTCCTCCCGACGCTGTTTCAGGAGCGCAGGCGTCACCGCGCGGGTGATATCGCGGTCGCCTCGCGACGCGCGGCGACGATCCTGCGGCTCCGCGACGTGTTCCCCGACGAGACCTTCCGCTGCTACCCCGACCCGGAGCGTGTCGCCCCTGAAGACAGCCGCCCGGAGGAGTACAAGCAGGCGATAGCGGAGCTGCCGGCACCGGGAATCGTGGTCGTCGCCACGCCGGATCACCTGCACACGCCGGTCGTCATGGCGGCAATTAAGGCCGGACATCACTGCGTCGTGCAGAAGCCGCTGTGCCTGAAGGTGAGCGAGGCGCACGACATCGCCGCCGCGGCACACGAGCGCGGCGCGTACGTCTACACGGACTACCACAAGCGCCACGATCGCGCGATACGCGCGGCGCGTTACCGCTTTCGCAAGGGCGACCTGGGGCAGATGCTCCACGGTCACGCGTGGATCGAGGAGCGCCGTGAGATTCCTTTGAAGTGGTTCGCGCGGTGGTGCGAGCAAAGCTCGTCCTTTGAATACATCGGCGTGCACTACGTGGATGCCTATTACTTCATCACCGGCCTCCGGCCGCGGCGCGTCGTCGCGTTTGCGCAGAAGAAGCTGTTGCCGACGTTGGGCAAAGACGCGTTCGACGCGGTGCAGGCAACCATCGAATGGGAGGATGACTCCGTTCTGTGGGTTCAGACCGCATGGGTCTGCTCGGAGCACCAGTCGGCTTTGACCAACCAGGGGCTCAATCTCCTCGGTACGGAGGGCGAGTACTGGGCCGATCACAAGAACCGCAATCTCCTTTTCGTCACGCAATCCGGCGGGTTCGAGCATTACAATCCTAACTTTTTCAAGACCTACGATGACTGGAACAGCCCCGATCAGCCGGAGTACGTCGGCTACGGGTACGACAGCATCATGCAGGGGGTGAATGATATCCGCGCCATCGCGGCCGCCACGCGCGGCCTGCCGGCCGACGATGCGCTCGCGAAGCGGCGCGACATGATCGCGGCGCT
>CP070648.1:1244363-1268249 GCA_020354555.1 Armatimonadota bacterium | reverse complement strand
TCCCGCCGTGGACCCGCTGCGCTCCACCTCGCGCATCCTCGACCCGACGATTGTGGGTGAGGAACATTACAACGTGGCGCGTCAGGTGCAAGAGGTCCTCCAGCGCAACAAGGACCTCCAGGACATCATCGCTATCCTTGGCATGGACGAGTTGTCCGACGAAGACAAGCTCGTCGTCCAGCGCGCGCGCAAGATCGAGCGCATCCTGTCACAGCCGTTCTTCGTCGCCGAGGTCTTCACCGGGCTCGAGGGGCGCTACGTGCGCGTCGCCGACACCGTGCGCGGCTTCAAGGAAATCTTGGACGGCAAGCACGACGATCTGCCCGAGCAGGCATTCTACATGGTGGGCAACATCGAGGAGGCGATAGAGAAAGCCGGGCAGCTCGGGCACGGAGGTGGATGATGCCGCCGACCTTTCGTGTCGACGTGATCACCCCCGACCGCACCGCGTTCTCCGGCGATGTCGTGGGCCTCGTAGCGCCGGGGAGCGAAGGATACCTGGGCGTCCTCGCCAATCACGCGCCGCTGCTGACCGCGCTGGGCGTGGGGGAGGCGCGCATGACCGACGGCGAAGGGCGCGACATCCATTTCGCCATCAGCGGCGGGTTCCTTGAGGTGGCCGACAATCGCGCCATTCTGCTCGCCGACGCCGCCGAGCGCGCGGATCAGATCGACGTCGCCCGCGCCGAGGCGGCGCGCGAGCGGGCCGAGCAAACGCGCGGCCAGCGTTCCCCGGCGGATCCGGGCTACGCCGCGGCCGAGGCGGCGCTCGCTCGCGCCATCAACCGCCTTCGGGTCGCCCGCGAGCACGGCCGCGCCGACGAGGGATAACGACCCCGCAACACGCCCCTTATCTCGAAGCCGTCAGTACCGACTGCGGCGCCTCCGCGAGCCGGGAACTGGCGCCGCGGCGTCGAGGCGCGCCAGGATGCCCTCTATCCTCTGCCCGAGTTCGGCCCTGGCGCGGTTCGGCCGCGATTGCAGCCGCAGGCGCAGCCATCGTGCCCCATTCTTCGGCTTGACGCGACGGATCTCCGTGAATCAGGAAGCCGGCGGCGACGGCGAAGCGCTCCGCGGCTCGGATTCGGCTGACGCCGAAAACGCTCCCGCCAAGTCGCCGACTGGCCCGCGGCAGGTAACCCGCGCTCCCTCGCCGTGCGTTAACCGTTGTGGCTGTAGCTCGGGGCAGGTGCCGGCAACACACGTGCCGAATCATCAACGCGCCGGCGTGACTGCCCGCAGCACACCCGCAGCACAAGGACTGGCATTGTCCCATAACCCCGAAAGCATCTACGTCACCGGCGGCGCGCGGCTCGAAGGCCGCGTCACCCTCGACGGCAGCAAGAACGGCTCCCTGCCGCTCCTCGCGGCGACGTTGCTCATGGACGGCACATGCACCATCGAGAACGTCCCGCTCATCGAAGACGTGCGCACCATGATTGATCTGCTGTGCGCCCTCGGCCTGGACGCCCGCCTCGATGACAACGGCGTGGTCCGCGTCGCAAGCACCGGAAGCCTGAAATCGGAAGCCCCCCTCGACTTGGTGCACAAGATGCGCGCGTCGTTCTGGGTCGCGGGGCCGCTGCTGGCGCGGCTGCGCCGGGCGGAGGTGCCCCTGCCGGGGGGGTGCGACCTCGGCAGCCGGCCGGTCAACTTCCATCTCCAGGCGTTCGAGCGCCTCGGCGCCACGATCGCCGTCGAGCATGGCTATATGAAGGCGTCCGCCGACCGCCTCGTCGCCGGCACCATCTACCAGGATCCGCGCGTCCGCAGCATGGGCGCCACCATGAACACGATCATGGCGGCATCTCTCGCCGACGGGGCGACGATGATCCACAACGCCTCCTGCGAGCCCGAAGTGGTTGACCTCTGTCGCTTCATCAACGCCATGGGCGGCCGCATCCAGGGGGCAGGCACCACCACCGTGACCGTAGAGGGCGTCGCGGCCCTGCGCGGCTGCGGCTTTCGCGCGAGCTGCGATCGCATCGAGGCCGGCACTCTGCTCCTGGCCGGTGCCATCACCGGCGGCGACGTCACCGTCGGCGCGCTCGATGCCGAGCAACTGCAGTGCTTCCTGGACACGCTGGGAGAGGCCGGGGTCGAGATACATATCAGCGGCGACGACATCCGTGTCGTCTGTCCCCAGCGGCCGCGCGCGGTGGATATCGTTACCGGGCCGCATCCGTCTTTCCACACCGACCTCCAGCCCCAAACCGTGGCGTTCCTCTGTCTCGCCAAGGGCACCAGCGTCGTGCAAGAGACGATCTACGACGGTCGCCTCACCTTCGTTGACGAGCTGCGCCGCATGGGCGCCCAGGTCAAGGTCGTGGATCAGACCGCCATCATCACCGGCGTCGAGCGCTTGACCAGCGCGGTCGTGCAAGCGCAGAACATCCGGGCGGGCGCGGCTCTGCTGCTCGCGGGATTGGCCGCCGAGGGCGTCACCGAAGTCGTCGGCCGCCACCACATTGACCGCGGCTACGCCAACCTCGAGGGTAAGCTCGCCGCCCTCGGCGCGACCATCGAGGCCAACAACGACCGGAGGCGCGCATGTTCGGGGTGAACTCCGGCCTCGGGATTGACCTCGGCACCTCCAACGTCGCGATCTACGCGCGGGGCAGAGGGATCGTCCTGCGCGAGCCCTGTGTGGTTGCGGTGAGCAAAGATACGGGCGACGTGCTGGCCGCCGGCGAGGACGCCCGCCAGATGCTCGGTCGCACGCCCGCCAGCGTTCTCGCCAGCCGTCCGCTGCACGACGGCGTCGTCGCCGACTTCACCGTCGCGCAGAAAATGCTCAGGCATCTCTTCGCGAGAGTCTGCGGGCGGCGGCTGGTCAAGCCGGTGGCGGTGGTAGCGGTACCGTCCGACGCGACGAGCGTCGAGCGCCGCGCGGTGCTCGAGGCGGCGACGATGGCTGGCGCGAAGCGCGCAATCCCCGTGGAGCAGTCCGTCGCTGCGGCGATCGGCGCGGGCCTGCCTGTCATGGGCGCGACGGGCAGCATGGTCGTCACCATCGGCGGCGGCGTCACCGACATCGCCGTCATTTCCCTCGGCGGGCTGGTCGTCGGGGATTGCCTGCGCCTGGGCGGGGAGAAGATGGACGAGATCCTCGTCCGGCACATCAAGCGCGAGCACAACTTGCTGATCGGCGAGCGCACCGCCGAGGAGATCAAGATCGCCATCGGCTCCGCGTGGCCGCTGGACGAGGAACGAGACATGTCCGTGCGCGGCCGCGACATGGTGACGGGCCTGCCGAAGACGGTTGAGGTCGGCTCGGGCGAGGTGCGCGAGGCGCTGTCCGAGGCGACCACGGCGATCGTTGACCGCATCAAGACGCTGCTGGAGAATACGCCGCCCGAACTCGCCGCCGATATCATTGATCACGGCATCACGCTCGCCGGCGGCGGCGCGCTGCTGCGCGGACTCGACCAGCGCATCGCGCAGCAGACCCAGGTGCCGGTGCGCGTCGCCGACGACCCGATGTCGTGTGTCGCGATCGGCGCCGGCCAGTACCTCGACGTGATGAAAACCGTGCCCCGCCCGCGCGAAACGACGTGGCGCATGGAGGCATAGTTATCTGCGTATGGCACCGGCGCTCACTGTGAGCATGCTCAAGGCCGGCCGCTGTAACCGTCCGCGTATCCGCAGGAGGAAAGGCATGCGCCGACTCCTGATAGCGCTGTGCCCGGTTCCCGTGTTGGTCGCATTGGCCTGTGCGGATGCCCCGCCCAAGACCGCTCGGGAGCGGCAGAATCTCATCGGGCCGGTGCGCAGCATCCGTATAGACCAGGTCTCGTTCTCCAGAAGGGACGGCACATGGGTGCCTGGCCCGCGCCTGCCGAGTTACATTACCCGCTTCACCGTCGACGGGCATCAGACGGGAATGCTGTACTATGGTGATGACGGTTGCCTTCGCGCGAAGAGGACCTGGCTCTATGACGAGAAGGGCAATGAGGTCGAACAAGCTAGCTACAACCCCGACCGCTCGCTTGATTGCAGGTTCGTTAAGCTCTACGACGCTCAGGGGCGACTGATCCAGCAGGAGTGGTGCGGCGAGGACGGCGTAGCGTGGGGGAAGGAGATCTACACCTATGATGCCGCCGGGCATGTGATTGAGACAGCCCACTATGACACGAATCCAGATTTCTATGTCGGCAAGGTCGTCACGAAGTACGACGCAAGCGGGCGCTGGATCGAAGCGGTTGAATACGATTCCGACGGCACGCCCGGCATGAAACAGACGCGTTCCTATGATGCGCAAGGCAGGCTGATCGAAGAGGTCGACTACCGCAGCCCCCACGATGTTGATGTGAAGATAGTCCATCGGTATAACCCCGAGGGTCAACACGTGGAGGAGTCATCGTGCCCTGAAGGGGCCTTCCTGGGATCCAGGGATTACTACACGTATGACAAGATGGGCAATCTGATCAGGGACGAGCGATGGCTCTACGAACCTGGGGGAACGGTCACGGGCAAGTGGGTGGGTGTGTATGATGCCAGGGGGCACGAGACCGACGATCTCTGGTATGGCCCTGATGGCGCGGTCAAACGGCACGCAACCTCAACCTATGAATTCGATGCCACGGGCAACTGGACGAAGCAGACCGTGAAGGAGTATGTCGTCGAAGGCGGCAAAGTCGACCTCGCGAAGATGACGGTCAACTACCAGGCGGTGACGTACTATGATGGGCGAACGGCCTCGCCCGCGACACCCCAGGACGACTAAGACCCCGATTCGCCCTATTGTCATTATTGGCCTAATGGGCTTTCTTATCGCGCCGGGCGCATCCCAAGCGGGACGCGCGGAGGCCTTGCGGATCCGCCCCGCCGCGTCGTTCGTGATGCAGGCCGGGGATTCGACACCCGTCGCACTCCTTGCTTACAACGCCGGCGGCGCGGCGCTTTCGACGACCCTTCGATTGTCACTCGCCGGGGGCGAGGTGTCCCCCGACGCCGTCTCGATTGCGCTTGAGCCGAAGGCGTGGCAGGTCGTCGCCGCACGCGTGTCGCTGGCAGACTCAGCCGATCGCGGAGAGCTTGTGTGCGAAGCGGGCGAGTCATCCGCGCGCATCGGGGTCATCCGCGGAATAGACCTCACTGCACTGCCGTGGAAGCGCACTTTCAGCGCGCCAACCGCTTCGCCCGATCCGCACTATGCCGCTCCCGGAACCGACGATACTTCCTGGCCGGAGATCCGCGTCCCCGGCCTGTGGGACGACACTGCCTACGCCTGGTGCCGCACGCAAGTCAGCATCCCGCAGCAATGGCAGGGACACCCACTCCGCCTCGTCATGGGCGCGGTGGATGACAATGACATCACATACCTCAACGGGCGCGAGATCGGGCGCACCACCGGATGGAATGTGCCGCGCGAGTACCTGGTGCCGGAAGATATCATCCGCTGGGGCGAAGAGAACATCGTGACCGTCATGGTGGACAATACCTACGCTGGCGGCGGGTTGTACAAGGCGCCCATCGCGCTGCTCGTCGGCGATGTGTCTCTCCCCACCGTGCCCGCGCCGCGGGGCGCCGCCGCTCGCCCCCAGCCGGGCAGCATCGGGAACCCTTTCCCCCTGCGACGCTTCCGCGTCGAGCAGGGCGTCCTGCGCTATCCCGAAGGAACCGAAGTCGCATTGTGGGGTGTGAACTACTACCCCCAGAGTTGGCACCAGTTCGATAACATGCAGAAGCTCGGCGTGGACATGAAGGCAACCATTCGCGCCGACCTCGATCATCTCCAGCGCATGGGTGTCGAGGCGATCCGCATCCACGTCTTCGACCGCGAGATCTCGGACGGCGCCGGTAACCTGGTGCCCAATGAGCACCTCGACCTGCTCGACTACCTCGTCGCGGAGTGCAGCCGCCGCGGCATCTACATGTACTTCACCCCCATCGCGTGGTGGGGCGGGCCGAACGAGCGCGGGGATTCCTTCTCCGCGCAGACCAGCAAGCCGGGCATGATGTTCGTGCCGACGGCGAAGGCGGCCGCCGCGAACTATCTGCGGCAGTTTCTGATGCACCGGAACACATACTCCGGACGCGCCTACAAAGACGAGCCGTGCCTCTGCCTGCTCGAGGTCCAGAACGAGCCCGCATACTTCGCCTACGGCGATCTCTCCGGCGCCAGCTACGGCGCCCAGGGAGAGCCTGCCGAAGTCCTGGAGCGCGACCGCCGAATCCTGCGCGATCTGTGGCGCGCGTGGCTCGACGAGCACGGGTTCGATGATTCGGCGGTGTACTTCCCCTTCTTCCGCTACGGGTTAATGCGCGAGTATATCCGCGAGATGGTGGGCGCAATCCGTTCCACCGGCGCGACCCAACCGGTCGCCATTTCCTACTTCGGCGTCAACGGCGACGACTTGGTTGACGCGATCGCCGACTCGCAGTGCGATGCCATCACCGTCAGCGCGTACCCCGGCGGCTGGGGGCGCGTCAATGACGGCGTCAACCTGCTGCCGCAGGCGCAGCCGTTGGCGCTCGACTCGCGGTTGAACGGCAAGGCCCGCCTCGCCTACGAGTTCGACACTCCCGCCACCAACACGAGCTGCTACCTGTTCCCGGCGCTCGCGGCGCACTTTCGCAGCGGCGAGGTGCAGGTCGCGTGCCAGTTCCAGTACGACAGCGTCGCCACCGCGCGCTGGAACACCGACTGGGGCGCCCACTGGCTCAACTGGCTCTACACGCCATCGAAAACGGTCAGCTTCATGATCGGCGGGGAGACGTTCCGCCGCTTGCCGCGCGGCGTGCAATACGAGGCCGGCGCGGAAGACCTCACGATCGGCCCGATGGCGACGTCGTTCCGGCACAACATCAGCCTGCTGGCAACGGGGGACGCGGTCATGCACTCGCGGGCGGTGCAGGACTGGATGCCGCTGCGCTTTCCGGAGCGACCCAGCCGTATCATCGGGGTCGGGGCTTCACCCTACGTCGAGTACGGAGGAACCGGGCTCTATGTGCTTGAGCGGCAAGGCCCGAATGTCTGGCGGCTGACGCTCAATCCTGACGCGCGGCTGGTCGGCAATTCCCTGCAGGGGTCGTTCGCCTCGCCGGTTGCCGAGCTTGAGGAGAACCGGCACTGGTTCCGGCTCAAGTTGCCGGGGTGGGACGGGGCGGAATGCTATCGCCTATCAGGCCGCAAACGTGTTCCCATTGCTGCCGTACACGGCGGCTGGCTGCTCCGTCCCGGCACCTACGAAATCCGCCGCTGAGCGGTGCAGCGGCGGCTGCCTTCGCCTGCCCGTCGCGTGTTCCAGTCGTGCCGTGCTACGATGCCTGCTCGCCGCTGCTCGGCTCACGCAGCCGCCCCGTGCGCCACAGCCACAACGCGACGCACCCCGCGACGGTGATCCCTATCACACCCGTGATGTTGCCGATCGCCCAGTCCGCTCCTGCCACGAACACTCCGAGAGAAGCCGCAGGCGAGTTGATCGATGCGTGGGCGATGGTCGGCGCGAGCACGCTCCGCGATGCGAGAAACAGCCACCCCAGAATGACGCTCCACACCACGCAGAACGCGATCATGAGGAACACGCCCGCGACCGGATGGCCGGGGTAGTTGTGGCCCTGGACGATGATCGGCGCGTGCCAGATGCCCCAAATCACGCCGACGAGAACCGTGCTCCGCACCGGCCCGAGATGCATCAGCCTGGGCTGCAAGTACCCGCGCCAGCCGAACTCCTCGCCGAATGTGGCGAAGGAGGTGACGATAATGCCCTGCGTGAGCCCGCTGACAATGGCCAGCACCGGCAGCCATACCCCCCAGCGATTGGTGAACTCTTCTGCCGCCGCGCGCTGCTCCGCAGGCAGCTTCGCTAGCATCGTGCTGCCCGTCGGGTCGAAACGCCCAACACCGAACGCGATGGTCAGCCCGACCGCGACGGCCGCCACGCCGAACGGCAGCAACCACGCAGCGAGGTGATACCGGCCGCGACCCCACCGCAGCCCGGCGTCACCGAATCCGCACCGCTCGACGCGCCTCGCGATGACGGCGGCAATGCTCGGCAGGAACATGACGACCACGAGCCAGAGCATCGCCGGGAATCTGCCCGGGCCGTAGCCGGCGCTCCGCACCGGCCCGAGCTCAATCGCCCACGCGAGCGCGAAGACCACGACTAGATACACGACGAGCCCGGCGGCGCTCGCCGGATGCGGTCGGCGCGTTCCAGCCTCCTCGGTTGGCTCAGGCGTTGTTGTCAAGACAGCTCTCCCTGTACTGCGCGCGAAGTCTCCTGCCGCACGATGCCTGTCCGCGTTCCCGCCATGCGCGGGTGAACATCCCTGTGCACTTTGCTTCGCAGTCGGCGGGAAGGCAGCCGGCGAAGCAGCCTCCGCAGCTCAGTCGCTGGAGCCCTCCCATATCTCCACGTTGTCCAATTCAACCCTCGCCGCGCCGTGGATGCTGACGTACACGTAGAAGTCATCCCACGTCTCAGGCGCGAAGGTCAGCGTGATCTTCCCGCGCGTGCCCGCCGGGCCGCCCATGTAGCGCGCGCCGATGTCGTTGCGCCACCCGCCCTCCGTCGTCCGCGCGCCCGCCGACAGCCACTCGCCCAACTCCTCGGCATCACTGATGATCCAATAGTCCATAGAAACCCAGTAGGACTTCCCAATCCTTAGCGGCAGCGTCTGCGGATCGGTCGTCAGCGGGAACCAGAAATCATCTTTGCGATGCTCCGCGACGAGGCGCTTCCTCGCTAGCGGCGCGGGCGCATCGCCGGCGGCGATCCTAGCCACGGCATCCGGCGGGAAGCTGTTCATCCTTAGCCCCTGCGGCGGCTCGGCCCCGCAATCCCACCTCAGGACCAGCCTCGCATCCGGCGGCTTGGGCGCCAGGTCATCCTCGAACGGCAGCAGCGGCTGCGGGTATCCTGCCGAGAGTTCGCCCTCGATCCACTCGAGTTCGCGGCGAAACATCGCGGCGCTGTCCGAGAAATCGTGCTTGCGATACCGGTCTGTCTGCCAGATCTGGAGGTTCGTCCACGGCGGCGGGCGGCTGATACCGGGCCGCCACGTCGAGATCTCGATGCCGGGGTAGATGCGCGCGGCCGCATCAGCCATCTTCTCCATCGCGCCCACCGACTCGCGCAACGGAACCAGTACGTCGTCAGCATCGGCCGAACCTTTGCGCCACCGCGCCCACGCCACCGCCGCGCGAATCTTCGCCGCCGTGTGTACGCCCAGGTGCCCGTTCATCTCCATCTGGTCGAGCATGCGGCTCCACTTCTCTGCGCCGCAGGTTACGGCATCGGCGGACCCGCGCATGCGCCTCACGCGATCGAGAACATCCTTCGCGCTGCGCTCCAGTTCATCGGCGATTTGCACCGGCGTCGTGCCGTCCGTCTTCCCCGCGACGAAATCCCTGACGCCGACTACTCGCTCTCCCCAATCCGGGTTCGGCCACGTCAGCCCGAGCCGCGGCACGAGCCGCCCCTTCTCATCAATCCCCTCGTGGTTCTCGAAGACGTACGTTGACAGCGTCGGCAGGCCGAGGTACGCGACGAGCGGCAGGCCGAACTGCGGCATGAAGTGATCGGTCTGCCGGTG
This sequence comes from Armatimonadota bacterium, assembly GCA_020354555.1. Taxonomy (NCBI): domain Bacteria; kingdom Bacillati; phylum Armatimonadota; species Armatimonadota bacterium. The sequence goes on along the minus strand of CP070648.1, from coordinate 1,258,706 downwards.
GAGCAGGGCGAGCAGGCGCGTCGGGATGCTGCTCGCCTCAATGGACGCGGCCAGGAAGTCGTCCGCGACGTCGGTCACGCCATAGCGTTTCGCGATGCGCATCCGCCAGAAGTCATCCTCGCGCGGCCGCGACGGATTCCACCAGTACCGCCCGAGCGCCTCCCAGCCCAACCACTTCTCCGCGACCCAACCGAAGCTGTCGAGCCCCTGAAAGAAGCACCCCGCGCCGTTCTGCCGCGGCAGGTCGGCCATGATCTCGCGGATGTAGTAGGGATCGCTCCAGTAGAGCCATCCGGTGGCGGTGCCGAGGCCGCCGAGCGTGATAACCGGCACGCCCCCCAGCGCCTCGCTGGCCCGCCTAATGCGCGGGTCGGCTTGCGGCCGGAAGAGCTGCTCGTATTGCAGATAATGCACGAGGCTTGCGGGCCCCTTGTACTCGTCGAAGATGACCTGCGCGTCTTCGGGATACGAGCACCAGATCCAGTACAGCAGCTCCGGCGGCGCGGCGAGTTCGTTCAGACCGCCGACAATGGCGTCGCGCACGAAGGCTACGCACCCCGGCGGCGCCTCGCCTGCCATCGTCATGACGCCGGCAAGCTTCGGGTAGGTCTCGAACAGCCGCCGGTAGCACGCCCGCGTGTAGGCGCGAACGAGCGGCGAATCGGTTCCCTCCTGCGCGATATCGTGCGCCTCAGCGAATCCCGGGCTCGTCCAGATGTTCCAGGTCAATAGGTAGATCCTGACGCCGTACTGCTCGGCCTCGTCGAGGATCCAACGGAAATGCCGCTGGAGACGCTCGAGGTGCGCGGGCTCGAAGTATGCCGCCTCGGGGTGTTCCGGCAGGTCGATCAACGCCGGGAATGGATGCGGGTGGCACAGCAGCAAGGCGTTCATGCGCAGGTCGGCGCACCGCTTCAGTCGCCATTCCCAATGTCCGCGGTCGAGCCACCAGGAATCCGCGCTGTGCTCGATGTTCGCGTGGTGTCGCCACCGGCCGTCGTAGAGATCGTTGCCGAGGTGGAACGGGAAATCGAGGCTGTCGCCGCGGAGCTTCAGGGCAGGGGAGGATATGCTAGGCTTCGTCGGGGGCGCGCCGGCCTGGATTGCGTCGCGCAGTTCCAGCAGGCCGTGCATGAGGCCTGCGTTCGCATTCGCGGCGACGCGAAAACCGTCGCCGTCGGGCGCGATCGCGTATGCCTCGTCGCCGCGTTGCGCAAGCCCTTCCGGAAGGTTCGCGCCGCCGACTTCCGCGACCACGCGCGCATCGGCGACCTCACGTAACTGCTGCAAGGCATAGCCGACGCCGGCGGGGAGGTCGGGCGAGGAAGGATCAACCTCCGCGGCGCGCGCGTGGCAGCCGCAGATGACAAGGCACGCGGAAACCAGATAGAGTATCGCTGTTCGCAGCACCACACGCACAGATATGTGCCGCCGTAGCTGTCGCGTAGCGGCGGGGACAATCCCCTCGATCCCCTCGCGCTATCCCTTCTCGCAGATCTTGCAGATCAGCTCGCGGTAGTAGAGCCAGTTCTCGTACGACACGTCGTGCGGCACGGCGTGGTCTATGCCCGGAATGTACCCGCCCTGCTCGACCATGAACGGCACCTTGGCATAGACCTCGTCATCGATTGCCTTCTTGTCCTTTGCCAGGGCGCGCTTGTCAATGCCGCCCCAGATCAACAGATCGCGCCCATACTGCTTGCGCAGCGCCACGACGTCCTCATCCGCCGCGACCTCGAACGGATACACGCCGTTGAGCCCGCCCTCCAGCCACAGCGGCACCAGCTCGTCCACGTGTCCGTCCGAGTCCACCATGATGATATCCACGCCGTGCTTGCGCATGACTGAAGTAATGCGCTGATACTGCGGCACCATGAATTCCTTGAAGTGCTTGGGCGAGATGATGCTCGCGGTCTTATAGCACATGTCCTCCCAGAAGATGCCGTAGTCAACGTCGCCGATTTCCTCCAGCGCCGGGGTGATCAGCTCGATCGTGAAGTCGGCGAGGTACTCCATGATCTCGTGCATCAGCGCGGGGTCGTCGTACATCATCACCGACGCCGTCTCGAATCCCATCCAGTTGCGCGGGTAGCCGAACAGGCTGCCGCCGTGGATGCCGAGAGGATAATCCCGATCGCCCACGCACCGCTTGTAGTCCTCCCAGAACGCCGGGTAGCGGCTCGGCGACTTGGGATTGAGCCGCCGCTTGAAGTCGTTCCACGACACGCGGTCGCGGATCGGGAATTCATACCGCTGGTCCATGGACGGCGCGGTGCCGTGCGCTTCGCCCTCCTTTAGGCGCTTGCTGAGGACGCCGTCGCCGTGGCGCTTGATGACGTAGCGCTCGGTTTCCTCGACCGTCTCCTCGCGGAAGCTGGGGATGATGCCGGCGTTGACCGGCACCATGTCGCGGCGATCGAAATTGAAGAGGTGAACATGGTGGACGTCGGGCGGCATGCCCTCGTCCTGCCACCGGTCAATGGTCTGGCCCCAAAAGCCCATCTCCCAGTACGGCGGGCGGTCGGGATTGCCGAAGTGCATCGTCTCGTGCAGGCGCTGGCGGTAGTTCACGGCGGACCTCCTCGGCGACGGCAAGTATAGAAGTGAGGGATAGTTAGCCACGCCGTGAGGCGGCACCTGCCGCCTGTGGCGGCAGGACGCCGACTCGCTCCGGAAGGCGCCGGAGCAATCCAGGCTTTGCGCAGGCGCCTGTCGCCCTCTCGTCGCAGCCGGCTATTCGATGCGCAGCGAGTCCAAACCCAAGCCGCGGCTGTCGCTGCCGAGCCCCGCGTCGCCCGCATCGAGGACAGTGAAGTACTTCAGCAGCGGCGCGGTGCCCACCACCTGTCCGTCGAGCATCATCGTGCAGCCTCGATCGTGGTCCACGTGGAACGTCAACTCGTGCCACCCCACCGTTCGCGGCGCCTGCGTCGCCATCGTCATCCCACTCCACGGCTCGGTCACGACGTAATGTTCCCGCGCAACGCGTCCGTCAACTCCCATCGCGGCAACCGATTCGCCGGCAGCCCACGGCCCTCTCAAGGTCACCATGCACAGCGCATTTCGCTTCGCCGGGTCGTCGTAGAGCCAGATGCTGACCTTCCTCGATATGGGCTGCGGGTGGCGATAGCGCACGACAAACACGTCCTTGTCCACCCGCAGGGCGCCTTCCCCATCGTGAACCTGCGACCGCGTGAAGAACTCTTGCCGTGCCCCGTCCATGTACCGATGCAGGAACAACGGGCTCAGCGTTCCCTCGAAGCCGCAGTCAAGCGGCAATTCGACCGGCTTGATGGTCTCGCGCGGATACGGATGCTTGTACTCCGCCGTCAATCCGATGTCCATGCTCACCTTCGAGATATCGAACGGCGGCGCCTCGGACCAGACGCTGTTGAACAATACGCGGCCCGGCACCGGCGAGTCGAAGTAGTTGTTGTCCAAGAACATCTGATCCTCGGCCGGTGCGGTTTCGACGGTGAAGGCGTTCTCGCCGTAGCACACGTTGTTGCGGACGTAGGTATTGAAAGTCATCCCCGGATCGAAGTCGATCGAGCAGTCGTCTTCCGGGCGGTGATCCGGCTGCGGCCACGTCGCGACGAGCCACGACCAGACGTCGGTGATGCGGTTGTTCTCGAAGACGGTATTGTCCGTCGTGGCGCCGATGTAGAACGCGCCGCCGTCCCACGAGGAGCTGCCGCACCGCGCGAACTCGTTGCTGCGGATGGTGTTGTTGTTCATGATCCCGTAGGCGCGCGGGATGTCCCACATCGAGAACATGAGCACGCCTGCCTTGGGGATGTCCGTCAGCAGGTTATGCGAAATGACGTTATCGTTCGCCGACCAGCTCATGATCACGCCGCATGCGGTGATGGTGAGCCGCCCGACGTGGTGGATATAGTTGTTGTGTATGACGTGGCTGTAGTTGCATACCGTTGCGGCGCCGCCATCGGTCTTTTCGTACTCCCCGCGGATATTCACGCCGCTGTTCCCGCACCCCGCGATCTCGCAGCCGCTTACCGTCACGTGGGTCGAGGCCCCGGTGATCGCCACGCCGCTGCCCCCGGCACTGAGGAGGCGGCAGTCGCGAATCGCGATCCTATCGGCGTTCCTGAGATAGATCTGATCGCCCCGGCTCCCCTCGAAGCGAATCCCTTCCACGCGTATGTTGCGCACCGGGCTGCTCCGAGCGGTGCCCTCGAAGCGCATCACATTCTCCGCCGTCGCCGCGATGATCTCGGCCCGACCAACGTCCTGTGCGCGCGGCCAATAGTGGAGCCAGCCCGTGGTGCGGTCGGCGTAGAACTCGCCGGGCGCGTCGAGCAGGGCCAGGGCGTTCTGCACGATGTACGTCTTGCCCGCCTTCCAGTTGTAGGCCGGGTCGGTGGGCTTGCTGCCGCCCAAGTACAGCCGGTGTGACTCGCGGTCGATGCGCTCGACCGGGTAGTATTCCGAGAAGTACGTCCCCATCATGATAAGGTACACCTGGAGTTGGCTCGCATCCCAGCCGCCCGGGTCGAAGTCGTTGGGGTCGTACCGGAACGAGTCCTGGAGTTCAGGATCCGCCATGCGGAACCACCCCTCGTTCGGTATCCGCGCAACAGCGGCCGGAACGCCGTCCTCCAGGAGCTGCGTAATCCCCACGCGCCCGTCCTTCAAGCCCGGGACGAGCGCCTTGAAGACCCCGCCCCGATGCCGCTGCCATCCCGTTACCGGCTGACCGGCCACGAGTACCGGGATCTCGCCGACGTGATTCCGGTAGGTGATGGGGTGATCATCGCCGCCCGAGTCCTGCTCGTCGAAACGAATCGGCTGGGTCAGATGATACGTCCCGCCGCGGAGCACGACTGTAACGTCGCCCCGTCGGTCCTGGCTCAACGCGCGCACGGCGTCCCGTGCGCGCGCGACGGTGGCGAAGGGCTGTGCCATGCTGCCGGGATTCGCGTCACTGCCCGTTGGCGAGACGAAGAATACGGTCTCCGCCGCTTGAGCCGTCGCTCCCGCGGCCAGAAGCGCAAGCGTCAACACCGCCGCCAATCGCTTAGGAATCATAGGGGTCCCTCCTCGCGAAAGCGCAGTGTGTTTCGCGGTGATATGCGCGCCGTCCTTGGCCGCCACTAGTCCGACCGGCCGGACGGATGGGTCACGGTGGTCACTGATGGGGACGGCCGCAACCCCGCTCTCATCGCTCAGTCCCCGAGAACGAAGTCGAGCGAAACGGCGCGTTCGACGCCTGCGGGTAACTCGACAGCATCGCCGCTGAGCATGGCGGCAAAAAGCGCCAAGCGCTCCGGCCCCTGGTCGAGGAAAAACACGTTCTGCGGGAGCCCGCCCGTTTCGATGGGCCGTATAAACACCTCGCGGCCGCCGACGCGCATGCCCATGGTTCCATTCCTGGACGCAAGCGCGACGCGGGCGGTTTCGAAGACGCGCTCACCAGGGCGCGGTCCAGGTTCGCCCGCGAGGCGCCCTTGCTCGGTCTCGGCGAACCAGCTCTCGACGTTCGCGAACTGCATCAGGTAAGCGAAAAACGCTGTGACATCGCTGCGATCCGTTTCCGGCGTCAGGCCGAAGGTGACGCGCAGCACGGGCGACTTATCTATGCGGTACGTGATTCGGTAGCGGGTGACTGGCTGCGCGGGATACCCGCGCTGTACGGCATTCCACGACGGCGTGCGCAGGACCCCGCGGAACGTGACCTCGACGGCTCCGCCGGCTCGGGCGACCTCGAGCCGGGGGGTCGGCTCGACGTTGGCGCTGACGTACACGCCGCTATCGTAGAGCCCCCAGTCCGTGTACACGTCGCTGCCGACGATGGGGACGTCAACTCGCTCGCCGCCGCCTGCAAGCGCAAGATGGGTCAGCAACCCTCCCCGCCGCCGGGAGAGAACGACGCGATAGTGATCGTTCTCGAGCGTTACGCGGAGCGGATCAATCGAGGCGAATTCGCCCAAATGCCGGCTGTACGCATCAAGCGACTGCACTGCCGCCCAGCCGTCCTCAATCTCGCGAACGCGGAAGCGACGTTCGGCGCCCCGCGCCCGAATCGCGATTCGCACCGCATCCCCGCGGTGCTTGTCATCCTCGAGGCGGACATCGGCGAGTGCGTCGAGTCCGAGGTCCGAGACGATGAGGCCTCGCCCGTCCGCCGCGATCACACCTATCGCGGAATCGCCGAGGCCGTCCCACAGCCCCGCCTCCAGCGGGCGCCACAGCCGCTCGTAGCGCGTGATCGGCTCCGCCGTGTGGCGGTCGACAAACCGATCCAGCAACAGGCCTTCAGACGTGTTCACGAACCACCACCTGGCACGCGCGACGCGCAGGCGGTATTCGGTCGTCCCGTCACCTGCGGGCACGGCCTCCTCCGTCAGTAGCAGCGACTCCGCCGCCGGGTCGGAAGTCTCACCGCGCGGGCTCGCCTGGATCCGACGTGCGCGCAACAGGACGACGACGGGTTGGTAGGGCGGGATGGAGATCCGTACCGGCGGCCGGCCGCTCGCGAGCAGTTCGCCGGAACCTCCGTGATACGCCAACGGGAAGCGCTGACTCACGCCACGCGGCCACTCGAGAGTCGCCTCTACGTTGCGCGGCGAAAGGTTGATGGCCACCACTGCCGCTCCCGATTCGGCGCTGCGCAGGAACGCCATGATGCCGGGATGCGAGCAATGCACCGCCTCGTAATCAGCCGTGCCGATCCGAAGCTCGGCATGCGCCTGGCGCAGGTCGAGCCAGTCCCTCAGGCGCGCGCCGTAGCCGATCTCCTGGTCCTGATAGATCATCGGCGTGCCCTGGGCAAGGACGCACAACGCCGTCAGCGCCTGCCCCGGGCCGACGCCGAAGAACTCGTCGGAGCGCACGGTATCGTGGTTCTCGGTGAAGCGCACCAGCCCGTGGAGGGCACCGCTGGGATACGTCAAGCGCTCCATCTGAAGCCACGCACGGGCGTCTCTGATCCACTCCTCGGTCGAGGCATAGGTGACGAGCTGGCGCATCACCTGGTAGAACGGATAGTCGTACACCAGATCACCCGCGCGGAAGAAGACCGGTGTCCATGCCTCTGGGAAAAGCGCAGCATCAGAGTTGAGGGGCCGTATTCGCGCGCGGACGGATTCGAGGAGTTCGAGCCCGCCGAGGGGCGATGATGCGCTCGGACGGCGGCCGTCGCCGCGCTTCCAGTTCGGCGCGTTCCCGCTCGCGCAATCCACGCGATAGCCGTCCACCCCGAACTCGCGCACCCAGTAGGCCGCGACGTCGGTCATGTAGTCCCGCCAGGCACGGCTCGCATAGTCGCCGGCGAGACCGCCCCACGCTTGCACGAGCTTGCCCTCCTCGTCGTACGTCCAGGCGTCGGCACTTACCTCGCGCGCTGCGGGCGTATCCTCATTCGGCCCGTGCGGCACGAGGTCGAGCAGCACCTTGAGGCCGAGGCCGTGCGCTCGCTCGACGAACCGCCGCAGGTCCTGCTTGGTGCCCAGTTCATCCGCGACCGCGCGGTAGTCCGACACGCTGTAGACCCACGGCGCGGGCGACGTAATGGGGTTGAGCCAGAGTGCGCTGAAGCCGAGATGCGCCAGATACGGCAGGCGCTGCTCGAGGTTGGCCAAGCCGCCGGTTCCCCGGAAACCGGTGTCAATGCTGCCGCCGGGGTGGCACGAGTAAATGGCGCCGCGGTCGAGCCATGCAGGCCGATCCGCGGGAGGGCCGTTGTTCAACGAATCCGCGAGCCGGCGCACGCCGCGAAGCGCAGCAGGCCACCGGCCCGGCGCGATCAGTAGCCGCTGCCCGCCGCAGTCCAGGCTGTCCCCCTGCTCTAGTCGCGCCAGCGTGCTGAAGCGGTGCTCGATCGACACGGCGCCGTCGCCCTCCTCAACCGTGACGCGCGCGGCATCGACCTCCAGTTCGTACCCCGCGGCAATCGCCAACTCATGCCTCGGCGAATGCACGAGCGCCAGCGCCGTCCACGTCCACACGCCCTCTTCTCGTTCCCTGCGCCCCTCTCTGAGATCGCGGAAGTGCCGCCGCTGCACCGGGAAATTGCCGGGCACGAGGTAGAAGTTGCTCGGATCGCCCCCGAGGCCGACGCACGGCGCACGCAGGACGAAACCGGTGACCTTGACGGACTGCTCACCCAGCCAGCGGGCGGACACGCGGCGGCGGATGGTGACCGGGTCGGCGGAGACGTCGTACGAGCACGTCACCCGCCACGGGCCGTCCTCGCTCTCGACTTCGCACCGCCACGAGTCGCGACCGGCAACCACGCGATGCGCGATGAGACGTCTTCCTTCGCCGGGGAACGAAGGCCCCTCCTCGGCTGCGATCTCGACCTCCGAGGTGCGTCCATCCGGCGAAAGGAGGTTCACGGCTGAGCCGGCGCGCCACAGGCCGACCCACGCGCCCGAGGCGCCGTCGAAGCCGAGTCGTACCGGCCCGCAGTCGTGATGCACCGTGTCGCACCTCAGCGCTGCGGCGCCGAGCGTTACCAGGAGCGCCGCCGCCAGTGCCATCTTCCCGCAGTGCAGCATTCCTTGTCGGCTCCTCGGCTCGAAAGGGTTGGGCGATCTCCGCGGCCCGGCCCGCGCACGGGGAGCGGATCGTTACGCCTGCCGCGCTCTGAAGTCCGCGTAGCCGCACTCCAGCAGGTACCGCTTCATCAGAGCGACCACGGCCGGCACGCACACATCGTTGCGCCGATGGACGTTGGCGATGAAATCAAGGCCGGGCTTGCGCGCCGCCTGCTGCTGCACGAAATCGGGCGTCAGGATGCCCTTGTCGCACAGCGCCTGAAGCTCCTCGGCGGAGAGGATCGAGCCGAGGTTCGTGACAACGTCGTGTGCCAATGCCGTGGTCGCGACGTGCTCCAGGCGCGTCCAGATGTTGACGCGGACGATGCCGTCGCCCCGCAGCATGGCCAGACCGGTATCGCGCAGTGACGAAGTGCCGTGAAGCACGAGGACGCCGCCGACGACCGCGCTGATCTCCCGCGCCCGGTCGCCGTGATAGCGCGCGCCTTCGGCGGTGGCGCGGTGCTCGGTGCCGAGGTTGACGACGATGAGGTCGGCGCCGGTCTCGTCCATAAAACGCCGCGCCTGCTCCGGTGTCGTCAGCGCATTCCTCGGTTCGCCCGTGCCGGATTCGAAGATCTCGTCAACCGCGCCTTCGACCATGACGCGGCCGCCTGCGTCGGCCACGAACTGCTTGGTCAGCGACATGTTGATCGGCAGCGGCAGCGCGGAACCGTCGTACATCACGGAGGCGAAGAAGTCAAGGCCCGCGGCGATGATGCCGCGGTCCGTCTCGGGCTGCGCGTGATCGAGGTGCGCCATCGCGCGCAGGTGCGGATACGGCCCGTCCGGGCGGCACAGCCTCTCCATATCATGGCGCAGCGCGATCAAACCATCCTCGCCCGTGCCCAGGGACGTGTAGTTCAAGAGCTGCGTGCGGCCTACGTAGTGCGCGGTGGCGGCAATAACGAGCGGCAGCTCGGCAATCCCATGTTCTTCTGCGATCTCGGCGACGGCGCGGAACGCCGCCTCGGTGGTGTCGCGGTTCTCCGTGCCGAAGGCGGGCATGCATATGTGCTTCTCCTGCGCCTCGCGGTAGATGGCGCGGGCCTGGTCGGGGTCGGTGATGAGCGGCATCGCGGAAGCACCTCGTTCCTTGTGGGCGGCGCTAGCTACGATACCATAAGGAAGTCGCCCGCACAAGCTGGGCGAACCTCCCGCGTGAAGGGCGGCATCGCCACCGGCGCGAAGATGCATCTGACGTGCCGCCGGGGAGGGCGAGTCATTGGATCGGCCGCAGCGAGCATTAGCAGCCTGGAGCAGCGGGAAAGACGCGTTGTGGGCGTTGCACACCGCCCGGCAGCGCGGAATCCATATCGTCGGCCTGCTGACGACGATCACGGATCCCTACGGTCGCGTCTCCATGCACGGGGTCCGCGAAGAACTCGTCCGAGCGCAGGCGGTGGCGCTGGGCCTGCCATTGATGGAGGTGCGCATCCCCGCCCAATGCACGAACCAAATCTACGACGAGATCATGGGCGCGGCGGTGAGGAAGGCGAGGAGCGAAGGCATCACGGGCGTCGTCTTTGGCGACATCCACCTGGCGGACGTGCGCGCCTATCGCGAGGAGCGCATGGCGCGGGTCGGTATGAAGTGCTACTTCCCGCTGTGGGGGCGTGATTCCGCCGAGCTGGCGCAAGCGATGATCGCAGCCGGGCTGCAGGCATACATCACATGCCTCGACCCGCGCCAGGCGCCGCGGGCAGTTGCGGGCCGACCGTGGGACGGGAAGCTCCTGGCAAGCCTACCCGACGGCGTGGATCCCCTGGGGGAAAACGGAGAGTTTCACACTTTCGCCGTCGCCGGTCCCGAGTTGAGTTCGCCGATCGGTGTGGAACTTGGCGAAGTCGTGGAACGGGGCGGGTTTGTGTTCGCCGATCTGGTGCCGGCGTAGCGAGTCATCCCTCTGCGCTGCTCGACTCGCGCCGTGATCGCGGGCGCGGCAAGCGGAATCACGCCTGCTCGTCCTCGGGCCAGACTCTCGGCTCGTCGTCGGGCAAGTCGGGCGGCAGCGCATCCGCTTCGATGTCAACGTTGCCGGCCTCCATGACTTCCTCACTCACCCATACCCGTGCCCCGCAGCGGAGGGCGAGAGCGATCGCGTCGCTCGGACGAGAATCCATGACGATTGAGCGGCCATCCACGGCGAAGTGAATCTTGGCGTAGTACGTGTCGTTCGAGAAATCGTCAACGATGATGCGTTCGATGCGTCCGCCGAGGCGCTCGATGATGGAAACGCAGAGGTCGTGAGTCATCGGGCGGCGCACCATGCCGGTGGCACGGGCGCTGGCGAGCTTGAGCCAGATGGCGGCGGCTTCGCACGGCCCGATGAAGATCGGCAGGTAGCGCTGCTCGCGATCGCGCAGGAGAACGATATCCCTGCCCTGCTCGTCCTGCACCAGCCGCCAGACTTCCACCTCGACCTCTGCCACTGGCCTTCTCCCTCAGCCTCGCGTAGAGTTACCTTGCGAGCGTGACTCCCGCGGTGTTTTGCCGGGTCTCTCTTCCGGTGGCGCGCCGCATGCTACCGTGCGAACGTCACCCGTGCAATGGTTCCCTGACTGCTGGCGATCGCAAACTCGCCACCCAGATCCTGGGTAACCAGACCTTCGACGATGCGCAGGCCGAGCTTGGCGTCGCGCTCCAGGGAGAAGCCCGAGGGGAGGCCGACCCCGTCGTCGCTGACCTGCACCAGGATTTGCCCCCCGGTGACCTCCTGGAGACTGATGGAGACGCTGCCCTGGTCGCGGCCGCCGAACGCGTGGCTCACGGAATTGTACACCAGTTCGTTGACGACCGAGGCGAGAGGGGTCGCTTTGCGCGACGGCAGGCGGACGCGGGCGCCGGTCACCTGACCCAAGATCTTGAGGTCGAGATTGTCGTTGGAACGCAGGGCGTTCTCGAGGATGCGCCGGCTGGTTTCCTTGACATCCACTGCGCGCAGGTCCTCATCGAACAACAGCTCTTGAACCACGGCGATCGCTTGCACGCGGCCGACGAGTTCGCGCAGTGCTTCGATCACGCGCGGGTCCTCGACCCGTGACATGTCGAGCTGAATGATGCCGATGATGCTCTGGAGGTTGTTCTTGACGCGGTGATTGACCTCCTCCATCAGCAGGCGCATTGAGCGGGCCTGCTCGCGGCCCTCGGTGTAGAGGCGCGCGTTCTCGATGGCCACGCTGGCTTCCGCCGCCATGGCCCCGAGCAGACGTTCCTGGGCCGACGTGAATGGCTGAGCGCTGCGGTTGAAGGCGGCGATCGCGCCGATCGCCTTGCCCTTCGCGATCAACGGCACCGCAAGCATCGAGCGCAGACCCTCGGCGCGGGCCGCGTCGCGGTACTTGAAACGGCCGTCGCGCGGCAGATCCGTGCTCGTCATCGACACGCCTCTGAGGGCAACCATGCCGCGGATGCTTTCGTCTGCCTGGAGGTCGGCGTGGAGCCCGTGGTCACCCGGCAAGCCGCATGACGCCACCGTGTTGAGGCGCTCGTTCCGCTCGTCGAGGATCATGATGCTGCACACCGGCGCGCCCAACAGCGACGCTGCCGTGCTCGCCAGATGATCGAGCACCGGCTGCAGTTCGTCCGTCGAGCTGAGAGTTCTGGTCGCATCGACAATGCCCTCCACCTCGCGCGCGTGGACGGTCACCGCTTGATGGTGCAGCGCGTTCTGCAAGGCGAGCGCCGCCTCGTTGGCGTACGCCGACATCAGCGCTTCCTCGTGGGAGCGGAACGTACGAGGTGCGTGGTCCGCGGCAAATATGATCCCCAGCACGCCCTCCTTCCCTTTGAGCGGCGCGCAGATGAGAGAGCCCAGACCGAGACCCTCGACGAGTGAATCGTTGTCGCGCTTCTCCGCCGCAATATCGCTGACCACCTTCATGCGCTGATCGGCCACGACCGAGAATGCAATGCTGTCCGGGCGCGCCGCAAACCGCGTCACGAAATCGGCGGGCAGCCCGCGGTGCCCGCCTTCGGGCAAATAGAACGCCCCGTCGGCGTCCAGGAGGACCGTTGCCGCGACCGGCAACCGCAGGGCGCGCGACACGCTCTCGGCTATGATCTCGCCGATGGCATCCTGCTCCAGCGTCGAACTCACGCGGGCGCTGGCCCGCGCGAGTTCCGCCAGCTCAGCGAGACGCTGCTGCGTTTCCCCGAACAGGACGACGTTCTCAACGCCGACGCTTGCCTGCCTGCTGAAGGAAGCCATCAGCTCCCGCTCCTGCGGGCGCAGCTCGCCGCGGCCAAGTACGCACAGCGCCCCGGCCGGACGTCCCCTTACCGTGAGCGGGAAGCCGTACGCGATCCGGATCCGTTCCTCGCGCATGGCGCGACGTGTGCGCTCGTCGGTGCGTTGGTCGCGCGCGGAGCGTGACACCGGCTCGTTGCGCTCGATTGCCAGTGCGGCGATGCCCTCGTAAGCCCTCGGCTCGGCCGCGGGACGGTCTTCGTCGCCGCGGGTCGCGAGGGCGCGAACCGCCAGGCGCCCACTGTCATCATCGAGGAAGATGATTGCACCGGCGGCGTCAGCCAGTTCCGCCGCCTTCTCCGCCACGACCTGGAGCAGCTCCTGCATGTCGAGCGCCGCGGCCAGTGCTTCACCCAGCGCTGCGATCGCGGCATTGAGACGCTGGCTCAGGAATCTGCTCTCCTCGTACAGCCGCGCGTTCTGCAGTGCCGCCACGATCTGCCCGGCAAGCGCCTCCGTCACGCGCACGTCGTTGTCATCGAATGGCGCCTGCTTGCGGTGCACCACCAGCACGCCCGACATGCGCGCTCCGACCCGCAGAGGCACCGACATCGCCCACCCCCGCGCCCACGACAGTTCGCGACGCGCGTCCGGCGACATGACCGCCACGCCGCCCTTGACCGCGTCCGCGAGCGCCCCCTTCTTTCCGAGTTCGAACGCGGTGGCGCCCTCGAATTCCTCTCCGTGCGTCGCCGCCAGTTCGAAGCGCCTCGTGCCCGGGACGCGTAGCCACACCAGAGCCGATTGCGCACGCAGCAACCGTGCCGCGCCTGACGCCGCCAGAGAGAGGAGCTGCGGGGACGTAAGCTGGGAGGCGAGTTCCTGCCCGATGTGGTTGAGGTCGGTCAGTTCGTGGGCGCGCTGTCCCGTCTGCGCGAGTAGCTGAGCATTCTCGAAAGCGAGCGCGGCCTGCGCCGCCAACTCCTGCGCCAAGTCCACGTTGCGCTCGGTCCAGGCATGTTCCGTGAGCGGATCGAACAGTTCGAGCAGCCCGACGTCGCGGTCGCCCACTCGCATGGGCACGCGCATCGCGGTCGAGACCTCAAGCTTGCGTGCCGCGCGCGCCGCGGGAGAGCCGCGGTCGTCTGCGAGACCGGTCACGATGCTCGCGGGCTCGTCGGGCTCCAGCGCTCCTGACAACGGCGTGCCGGTGCGTCTGACGAAGCTGTTCAGGTAGGACAGCGGCATGCGATACGCCGCGCCGTAGGCGAGCGACTCGCCGCGGGGCACGATGACCGCGGCCTTCTTCGCTCCCGCGAGATGGGCCGCAGACCGCGCGACGAGTTCAAGTAAGCGCCGAGTATCCCGCTCCGACGCCATCTCCTGCACGAGTTCGGAAACGGCGGATTCCTCCTCCGCCCGCCGACTGAGGTGTTTCGCTCGGTCCACCTCCACACTCCGCGACCCGTCACCTCCCTCGGGGCTCATGTAGTTCTCCACCGTACTGATGATGAGGGAGTCGAACCAGTCCCCGAGGAGATGCAGTGCCGACAGCACCGACGGGCTCCCGGCATCGGGGAGGGCGAGGACTTCACG
>CP070648.1:1237993-1244263 GCA_020354555.1 Armatimonadota bacterium | reverse complement strand
CGTACTGGGTCCGCTCATGCCGTCCGGCCAGCAGTTCCGCGGGGACGCCGGTCGGCGTCATCCCTGTGGCCGAGAAATAGGAGGCCGCCTCCGACGGATTCCAGATAACGCGTTCTGCGATTACCGCGTGTGGCTCGGCAATCCAAGAACCCGAGTGCACCTCATGTCGCTTATCGAGGCGGGAGGTCATTGGCGGATTTCCTATGGGAAGTCCTATGTTCTTAGACCAGCACAGACATGCTATGTTACCAACACGATGCAAGAAGCGCAACTCAGGAGGAAGTGACACCATGGAATCGTTGCTCAGAATCGGGGATGCGGCGAGGGCCCTCGGAGTGTCTACGCTTACGGTGAGACGGTGGGAGGCCGCTGGCTTAGTGCGATCACTGCGCGACGCACGCGGCTGGCGTTACTTCAACCGAGAGGACATCGAGCGACTGCGCCAGTGGCGTGATCCGAATCCCGACGGAGGGCGGAAGGGCAAGGAGAGGTGAGAGCAAACGACAAGCGCCGCTCCGGCTGGGGGTCGGGAAACCAGCAGCGCGGAGCGGCGGCAGGCGGGCCGCTTGGCAGGTCTGAGACGCAAGCGGGGCGCCCCGGTGGGAGCGAGATACCTGGCGTGCCCGCAACGGTCGCAAGTGATGGGCGGGGGGACGATACCGCACGGCTCCCCGCTTGGAGACCGGACCGGCGCGGCGTTTTCATCCGGAAGGCGTGGATTGGTGTTGGCAAGTGGCTCTGGGACTGGCCCGTGGCGGCGACATACCTTTACCTGCTCGATGCTGTGAGCCACGAGATCGAATTACCCGACGGTCGGCGGATCGGGTTGGTGGCAGGTCTGACGCCCGTCACGCTAGCCGCAATCGCCGAGGGCATCGGCTTGGCTGGGGAACCAATCAAGACTGCTCGTAACGCTGTCAGCCGGGCGATCGCTTTGCTGGAGAAGCACGGCGTCATTCTGGTTCGCCGGTGCGGGCGCGACGGCCTGCGGGTCGCCATACTCGATTCGCCGCGGCGGTTCAAATTGAAGGGTCAGGTGACTCCGCTCGCCCAGGTGCCCGACCGCCGTTTCAAGCACTTTCCTGAATTGAAGGCTCTGTGCGAAGTGTCCGAACGTCCCGGATTCTCGGGACATTGGTATGGCCAAACGTCCGGCACTACCGGGACATTAGACGACAATGGTCCCGGAATGCCAGGATCTTCTGAAGCGGAAGGCGACCTACCACTCTTGGATACACACACAAAAGCTGATAACCACCCGTTGACGTCGCCTGACGGCGACGCCTCCGGGGGGAGCCTGTATATGCATACACCTCGTGCCGGAGAGGCGAACGGCGAGGCGTGTGCGCCTAAGCCTGCCCTTGAGGAAAGCGGCGACGCCGAGGGGGGCGACACTTCTGCGATAACGCCCGAAGACCAACTCCTTGCTTCTATTCGGCGCGGGGACTTCGCTCTGGCTCCGCGAGGGACGGACCGCGACGCCTGGGAGCAGGCGCGGCGGCGGTGGATGCTGGAGCAGGCCGAGAGGCTGACGGCGGCGACGCCGCCTGCGACGGCGTGATGGTAGGCGCAGCGCGGAGAGCGAACCGGGCACCACTGCCAGGCACGACGGCGGAACTGGCCGGAGAGTGAATCATGAATGAGTCGGGGCACGGTCTGGTCGAGCGTTACCTACAAGAGCACCCGCCGCGGAAGGGGTACGTGACGCGGCGCGAAGTGATGGCGTGCTGCGTGGAGTGCCTCAACCTGCGGGGCAATGGGTGCCGGAGCGGATGGGATTGCCTGGTACCGGAGTGCGTGTGGTACGCGCGGATGCCGTGGCGCGGGAAGCCCATGCCGAAACGGCTGCAGTCGGCCGATGCGACGGCCGCATAGCTTCCGTTCTTTTCGCTCCTCGAGTGGGGCTGCGGGGGTGAGGACGAGGGAAGGCAGCTGGTGGCTGCGGCAAGCCGTCCAGCGCATCGCTTCTTAGCTCATTCGATGGTCATTGCGCGGAGCATACTCACCGCCGGGGCGTTGGTGGGGCGCTGTCGGCGGGGACGCAGGCATCGGGCAGGCTGCCGGCGACCGGCGGCGCTATTCCGTTGCGGCATCGCGCGACAGGCTGCGCTGGAGTGCCAGGGTATGCGTGAGATCCCCCCGAGTGATCGCCCCCATGTCGATGAGGATCTCGCCGATGAATCCGGGCCTCGAGCGCTGCTGCACGAGCGCTTGTTCCAACTGCTGGCGGCTGATGATGCCGCGCTGCACGAGGAGTTCTCCTAACCTATGTTGGAACCGCGACGCCATCTCCGTACCCTCCGCTGTAGCTCCGTACACGATAGCGCAAGTCGGTACGCGAGGCAAGCAGTGAAGGAGTGCCAGTTCGGCGCGCGGGCCTGAGATGAAGAGCCCAGCGGGCGGCCGCACTGCCGGCATTCTGCTGTCGCTAGCGCGCACCCGTCAGCAGCGAAGCGGGTGTGGGGAAACGTCCCCAGCCCTGGAAACGAGCGGACCCTCTCAGCGGTCCCGGAGCCATCGGGTGACCTCCGCCTTGGTGTCTCGCAGTTCGCGCTCCAACTGCTCAACGCGCTCGAGGAGGGCATCCTGTCTTCGCACTGACGTTTGCCTCGTTGGGTCCACGCCGACATACAGCTCGAGGCATGCGATTCGCTTCTCCAGGTCTCCCAGGTCAGTCATGGGTCTGCATCCTCGGCGACCTACGCGCCTTCTTCTGCACCCCGGGTTCTTCGGGCCAGGCCCCTACCACGCCCCCCGCCGACTGTGGCGCGAGTACGGCGGTCCACGGTGCCCATGCTCGCAGCAAGAACAGGCCACAGTCCGACCGGGGCTCCTGGCACGACTTCGGGCGGCAACAGGCTCGCGGCGACCCGGTTC
Organism: Armatimonadota bacterium; assembly: GCA_020354555.1. Lineage (NCBI taxonomy): Bacteria > Bacillati > Armatimonadota > Armatimonadota bacterium. Next base: position 1,241,386 of record CP070648.1, on the reverse strand, counting down.
GGATGTGTGGCGTCGCTGTGGGTTGCGACGGCAGTGGTAATCCCTGCTCCAGCCACTTCCGCCCCCCAGTGGTGTGCACCTTCCGCCTGGCGCGCCGCTTCTCATCTCATTTCCTGCCCATTACGCGGAACATATTCACCGCCAGGGCGTCGGCGCGGCGGGCGGATCAGCGGCAGGTCTGCTTCGCTTATGCTGCGCCCTGGCTGACCACCTTTCGCCTCCTGACTCGGCCCCCGCCGCCACCGCGATGGGCGCGGCCGTTACCCTTTACTGCGTGGTGACCTGCGGACCGTGAGATCCCCATTTGCCGGAGGCGTGCCTGAACCGTGGGCCGAGCTTTTCGTCTAGAGCGATTTGGGGCGCGGCCTTGTGGCGCCCAGGGCAAGGAGCACGATCCCGAGGCCGACGAATACGATGGCGCTGAGTACGCCGGCAGGAGTGATGGTGTTGCCCGGCGACCCCGAGATAGACGGCGCGGGGCCGACCACGTGCCGGATGCCGATGCCGACGACGTATCCGCCGAACCATGTGGCCAACCCCCGCGGGAAGCCCAGGGGCAGGAAGAACGAACGCGCGACCAAGGCCAGCCCCGCGGCCAACTGGGGCAGCTGCATCCTGGGACCCGCGCTGAGCGCGACCATGACCAGGAGGCCGCCGATGACCAGGCCGGTAACGCTGACGCCCCTCGCCAGCCCGCGCGGCGCCCGCGAAGCGAGACCGGCAGTCGAATCCGCTTCGTCGGCCCATACCAGGCCTATGCCGCAAGCCTCGCACTTCGTGGCTGTGGCGGGGTGCTCTCGTCCGCATCGCGGACAGGACAGGACGTTGGGGCGTTCTCGGGAACCGTTGCCACTCACGGACCTGATTCTCCGCTCTCTCTGCTCTCGTCATGCATTCCAGGCCCAACGGGCAGCAGCGCCAACAGGAGCCGGCACGGCGAGGAGGGGGACGGCCACTCATCCTGAGCGGGCCTTGCTCGCCGCGCCGGCAGTTCGTAGATTCGCCGTGCCGGCCTGCGTGCCTTCGTCGAGGAATCGGCAAACGCCGCGCGAGACGACAGGAAAGACGGCGCTTTCGCGGTACTCAGTTGCTGCGGCGAAGCCAGCGGGGTTGCAACAGGCGAGCCATACGATCCTCCGCTCCGCTGCTTCGCCGCCTGTTGCTACGGCCGATTCAGCGCCCGCGTCTGAACCGCGAGGCCGCCGTCGAACACGTTGCCGGCAGGCGCTCGTGGTGGGGAGGCTACAACGGCTGGCGATGCGCTGCGCGTCGGCGAGGTCGCGGCTCGGAGATGCGACATGACCGTGGCCGAGCATCGTGCGACGCGCGTCAAAGCGGAGTCGGCGACGAACGGCCCGGTGTTGCTCCGCATAGTGCAGGCCGGTGCGTCACGAGGGCAGTGCCGCCCTCGCCTGGGAGAAATCTTCTGTCGCGTCATTCCGATATGTGACGCCTGTGGTAGAATACACGCGGTGGGCGGTTTCGTTGCTGAGAACAACAGAGCGCAGCAGGGACAGCGCGAGCGGGGATCGCGATATGGAGGTGACCTGATGCCCATCGATTGCCTTCTCGAGAGCAATCAGCTCAGGGCGCTGACAATAGCGCGTGCGATGGGCTGGGAAACGACGCGCAAAGGCGATGGTGTCCACGTTGTGCTGCCGGACGACTGGGCCGACCTCGTTGCGCGGAGCGTGCACAAGCGAATGCGAGTCACTCCCGAGTTCCAGGTCGGGATTCGACGAGCGTCGGAGCGGAAGGAACAGTGAGCCGGCCGTGCCGGACGCTGGCCGCGAATGGAGTAGACGTTAGACGGCGCCGGAGTGATGGGATATCGCGCCGGGGTGCAGCCGTGGGTCGCGCCGCGACGCCGCCGCCTCTTGTCCTGAGCTGAACGTGGGGGAAGCCCGATGGTGCGCGAGGGTGAGTGCAATCAGCTTCACAAGGAGAGCGTCCGGCGAAGCTTTGCGACACGTCGCCGCGTATGCGGCTTCGCGAAGCGGCGTGTCGCGGCCTTCCCATCGCGGGAGCTGCCGCGTCCGAGCGAGAAAAGGCGGCCCGCCCCGTTCGCTGTCGGGGCGGGCCGAACCAGACAAGCCATGGCGTCGCGCTTATCGTGCCGCGCGACACACGCGATGCTCACGGATCACTGCATCTCGTTAGGCATGGCCAGCAGGGCGAGCATCTGGTAGAAGCCGAGGCGCATGTACTTGACGTGACCGTCCACGAACGCAACGGGCATACAGAACGGAATCGTGGGCGGGTCGCCGCCGAGCTCGACCGGTGTCAAGTGCAGGGTCGCGTAGTCCTGGCTATAACCTTCATGCGCGCCGACCGAGAAACATCCCGCCATGGATTTCCACACCGGGTCGTCGAAATTGCCGACGGCCTGGGTGCAGGCCCAGTACTCGGAGGCATCGTCCGAGGCGCCGACGTAGCCGAGGATGATGCAGGCATCCCACATGCGGCCGATGGTGCCGACGTAGGACTCAGCCGAGCCGGTGCCGTAGGGGTAGTGCATGCAGCCCCACCAGTAGGAACCGCAGCGCAGCCATGGATACCAGGTGTCGCTGCCGTGAGTCCAGTTACCGGTCTTCAGCACCCCGATCGCGGGGCCGGAAGTCAGCGCCTGCGTCTCCATTGACAGCGAGGCGTCGCGGCGGCTGATTGTCGGGCACACGAACAGGTCGAGGCTCTTGACATACGGGAGCAGCACGTCGGCGATCTGCCAGTAGTCTATCGAGCCGAGGCTGGCCGCCTGAGCATCCGCCCACGTCGGCTGAGGGGACACCGGGATAATGGGGTGCGAAGTGGCGAACCCGGTACCGCCCGCCGCCGGCAGCACCTCGTCATAGTCCTGCGCATACATCAGCGCCGCAAGGGCGATCTGCTTCAAGTTGGACAGACACGTCGCCTTCCTCGCCGCCTCGCGCGCCCGCGCGAAAACGGGGAAGAGGATGGCGGCAAGGATTGCGATGATCGCAATCACGACCAACAACTCGATCAGGGTAAAACCACGATTCTTTCGCATACTGATGCGCCTCCTTTTGGCAACGCGAAAGCAATGGTTCTGTGCTCTCAGTGCTTAGGCATGATTCAGACTTCCCGCCTGCTTGTCACCTCCTTTCGACCTCACTGTGTCTGCGGGAGCCACGCCCACTTCGAAGCGCTGCAACATGATACACTCGCCCCAGGGCCGCTCCAGCCCAAGCGAGCGTAGCGAGTTAACGAACAAGACGACTTGTTCTGCCCGCACCGGGGCCGGACGCGTTGGCACGCGGCGAACACCCCGCACGCGTGAGCATAATCGCTGCGGAAGCACGCGGATGCAGCCTCCGCAGCCTACTTACAGTCTATCACTCCGGGAGCGCGGGAAACTGAACATATACGATATGT
>CP070648.1:1212454-1237893 GCA_020354555.1 Armatimonadota bacterium | reverse complement strand
CTTCTACGGTTGGGTCGAGCGCCTCGCCCACCCCGCGTCGTGGGGTGGGACCGCCCCGACGCAGGGCTGCCGCATCGGGCTCTACTGCCCCAGTTCAACGACCACGCGCGCCCAGATGGCGGTGTTCCTCTGCCGCGCGTTCGGAATACCGTACTGACGGGCGCCTCTTATGCCAGCGGCAGGGTGACCCACGATCCCGGGGGATGGGCGAAGATCTCGGGGTCGGGAAACTTGTCGCGCAGCGATGCCGCGAGCCGGGGTGCGTCCACATTACAGAGAAAGTTCCCCGGCTCAAAGCGCCCCCAGTGCATCAGCCAGACCTCGCGTGGGCGGATGGCGGAGATGGTGTCCTCGATCTGCGACGGCCACAGCAGCGCGAGATCCGGCTGGTCAACGATGCCTCGCCACAATTCGGACGGGCCGTGTGAATCCCCGGAGTGGAAGACGTCGGCGCCGCGGCCGTCGGCGACCAGGTAACTGAAACGAGGGCAAGGGCGATCCGCCTCATTGCCCCGGTTGGCGAGCGGCAGCACGGTCAGCGGTCCCACTTGCACCGGCTCTCCCGGCATGCCGGGAATCAGCGGCCCGGCAGTGACGTCCTCCCGCCGCGCCCGGTCGAGAACCGGCGCGGGGCCGATCAACGATGCTCCCGGGCTGTGCTGGAAGATCGCGCGGCACGTCTCGGCGTCGAAGTGATCGCCGTGGTCGTGGGTGACGGCGACCGCGGCGCACGGCGCGAGGTCCTGGGCGGGGAACGGCGGAGGGTCGAGCTGGCGTTCGGTTCCGCCGTCCCAGGGGAAAGTATGGCTGAGGAAAGGGTCTACGAGGACGGTGGTTCCGTCTCGGCCTACTATTGCGAAGCCGGCGTGGTTGACGTAGTAGACAGCCAGGCGCCACGGCCCCGACGGGGGACTGAGCATCGGTCACCTCCGAGCGACTGCTTGATTGACACTTGGTTAGGCGTAGTATAACATGGACGCGTGAAACATCCCACGGCCATCGTCGTACTGATGCTGGCGATTGCGGCGTGCGCGGCGACCCACTCGGGGCAAGTCGCGCTTGGGGAGGCAGCGATGGAGAGCGAGACGCACTATGTCCGTATCACCGATGACGCCGGGGCGGGGGGATACGAGGCATTTCCCGATGTGACGCGGCTGAGCAACGGCGATCTCTTCTGCGTCTTCTATGCGGGCTACGGGCATGTGTCGGCGCCCAATGAGAATCTGCCCAAGGGCGGGCGGGTGTGCTGGATGCGATCCCGGGATAACGGCAGGACGTGGACGCAGCCGAAAGTGCTGGTCGACACCGACGTGGATGACCGCGACCCCTCGGTGATGCAGACCGGAGACGGGACGCTGATCTGCAATTTCTTTACCTACCTCCCGGCGACGCCCGGGGAGCGGGGGGCGTTGCATTTCGTCCACATCATCCGCTCACGCGATAACGGCGAAACGTGGGCAGCCGAACCGCAGCTCGTGCAGCCGACGGAGGACGCCAAGTATGCTTGCTCGGCACCGATCCTCGAACTGCCGAATGGCGAGCTGATTCTGCCGCTCTACTTCGTGCGCGAAGGGCAGCCGTCGAAGACGGGATTGGTGCGCTCGCGCGACGGGGGCAAGACGTGGGGTGACTTCGTCGTCATTGACGCCGAGAGCGATCACCAGCACGATTCCGAGCCCCACATCATCAGGCTGCCGGACGGGCGTCTGTTCACGACCATGCGACCGTGCATGTGTCAGTCCTATTCGTCGGACGACGGCCACACATGGACGCCGCCGCAGCCGACCGGGTTCGAGGGGCATGCGCCGTATCACGTGGTCACGCGCGAGGGGCTGCTGCTGTGCGCGCACCGCCTGCCGCATACCGCGCTTCACATCTCGAAGGATCTCGGCGCGACGTGGAACGGGCCATATGTCATTGACGAAGTGATCGGCTCGTATCCGAGCATGGTGGAACTGGCCGACGGCACGATCTTCTGCGTCTACTACGAGGAGGGCGAGGGCTCGAGCATACGCGCCACGTGGTTTCGGGCGCGGCCTGACGGGATAGACTTCGTTCGACCGGAATGAACAAGGGTTACGCATCCACTCCGGCCGCGGTGGCCATTGCGCGGGCCGATCGCGGTGACAATGACTCCATTCGCCGCGCAGTGCGAGAGGCAGCCAGCGCAGCATGCGACCTGCGCGAGGTGATCCCGGCGGGGGCGCGCGTCGTTCTCAAGCCCAATATCTTCGCCCCCTACCCGCCGCCGACCACGACCGACCCGCGGGTCGTCGTCGCAACGGCGGAACTCGCGCGCGAGGCGGGAGCGGGCGAGATCGTCGTCGCCGAGGGGCGGAGTATCTCCACCGCTCGTTTTCGCTCCGCGCATAACACCACCCGCGCCTGCGCCCAAGTGACGGGCATGGCGGCGGCGCTGGAAGCAGCCGGTCTGGAGTTCATCGCGCTGGAGGATGATGAATTCGTCGAGGTCGAGGTGCCGGGGGCGGACCTGCTGCATCGCGCCAGCGTGCCGCGGACGATACTCGAAGCGGACGTCCTCATCAGCGTGCCGGTGATGAAAGTGCACAGCCTCACGCTCGTCACCATGGGCGTCAAGAACCTCCACGGCATCGTGTCCGATTTCGACAAGGCGTGCTCCCACCGCTATCGTGACTACCATCTGCCGCGCAAGCTGGTGGATCTGCTGCTCATCAAGCGGCCGGCGCTGACCGTTCTCGATGCCCTGCTCGGGCAGGAGGCGGATCATGCGACGAGCGGCAACCCGGTCGCAATGGGCCTGATCGTCGCGAGCACGGACCCGGTTGCACTCGACGCGGTTGCGAGCGACATCATGGGCTTTGACCCGCTGGAGATAGACACGACGCGCATCGCGGCGGAGCGTGGCCTCGGTGTCGCGGACGCGGGCCGCCTACGCGTCATCGGGCCGGCCCCGGGCGAGGTGCGCCGCGAGTTTGCTCGCCCCGACCTGGAGCTATCACCGAAGAAGTTCCCCGGTTTGACGGTGTGCGCAGGTGATTACTGTCGGGCCTGCGAGTACTATACGCGGCGAGGTCTGGAGGGGCTCGCGAGGGCCGGCAAGCTGAGCCCGGAGCAGCCGCTGACGCTGGTGATCGGCAAGGATGTCGAGGTGCCGGACGATCTCCCTGGGCGAGTCGTGCTGGTCGGCGACTGCGCGCTGGAGTCGCCGAGCGTCAAGCGCCTGCGCAACCGGTTGATCGTCGAAGGGCGGCTGGCGGCAGTGTATGCCTGCCCGCCCATGGAGTTGCGCATCCGCGCCGAGGAACTGCTGTCATAGCGGAAGCCAGGGCCGCGCCGGCACCAGTGTGCATGTCAGCGCTGCGCCGACGCGCAAACGGAGGTCTCGATTTGCAGCCACGCGAGATCGTACTCAGGTCACTGTCGTTCGAGGGTGCGCCGCGCATCCCGATGTCCCTGCCCACACCGTACCCCAATGACATCGTGTCGTCCGGGATCGCGGCGGATCAGGAGTGGAAGCCGAAACGCACGTGGGAACTCGAACGCGGCGCGCAATGGGAGGACGAATGGGGCAACGTCTGGGCGCGGCTCGACGACTTCTCGAAGGGCGAGGTGGTGGAAGGCGCGCTGAAGGATTGGGCCGACCTGGAGTCGTACGTCATGCCCGCGTTCGACAAGCCGTCGCGCTACGAGAAGGCGCGCGAGACCTTCGCGCAGCACCCGGACCGATACCGCATGGGCGGCTTGCCCGGTTTTCCCTTTGCCATCATGCGCTATCTGCGGCGGATGGATGTCTTCTTCACCGACCTCCTGCGGCACCCCGCCGAAGTGCGCACTCTCGCCGACAGGGTGGTTGTTCTCCTGGTCGGGTGCATGGACAACTGGGCGCGGGTCGGTGCCGACGGCCTGATCTTCTGTGAGGACTGGGGGACGCAGGACCGGCTCCTGGTCAGCCCGAAGATGTGGCGCGAGTTGTTCAAGCCGGATTTCATGCGTCTGTGCGGGGCGGCGCGCGAACGCGGCATGCAGATCTGGATGCACTCCTGCGGCTGCATCTGGGATATCATCCCGGACCTGATCGAGTGCGGGGTGGCGGTGCTGCAGCTTGACCAGCCCGGGTTATTCGGTGTCGGACGGCTGGCGGAGACGTTCGGCGGCCGGGTCCACTTCTGGTGCCCGGTGGACATTCAGCAGGTGCTGCCGACGGGCGATCTGGACCGGATCGAGCGGTTCGCGCGCGATCTGGTCGAGCAACTGGGGCGGTTCGGCAAATCCGGCGCCCGGGCCGGCTTCATTGCCGGTTACTACGGCGGCAATGAGGCGATCGGCGTGGAGCCCGGATGGCAGGACCACGCGTGCCGCGCCTTTGTCAAGTACGGCGGTGCAGCGGAGGCGGTCGCCGGGGGTTAAGGGAACGGACGGCGTAAGGTGCGCACGCACGCGTTGCGCGGGGGAGGGTCGTGTTCTTCTTCTCACGAGGCGAGCAGGTAGCACTGGCGCTGCTGCTGGCGGCGCTGCTCGGGGCGGCCGGGGTCATGTGGTGGACCGGTTCGCGCGCCGGAGAACCTGCCGAGCCGTTCTTCGTTGATGCGCCGACTGCGTCCAGCGGCGAGAAGATAGAGGTGCACGTCTGCGGGGAGGTCGCCAAGCCGGGTCTCTACGCCGTGACTCCGGGCACCAGGGCTCACGAGGCGATCGAAGCGGCCGGCGGAGCGACGGAGCGGGCGGACCTGAGCGCGATAAACCTCGCGGCGGAGGTGGTGGACGGCCAGCAGGTGATGGTGCCTGTCCGCGCGGCGGCGGATGATCAATCGTCCGAGCCGCCATCGGCCTCACGGCCCGCCGCCACCCACCCCGCATCTCCAGGCCGCAGCACGACCAAGACCAGCCTCAACCGCGCCGGTGTTGACGAGCTGAATCAGCTTCCCGGCATCGGCCCCACCTACGCGCGCAGGATCATCGAGTATCGCGAGCGGCTGAAGGCCGAAACGGGACGGGGCTTCACGCGAGTGGAGCAGCTCATGGAGGTCCCGGGGATCGGTCCCAAGCGGTTCGCGGATATCAAGGATCGGGTTACCCTCTAGCACATGTCCGGGTGGGCCGCACGTCGTTCGCGCAGGGCCGCCGGCGCGCGGTTCAGGGCGGACACGAGGGAGTTGCCGCCGACCTGCGATGGGTCGGGCTGATGCAGTCTAGCGCATCCGGATCCCCACCGATGGACCGACGGAGTCCGCCATTCTGCGCAACTCGGCGGGATTGACATCACCCATGAGAGCGTAGGCCATATTGCCGCGGCGCCAGGTGATGACCTGGGTAAACGACAACTCCGTGGCGCCGAAGGGGGTCTCCTGGGCGAAGGCCTTGGCCGGGGCCTGGAACAGCGAGATCGTGTTGAGCCCGTCGGTGTAGCGCAGGTGGGCCGCAGGATAGCCGCCGATGGCGGTCGTGCTGGTGCCGATGAACTCGTATCCGGACGGGACGTATTGCGGGTGAATGGGCTGAAACCCGAGGGCGACGGGCGCGGGCGGCGCCTGGGGCGGCTTCGGCGGCGTCAGCAGTGCCGAATGATCGGACAAGTCGGGGTCTATCTCGATTTCGCGGAATGCGGAGGTGCTGATATTCTCCTGTTTCCAGTTGAGCAGCTCGGTGCGCAAGACGAGCCCGGTGGCGCGGTCTATCCACATGCGCTTGCTGGGATTGCCGTCGTGCCTGGGGGCGACGACGAGCAGGAGGCACTCGCGCTGTGCGACTTCGGCGCCCTGACCAACGCGGAGGATGTAGTTGCGCATGAGCAGGTTGAGCGCGTCGGAATCGGGCGCTTCAGCGGCGCGGCGCCAGCCGCCTTCGCGCGGGTGACGTCGCCACCGATCCTGGCCAATCTGGAGCATGATGGTGCCGCTGAGCGGAGCGGGGGCAAGGTATTCGATGCGCGTGGTATCGGGCCGGCGGTGAATCACGTGGGAGGTCGCGGTGACGGTGTACTTGGGGAAGTACATGCGGCTGATGCGAGCGCCGCGATAGCTGTGGTTGCGCTCAGCCTCTTTGCTGTGGCGCAGCAACTGCTCGCCGGTAGGCGCAGCCTGGGCTGCAACGCCCACGGCGAACACCGCCGCGGCGGCAAGCAAGGGTCGAACGGTCGCCCTCATGGCTGCTGGCGCTCCTCCATGTGGCTGCGGATGAGCGTCATCGCGTCGCGGTCGCCGAAGGGCTGGGCACCGCGGAAGTCGGCGTACTCCATCACGAGAGGCGCCACGGTCGCCGATACGGGGGTGTCGGCGGCCGGGCTCTGAGGCCGCTGGCCGGCCAGATACGCGCCGGTTGCCGCGATCGCTGCGGCCACGACTCCGGCCGCCAGAGCGCGACGGAGGTAGAGGGGCGTCAGTCGCCTCGCCTTACGGCGTCGCCGCCGCTCGACGCGGATGGCGCTCATCGTTCGGGATATCAGCTGGCTCGGGGCGCGCCGATTCCCCAACGCGCGCAACTCGGAGTTCAGCGCCCGCAGTTCGTCAAACTCGCGCCGGCAGTCGGGGCACGACCGCAGATGCTGCGCCAAGTCAGGCGCGATGTCCGAGTTCTCGCCGGGCGCGTCTACTTGCGTCGCCCAGATGATATCTTTCGCCAATTGTCTGACGCGCTCACACTTCACGTCTGTTTCCCCTCCGTCCGCTCGCGCAGTCGCCGGCGGACTTCCTCGCGGGCACGGAACAAGCGTGATTTCGTCGTGCCCGTGGAGCAGCCGACGATGCTCGCTATCTGGTCGTGGGTCAATCCTTCAATATCATGCAGAATGAGTGCAATCCTCAGTTTCGGCGACAGGTCGCGGATCGCCGTGGCCAACTCGAGCCGCAGCTGCCTGCGTTCCGCTTCGCGCTGCGGATCGGGGCCGGCGTCGGCGCTCACCGCGAGCAGATCATCGTCGAGCGGCAGGCAACTGGTGCGACCGCGTCGGCGCGTGTAGTCCACGCACGCGTTGACCGCGATGCGATAGAGCCAGGTTGAGAACGCCGACTGCCCGCGGAAACGCCCGAGCGACCGATAGGCTTTAAGGAAGATCTCCTGCGCCAGGTCGCTGGCGTCATCGCCGTTGGCGGCGAAGTTGGCGGCAATGCTGTAGATGCGGTCCTGATGGCGCTCCAGAATGAGCCCAAAAGCATCGAGATCGCCGTCCAACACCCGAGCCACCAAGGCGTGATCCGACGGGGTGGTGGGCGAGCTTGTCTTGCCCCCTGGTGGTCGGGTTATGGCGGTTGCCTTTTCCACACGCAGGGTCGCCGCGCCGCCTGCCGCCCACGCGAGGGGAAACCCCCCGCGGCCCGACCTGCGGGCGGGCGGAGCGGACGGCGCCTCGTATTGCCACTTCGCCCCAGCCGTGTTAATCACCTGTCGCAAAGGACGTCAGAGGCGCCCAGGGCTTGCGATTCTGAGCATGCCCGCGCCCCATTACGTCACCATACCACCTCCTCACGCGCCATAACTTGGACGCTGGGTTGCAGCGAAGGGTTCCGTTGGAGGGCCGCGCAGCATGCCGTGAGACGTCGAGCGCCCGTGCACGCGAGGTGACCGATGCATGCCGGGGAGCGGCACGGAGGCGGCCGTTCCGCCGGGCGAGGTCCGCAGCGTACTCATCAGGCAGTCCTAAGGGGCCGCTCAGGGGGTGACGGGTGACACGTCCGGGTCTTTGCGCCGACGCAGCCACGCACCGTGCAAGGCTGCGCCGAGGGCGATGAGGGCGGCGTAGTAGGCGAGTGCGACCCACAGAGGACAAGTCGCGACGGTGACTGCCGCCCAGGGCAGACTCGCCGCCTTGTGGGTGATGCGCACCATTGCGAGGAGCAGCGGCGCGTTGACGTAGTTCACCGCCGTCGCGAGCGGGATGCTGACGGAGCCGAGGATGCAGACGGCGATCCCAGTGGCCAGCAGAAACCCCGCGAGCGGTATGACCAGCAAGTTGGCGATGAAGCCCACGGGAGATATGTAGCGGAAGTGCCACGCCATGATGGGGAGCACGGCCAACTGCGCGGCGACCGTCGCGCCGACGGTCAGCGCGAGCCAGCGCGGCAGTCCCGACAGCCAGCGCATGATCTTCGGCCCGAGGTAGACCAACCCGAGCACGGCGGCAAGCGATAACTGCAGCCCGATGTCGAACAGCCCCTCCGGCCGCACGACGAGCAGCGCCAGCGCAGCGAGTGCCACGATCGTGTAGCGGTCGAACTCGAGCGGGTGGAAGTCGGCGATGCTTGGCATTCTCCTCAGTATCAGCCCGACCGCGACCACGCCGCCCATGATAGCCGCCCGCGCGACCGGACGCCCGCCCTCGGTGAATAACGCGTAGACGCCGATCAGGGCGAGCACAACGACCAGCGTCGCCTGCGTCGGCAGCGGCGCAACCCGGCCGCGGTCGCCGATGACTGCACGATATCGCCTGCGGTGGTACAGAAGCGCAAGCGCGCCCGGCGCGTAGACGATGGCGAAGAGCAGCGAAATCTGCGAGCCGGAAACGACGAGGATATGCACGACCCCGGCGCGGCGAAAGGCCTCCATGACGTCCGGGGGCAAGGGATGGGCCTTGGCGCCGAACACGATGCTGCCCAAGAGCGCGCCGAGGGTGTCGCGGTAGGGACCGGGCATGCTATCGCGCATGACGCGCGAAACGTGGGCGCGGAAAGCGATGCCGGCGCGCTCGATGGCGCCGAGGCGCGCTCGACCGAGACGTTGGATGAGGCGCTCGTCGCTCACGTAGGCCAACGCCGACAGCCCCGCCGCTTGAAGGGCTAACTCGCGCGTGACCTCGCCAGGATTGGTCGCCTCGCGCGGCGTGTGAATCACTGCGGTGAAGCGAACGCGGTCGCCGCGCTCCAGCGGCTGGTTCGACGCGCAAGCAAGCCACAGGCGGCCGCTCGCCGGAGAGTGTGCTCCCGTCTCGAGGTCTACGCACCCGTGCGCCTCGGCCGCCATGCTCTGGGTGTCCCCGAAGCGGTGTGGCTCACTGACGATAACGGCTTCGACGGTACGGGCGGTGCCATCGAAGGCGGAGACATCGTAGGCAGGCTTGAGCTGGGCGACGGAATATGCGACGCCTCCGGCAAGTGCCGCCGTGATGAGGAGCGGCGCAGCGGCAGGGCGCGTACGGCGGACGCGGAGCGCAAGCGCGGCGAGCATGCAGGCGCCGAGAGCGCCGAGCGCCAGCGCTGGCCCAATGTCATACCTGGCGCCGACCCAGATACCAAGCGCGAACAGGCCGACCGCGCACACCAGCGGGCGGCCGCGCACTTCTTCGACCGCGGAGGCGATCAGGCCCCTGTCGGGCTCGTTCATCTGCGCCAACCTCAGGGTTGCTGTTCGGGAGACGTGTGCGTCACGGCGCGGGTGCGCGCGTGCTCGACGTAACCGACGGACTGTGCGAGGGCGATCGAGGCCGCATTGCCAGGGGACGTCGAGTGGATGCAGACGCGTCCGCGGGCCTGCATCTCGCAGGTCCACGCCGCCAGCAATGCCTTGCCGTGGCCGCAGCCGCGGTAGTCCTCGGCGACCTCAATGCCGTCCTCTGCGACCAGATTCGCCATCTCGGCGACGGATGGTTCGTGCGTGATGATCTCGGCAATCAGCTTGTCGTCGAGGAACAACCCGAAGGCCTCGCCGCGCTCGACGGCGGGATGGGCGACCGCATGCGGGTACACGCGCTTGCCGGCCCAGAGGGCCTGTGCCGCGACGGTGAGTGTGCGCACGTCGCCGTGGGTAGGAATCGGCGCGGCGTCGCCGGGGTGGCAGAAGACCACGCTGTGGCCGGCGCTGTTGAGCGAGGCGCCGGGAAGTGCGGCCTCGAGCGCATCAGCCGCGCGGAGGTGGAAGTCGTCGGACATGAGTTGGTCGGGCGTCCGCTTCCAGGCGAGCCGTGAGACCTCCGCGAGCGCGGCCGGATGGACGGACACGGCCGCGCGGTCGCCGAAATGCACGATCCACAGCAAGCGGATGAACCCGTGGCCGCGCTCGGCGAAGGTACGCCGATCAGAGGCGGCCACGGCGACCTGACCGGGTTTGATGTCCTCGACCGAAATGCCCAGACGGATGGCGAAGAAGCGGTCAACGACCTCGCGGGCATCAGGCATCATCGTGCCTCGAAAGCCAGTCCTCGCGCGTGATCTCGAGGTCGAGGTCGGCGAACCTCTGGTCGCCGCGCTTGACCGTATCGGGCACGCGGCGCACGATGTGCATGCCGCACGCCTGAAACATGCGCAGGCTGCGCTCGTTGAATTCGAACACCGGTGCGCCGACGCGATCGGCGCCGAGCGCCTCGAAGGCGTGGCGGAGTAGCAGGCGCACCGCACGGCGGCCGTAGCCCTGGCCCCAGCAGTCCTTCTCGCCGATCATGATGTCAATGCGCCAGGGGTTGTCCGAGGGCTCCTTGAGGGCGCGCTGCAGGTTCATGCGCTCGAGCCAGGTCTCGCCGACGGCCTTACCGTCGGTGGTCTCGATGACGAACAGCAGCGCGTCCCATTTGTCGGCGGCGCCGCGGTAGATGCTCTCGATTTCCGCTCGGCTGTAGTTGGGGTTCTCGGCGCCCTCGGAGAAGTGCAGCACCTCCGGGTCCTTGAACCACCGTGCGATGAGCTTGAAGTCCGATTCCGTAAACGGGCGCAGGCGGATCTGGTCGTCGGCGAGATGCAGGTCATGATTGGGCAGGCGCATCATTGGTCATCCCCCTTGCTTGCCGCCAGCCGATGCGACACAGCGGCCGGGCAGTCGCTCAAGGCGAGTAGTAATTCCAGTTCTGTTTCTGCCTTCTGTAGTGCTGCTGGGCCCAGTACCTGGGTTTCTCCGGATTCCTGTTGGCGTCCGGGGTGAAGAAGATTCTCACGTGCCCGTCCTCGTCCAGGATAATAACCTCCTCCCGTGAGTCTCCTAGCACGTCTGCGGCGTAGATCCTGATCGCCTTCACCCGGAATACGATCCTGAAATCCCCCGTAATCGGGTCAACGACGGCCCCAGCCCCATTCATGTGTCTCTCCTTGCCCACTATCTCGTCCGCGGCATCCCCATCCCAATCAATCCTGCAGATCTCCTCCAGGCCATGTCCCGTCCACCATGGCGGCTTCCGATCGTTGAGATAGTACTTGCTGATGAGATTGCCCTCCGCGTCCAGCACCCACGGGGCTTGCTCGTATCTGTACGGCTCCTCCTTCCCCCGCGGAGCCGTCCCGTCGCCTCCCGAGGAGCGGTTGAATATCTCCAGCCCCGGGCGCTTCGGGTCGAAATCGCCGACCGCCAACTTATCGGGGTCTTCCCAGTTCCAGGCATTGAGCGTCCGGAAGATAATCCTCTCGTGGTTGACCACGACAGTGTGCGAGCGGTCGCCCCGCTGCTCTGCCAACGCGACCTCCAGCGGATACCCAGGCACGATGTCGGCGATGACGATGCTGTCCATGTTCTGGTAGGCGCCGCCCAGGTCCCACTGGTTCATTCTGCTGCCGTCGTGATTGATTATGCTGGCTCCGGCCACTTCATCGCGGCCGTCCCCGTCAAGATCCGCCTGGCGGAGAGGGCTGTGCTCGATGCCGCGGTACTCATCGGTCTCCCATAACTGCGCCCCATCTTCCGCTTTGACGGCGCGTATGCGGGTCTGGCTGTACTGAAGGATGATGTCCCTGTCGCCTTCTCCCCTGAGATTCGCTATCGCCATTGCGACCGGCTCTCCCAGGCCGGAAAGCGTCGTCTTGACTGCGCCGGTCGCTCCGTCAACGATCCTTATCTGGTTGGATGCTGTGAGATACGCTACCTCCTGTCGGCTATCGCCGTCCATGTCGCCCGCTATGGCGCTCGGATGGTGGTACGGGAAGAGCTTGATGCTGTCACGCCTGACCCACAGTCGAGTTCCGGCGTTGTCATAGGCACCGATATGGCCCCGGCTCGTGACCACGAAGTCCATCAGCCCGTCGCCATTCAGGTCGTGCGCGAATATGCCGCCCGAATCATTCGGAACCGGTTGCTCCACCACGAATTCCCTGCAATGCGCCGCACCCGGTCTCATCTCGCGCAGTTTCGTGCTGGACGGTGAGGAGGCCGCCAACGAAGGCCACAGACCCTGAGCTCTCGATCTCCCCTGCTCAACGGATACCTGCCAGCGCAGGTATCCCGCCAGAGACATGTAGTTGGCTTCGGCGGTGAACGGCTTGAGCCCGGCTACCTGTGGGCACTGCTGTGAATACGCAGCCGTTCCAGATAGCGCCAGGCTGCCGATCATTGCGCCCAACACCGGGAGCATCGACAGCATTCTCATACTGCCCTCCTCCACTTGCAGTGTCGCGCTTCGCGCTCTCAGCCGAGATTCCTTATATCAACTTGACGTGACCTCGAGAAGATGGACACCTGTCGAGGCCCACCACCGATGACGCTCGTGTCAAACTCAAGCGACGGTACCCAATGATTGAGGAGTAACAGAGCACTCGCGGCGATTCGTCATGCCGCCCGATTCACTCGAACTGCGCGACCGCGTCCTTGAGCCGATCCGGGATCGGCAGGCCTGCCGGGCATTTCTCCAGGCATTCCTCACATTCGACGCAGGCTGACGCCTTGACCTCGAGCGACTCGTAGAGTTCGACGCCGAGGTGCTTGAGTTCGTCCGGGTATTCGCGCGCCATGTGAAGAGCGCGGAACACTTCCGGGATTTCGATCTCCTGGGAGCACGGCAGGCAGTATCCGCAGCGCAGGCACGTCTGCCCGTAGCGGTAGGACTGACGCAGACGGCCGAGGGTTTCGATGAACTCGCCGCGCTCCTGATCCGAGAAGCGGGGTGATTCTTCGATGGCGGCGGCGTTTTCCTCGACCTGGGCGGCGGTCTCAATCCCTGGGATGACTACGGTCACCGCCGAGTTGGAGAGGATGTAGCGCAGCGACCCGGCGACGATGGGGTCGCGCGCGCCCGGCTGCTTCTGCTCGGCGGGCAGGCTGAGCGTGCCGCCGCTGAGCGGCTTCATGATGATGACGCCCATGTCGTGTTCCTGCGCCAGCGGCAGGACACGCGGCTCGACGCGCTCGGGGTCGAGGGGGTTGTAGGCGACCATGATGGTCTCGAACGCGCCCGACTCGATGGCCTGTTCCATCTCGTGCACCGCGCGGTGCATGGTGATGCCGATGTGGCGGACGAGCCCTTCCTGCTGGGCTTTGCGCGCTTCCTCGAGCGCCCCGCCAGGGGCCATGACCTTCGCCCAGCTATCCAGGTCGGAGACGCTGTGAAACTGATAGAGGTCAACGTGATCGGTATCCAGCTCGCGCAGACTCGTCTCGAGGTCCGCGCGCAGGCCGCGCGCATCACGGGCGACGGTCTTGGTGGCGAGGACGTATTCGCCGCGCCGGTGCTTCAGGGCCTGGCCGATTTTGCGCTCGCTGTCCCGGTAGTTGCGGGCGGTGTCCACGAAGTTGATGCCGAGGTCGAGGGCGCGGTTGAGGGCGCGCGTCGCCTCCTCCTCATCTACTTTCGGAAGCTTGATGGCGCCGAAGCCAAGCGCCGCCACCTCGAGCCCGGTCTTTCCGAGTGTACGTCGTTCCATCTCAGGTCCCACTCCCGTTATGCCGGCGCACCGGCGTCATCGTCACGCGGTTCGGACGCCTGGCCCGCGCCGGGCGTGCAGGTGCTCGATTTGCGACAGGATGCATGATAACTTCCCGGCAGGAGGGGCAATTCCCTGTTGCCCCCGGAGAGGCAACACAGCGTCCGGCGTTGAAAGAATCCGCGGCAACGCAGACGATAGAGGTAGGACGTCATGCTCGTTGGCACCTCGGAGAGAGATATCACGCCGCCATTGGGAGCATCGCTGGCGGGGTACTTTCACGACCGCCGGGCAAGCGCCGTTGACGATCCGCTGTATGCGAAAGCGCTGGTGGTAGGGTCGGACGAAGATGCGTTGGCGATCGTTGCGCTCGACCTCATCGGCCTGCGCAGGCCGCAGGTGGAGCGGATGCGGGAGCGAGCGCACGAACTGTGCGGGATCGCGCCCGAGCGCGTGATGATCGCGTGCACGCATACGCATCTCGGCCCGGTCACGGTGCACCTATTCCAGAGCCCATTCGATGCGGAGTGGCTGGAGACCGTGCCCGACAACGGCGCGCAGGCCATCGCCGAAGCCTGGACTGCAAGAGCGAACCACGACTTCGCCATCGCCACCGGCAGCGTTGACAGTATCGCCTTCAACCGGCGCTACTGGATGAAGAGCGGAGTCGTCGAGACGAACCCCGGCATCGGCAACCCGGACATCGTGCGCCCCGCCGGCCCGATTGACGCGGAGGTCGGAGTGCTTGTCTGGGGCGATCCAGGCCGGCCCGCGGCGATCGTGGTCAACTACACGTGCCACCTCGACACCATTGGGGGCGACCGCATATCGGCGGACTACCCGGCGTACATGGCCGCGCATGTCCGCGAGCGGCTGGGCGACGTTGCGGTGCTGTTCGTCAACGGGGCGTTCGGGGACATCAACCACGTTGACGTCGGCAACCCTCGCACGCGCAAAGGGCTCGAACAAGCGAAGTGGATGGGCCATGTGCTCGGCGAGGAAGTGCTGCGCGTGCTGCCGAGCGCCGAGCTGAGTGCGAGCGAGACGCTCGGGGAACGGCATCGCGTGCTCGATGTTCCGCTGCGGCCGCTGGCGGAGGACGTTGTGGCAGCGGCCCGACGCGCCGCAGCCGACGCGCCCCCGCTCGGCGAGATGGACGCGGCGCAGATGTACGCGCGCGAGGTGGTTCTGCTCGCGGAGTCGGAGAGCCCGACGGTCGCGGCGGAGGTCCAGGCGGTGCGCATTGGCGACGCGGCCCTGGTTGGCCTGCCGGGCGAGCCGTTTGTCGAACTCGGCCTGCGGCTGAAGAAGAGTTCGCCATTCGCGCACACGTACATCGCGGGTCTGGCGAACGGATGCGAGGGTTACATTCCGACGCGCGGGGCGTTCGACGAGGGCGGATACGAAGTGCGCACGGCCCGCTCCAGCAAGCTTCATCCGGACGCGGGCGACATGATGGTCGAGGCGGGCGGGGACCTCCTCGCGGGATTGCGGGAGTCGAGGTGAAGCCGGGCGAGCGACGATGCGCAGCCGGTCACGGGTTCGTCGGCGCGGTCGCCGGAGACATGCGGCGTCGGCGGCATTCACGGTACGTGATAGGAGCAGGGACATGGACATGCCACAGCCGTTCAACACGGACAAGTTGCCGAAGCCGAAGGGGCCGTATTCGCAGGCCGTGAAGGCGGGCAAGCGCGGCGGGTTTCTGTTCGTTTCCGGTCTGGCGGCGGTGAACCCAGGGACGGGAGAACCATGCCGCGGCCCGATACACGAGCAAGTGCGCCTGACGCTGGATAATCTGAAGACACTGCTGGAGGAGGCGGGGGCGTCGCTGGCGCAGGTGGTGAAGACGACGGTGTATCTCGCCGACATGGAGCACTTCCAGGCCATGAACGAGATCTACGCCACCTATTTCCCGCACGACCCGCCGGCGCGCACGACGATTCAGGCGGCACGGCTGCCGCTGGACTTTCTGGTGGAGATCGACGCGATAGCCTGGGTCGCCTAGGCGGGCAGGAGCGGCGGCACCAGAGGCGCGTCGCCGGAGTCGAGGAACGGCATGAGCGACGAAGAGCACAGACCGTCCTACCTCGCGCTGGCGGACAGCGGGGAACTGCGCCGCCGCGCGCGGCAGGCGTGGGACATGCTGCAGGAGTGCGATGTGTGCGCGCGGTACTGCCGCGTCAATCGACTGGAGGGCAAGCTCGGGACCTGCCGCACGGGCAAGGACGCGCTGATCTCGAGCCACGGGCCACATTTCGGCGAGGAAACGCCGCTGGTTGGGGCGCGGGGATCGGGTACGATCTTCCTGACGAACTGCAACCTGAAATGCATCTTCTGCCAGAACTACGACATCAGCCACGAGGGGCACGGCACGGTGGTCACCTCGGAAGCCCTGGCGGGGATGCTGCTGGAGCTGCAATCGCAGGGATGCCACAACATCAACTTCGTCAGCCCGAGCCACCAGGTGCCGCAGATTCTCGCGGCGCTGGTCGTGGCGGTGCCGATGGGCCTGCGCGTGCCGTTGGTGTACAACACCGGCGGGTACGACAGCCCCGAGACACTGGCGCTGCTTGACGGTATCTTCGACATCTACATGCCCGACTGCAAGTACGCGGACAACGATACCGCGCTCCGGCTCTCGGACGTCGGCGACTACTGGGATCGCAACCGCGCGGCGGTGCGGGAAATGCACCGCCAGGTCGGGGACTTGCAGCTCGACGAGCGCAGCATCGCGACCCGCGGCCTGCTGGTGCGCCATCTCGTGCTGCCGCACGATCTCGCGGGCACGGAACAGGTAATGGAATTCCTGGCCTCGCTGAGCAAGGACACATACGTCAACGTGATGGCGCAGTACCGACCGTGCTATCACGCGGCCGATGTCCCCGAGTTGACGCGGCGCATCACGGCGGAGGAGTACGACCGGGCGGTGCGGGCAGCGCACCAGGCCGGTCTGCATCGTCTGGACGAGCGGTGGCGGCTGCTGTGACGCCGTCAACATGGCGTTCGACGCAGCGGGCTACGCCTGCATCCCCACGCCGGAAGGAGTAACGCCGACTGATGGCAGAAACCGAGACTTCGAAGCCGGGGCGCGCATTGGCGGCCAATGTAGTCGCCCTCGGCGTCGTCAGCTTGCTCACCGACATCAGCAGCGAAATGACGTTCACGCTGCTGCCGCTGTTTCTCGCCAATGCGCTGGGCGTCCGCACCGCGGTGATCGGGCTGATCGAGGGCGTGGCCGAGACCACCGCGGGCATCATGCGCATATTCTCGGGGTGGCTGAGCGATCTGTGGGGCAAGCGCAAGGGGCTGACGCTGATCGGCTACGGCCTGTCGGCGGCGAGCAAGCCGTTCCTCTATTTCGCGGGGGCGTGGCCGACGGTGCTCGGAGTGCGGTTTGCCGATCGTCTGGGCAAAGGCATACGCACCTCGCCGCGCGACGCACTGATCGCGGACTCGAGCGCGGATACGAGGCGCGGGTTGAGCTTCGGCTTCCACCGCGCGGCGGATACGCTGGGCGCGTTCATCGGCCTCGCGGGCGCGGCGGTCGTCGTGTACCTGACGCAACGGAACGCCATCGAGCTGGTGCCGGAGGTCTATCGGCGTCTCGTCCTGTACGCGATGATACCGGGGTTCCTGGCGGTCGCCGTGCTCGCCGTGTTCGTGCACGAGGCCGCCCGCCCGCGCACGGGGAAGGCGGCGCCGCCGAAGCTGTCATTTCGCGATCTGGACAAGCGCTTTCTGATATTCGTGGCGATCATCGTCATCTTCACGCTCGGCAACTCGAGCGACGCATTCCTCGTGCTGCGCGCGCAGAACATCGGCCTGTCCGTGTTCGCCATCACGCTCGTGCTCGTCGGTTTCAACGCGGTGCAGGCGACGGTCGCGACACCGGCGGGGGCGCTGTCCGACCGCTGGGGACGGACGGGTGTGATCGCGGCCGCCTGGGCGCTGTATGCCGCGGTGTACCTGGGCTTCGGCCTGGCCCAGGCGCCGTGGCACATCTGGGCGCTGTTTCTGCTCTACGGAGCGTACCACGGCATGGCTGAGGGCACGGCGCGCGCGCTGGTCGGCGACGTGGTGCGCGAGGATCAGCGCGGCACGGCCTACGGGATCTACAACGCCGCGGTGGCGGTGACGGCGCTGCCGGCGAGCCTGATCGCGGGCGCGCTGTGGCAGGGCGTGGGGAAATGGCCGGGATTCGGGGCGCCCGCGCCGTTCTTCTTCGGCTCGGCGATGGCGCTGCTGGCGCTGGTGCTGCTGCTGGCGTGGCTGCCTACAGCAAAGGTTGGGGCAAGCGCGGCGCAGAAGTCTGAGTCAGCATGAGCGCTGCCAGGCAGGACACTGCGAGAGAACCTCTGCCGTTTGACGCCGCCGCGGTCCTCGGAGCGGACGGCCCGCTCGCCGACGTGATGCCCGGCTACGAGTTCCGCCAGCCGCAGGTGGATATGGCGGCGGTGGTGTGGGATTGCATCACGAGCAGCCGTCACGCCATCATCGAGGCGGGCACGGGGACGGGCAAGACGCTGGCGTACCTACTGCCCGCGCTGCACTCGGGCCGCTCGGTGCTCGTGAGCACATACACGATCAACCTCCAGGAGCAGTTGCTGCATCACGACCTGCCGCTGCTGCGCGAGGCGCTCGACCTCGACTTCCGCGCGGTGCTGATGAAGGGGCGGAGCAATTTCATCTGCCGGCGGAAGGTCGCCCAGATCTCCGTGGCGGGCGAGCAGCGCGCGCTGTTTGAGAGCCTCGATGATGCCGCACGGTTCCGCGATCTCGCGGCATGGTGCGCGGTGACGGATACCGGCGACAAGGCGGAGTTGGAGTTCGAACCGCGGGCCGGGGTGTGGGGAGAGGTCGCGAGTTCGTCGGATGACTGCCATCGCGGGAACTGCAAGTTCCGCGCGGCGTGCTTCTACTATCGAGCGCGCGCGCAGGTCGAGGAGGCCGATCTCGTCATCTGCAACCATGCGCTTTTCATGGCGAACCTGCAGCTCGCGGCGGTCGACCCGGAGTACGGCTTGCTCGGGCAGCGCGAGGTGCTCGTTTTCGACGAGGCGCATCACCTCGCCGATGTCGCGGCGCACTCGTTGGGGGTCGTCTTCACGGATTACCGAGCGCTCGATTTCGTGCGGCGCGCGCGGCATCTCCTGGGCCGGGCGGAGGGCGCGGTGGCCGCTGCCGAGGAGTTCGACGAAGCCGCCGCGCGGCTCGAGGCGGCGAATCGAGAGCTATTCGAGCGGTTCCCCATTCTGACCCAGGACCGCGTACGGCTGGATGCCTTGCCGGCGATCGAACTCGACCGCGCGCGGGGCACCGCGGCGGAAGCGGCCTCCCGGCTGGCGACGGCGCAGACCGTCCTGCGCCAGTCGGGGCTCGAGGGGGAGGATCGCGAGACCGCACTGCGGCTCGCGGAGCGCGCCGAGACGATGGCGCACGAACTGCCGATGCTGTTCGATCTGAGTCCCGACTACGCGAGTTGGGTGGAGGTTACGGGGCGGCGCCGTCTGGTGCGCTGCACGCTCCATCGCCACCCCGTGGATGTCGCGCCGCATCTCGCGGCCGGTGTCTTTGAGAGCCCCGGCGTGCGCAGCGCGATCTTGACCTCGGCGACGCTCGCGGTGGGGCGGAGCTTCGCCTTCATGCGCGGCCTGCTTGGGATCGCCGATGCGGCGGAACTCATCGCGCCCGCGCCGTTCGATTACGCCACGCAGTGTCTCGCGTACGCGCCGGCCGACATGCCGTCGCCAGACGATGCGGATTTCCCTGACGAACTGGCCCGGCGCGTCGAGCAGGTGCTCCTCGCCACGGCGGGCCGTGCGTTCGTGCTCTTCACGTCGTACCGGTTGCTCGACGACATGGCGGCGCGGCTGGCGGAGCATCTCCCCTATCCCGTCTTGCGTCAGGGCGAGATGCCGAAGTGGAAGCTGCTGGAGCGGTTCAAGCGCACGCCGTCGGCGGTGCTGCTGGGCACGGACTCGTTCTGGGAGGGCGTGGACGTCCAGGGCGAGCAACTGAGCTGCGTCATCATCACGCGGCTGCCTTTCGCGGTGCCTGATGAGCCGCTCGAAGAAGCGCGCGTCGAACGGATCGAGAAGCGCGGCGGCAACGCGTTCCGCGAATACTCGCTGCCGAGCGCAGTGCTCAAGCTGAAGCAAGGCTTCGGGCGACTGATCCGCACTCGCGCGGACCGCGGGCTGTTCTGCGTTTTCGACTCGCGCCTGCACTCGCGGAGCTACGGCCGATCATTCGCCGCCAGTCTCCCCCGCATGCCGGAAATCTCCGACCCCGAAGAGGCCGCAGAGTTCCTGAGTTCGCGCTGATGCGCGGGCCCCGACGGCGCGCCGCAGGGGCCCGCGCCGAGACCGCGGAAACGCGCGGCGTGGAACCTGTGGGTCGGGTTTTCCGTCCAAGAAGAAAGCAAGCGTTCGGCATATCAGCGATTGCGCCTGCCCGACGACGTGGTATAATGCTAGTAGCGTTGCATTGCGGCAGTCAAAGCACAAAATCTCACCGGCAGGCGGTGCGACGTGCGTGATCTTATGCGAATGATGACAATCGCGGCCGCGCTGTTTGGCGCGGCTGTGCTGTTCTCCGGGACGGCTCACGCCGCGCCGTTTCAGCCGACGCGGGTGGAGATGAGCGACGTCGTAATCGGCGTCGGCACCACCGGCCCGTACGCGCTGAGCTGGAACGACATCGCGGTCGCCAGCGAGCGCGTCGAGGTCAACGGCGTGCCGCTGTTGCGCGGCATTGATTACACGGTGGACTGGAAGAAGGGCACCGTCACCTTGGCCCGTCCCCTGCCCACCAACAGCGTCGCGCAGGTGAGCTATCTGCGGCAGCCCGGGCAGTCGCAGGTGAATCAGCAGCCGGTGGATCTGCCGGCCGCCATTCCCCTGGGGAGCATCGGCGACGCCGATGTCGCGCTCGCACTGCGGTATCAGCACCTGCCGTCGGGCGACCCCCGCGGGGTTTACGGCCTGCGCGCGGGGCGCAAGGGCGACACGAGGGTCGACGCCGCCCTGTTCTTCAGCGAGCTTGCCGCGGCCAGCGGGCGCAGTGAGGGCGAGCCGCGCCGCGCCGCAGGCTGGCGCATCGGGGCAGAGCGCAGCTACTCGCAGCTCGACCTCGCCGCGTCCCTTACCCGCGCCGAAGAAGGCTTCGCGGCGCCCAACGATCTGCCGGCAAAGGGCGGCCAAGAGACGCTCAACGTCGCCGCCGGCTATCGTCCCGCGCGCGACCTCACCGCGAGGGCCTCGGTGACGACTGTCGAGGATATCGCGAACCCCAACCGCCCGACGACGCACACCACCGAATATGGGTTGGCCGCGAAGCCCCTGGCCGGGGCCGACCTGACCCTGACGCGTACCGAGATCGAGCTGCAGCAAGGCTCCGGTTCGTCAACGACAACGACCGACCGCGTGCAGGCGGCGATGGCGCTTGGCGCGAGCACGAAGGCTTCCGCGGCCTACCAGACGTCCGTCGCCGGTGAATCGCGGAGCGACGCACGGTCGCTGCGTGTGGCGTCGAGCTTGCGCGACGGCCTCAATGTCATCGCGTCGCATTCGGAAACGCATTCCGATTCCGGGCAGCAACGGGCTTCCGACGTGTCGCTCGATGTTGCCACGTGGCGCGCCGCGCGCGTGCGGGCGACGATGGGCGCGCGCCGCGGCACCGAAGTGTCGGATTACCAGGGCGTCGAGGCCACGCTCAAACCGGCTTCGCGGCTGAGCCTCGAGGCGGGTTACAAGCAGCGCGACTACGGTGACACTGAACTCAACATGCGACGCGCCGCGATCGCCGTGTCGCCGGTGAAGTCCCTCGAGATCAGCGGCGAGTACGCCGAGAACCCGGAGGACAAGAAGGGCGTCGTGCGCGAGGCGACGAGCACGAAAGTGGGCGCGGCGACGCGGCTCGGCATCATCGGGCTGTCCGGGAGCGTCGCGCGACAGATCGCGGCTCCCGGCGACGAGCAACGGGCGGGCGAGGTGCGGCTGTCGCTTAACCTTGCCGCCTCGCACAAGATCTACACGGGCTACCGTCAGATCGAGACGATCCCGCTGGGCGGCGTGACAACGGCCGAGACCGAGGTTTACCTCCTCGGCTACGACTACGCCATCGGGCGCGACTTCAGCTTGTCCGTCGAAGGGCAGATGGAGCGCAGCCGCGAATACCAGCAGTTTCGCAGCGACACCGAGCAGCGCGCCGACGCGAAGCTGAACTGGCGGTTCTAGACGCGATCGTTCGTACGCAACCCCCGGTCTGGTGCAGAGCCCACCGCCCGATCGCCATGAATACTCCCGCGCGCCCAAGCCCGGAAGCCGGAGGCTGAACGCCGCCGACCCGCGCCGGGCATGAGCAATGCAGGCGTGCCTGCGGGAGCGTCGCCTCATCGGCTCACCGTTTCACCGCACTCTCCGCGCAGGGAATCGCACACTCGCCGGGGAATTACTCCGCGCGAGGGAGTCCATCGCGCGGTTTCACCCGGAGAGACAGCGCATCACGCGCGCACCCCGTGTGCAGCGTGAAGAGCCGCGCGCCCTGCCGCTTTGCCCAGTCACCACTGGTGCGGTGGGCGGCACGATCAGTCTTTCAGGACTGCGAGCGAGAGGCAGTGGTTGATCCAAAGCCGAACGCGAAATCGCGAGTGGCGCTGATCGGCCTCGACGGTGCCACTTTCGAGGTCATAGACCCGCTGCTAGCCGGCGGCAGGCTGCCGCACATTCGAGCGCTGATCGAGCGCGGAACCAGGGCGCCGCTGCTCTCGACCATTCCCATCACGAGCTGGTCGGCGTGGCCGGCGATGATGACGGGCAAACATCCCGGCAAGCACGGCGTGTATCACTACCACCGGCGCGACGGCTATCGGCAGCGCGTGATCAGCTCGCTCGACGTGCACGCGGAGACGCTGTGGGAGACGCTGAGCAGACACGGACGACGGGTCGCGGCGATCGGCGTCCCCGTGACGTACCCTGCCGCGAAGATCAACGGCGCGTTGGTGTCGGGCGTGCCAATGCCGCCAGGCATTCATGCGTATCCTCCCCGTTTAGCCGATCGGTTGGCGTACGCCGTTCCTGGCTATCCCGCGACATCGTCGGGCTCAGACTGGGGGCGGATCCGCCGGGTGCGCGGGGCGCGGGCCCTGGTGCGACATCTCGAGCGATCCGTTGACTTGTCGCTGGGCGCGACGCTGCGTCTGTGGCGCAGCAGCGAATGGGATTGCTTCGTATGCGTGTTCTGCGAACTCGACCGGGTGCAACACCTGCTGCCGTGGCCGGAGGACGGGAATGCCGCGGACGCGGCCGAGCGTCGCGCGCTGCTCGCGCGGTGCTACGAGAAGGCGGACGAGGCGGTCGGCAAGCTCGTCGCCGCGATCGGCGATGACGCGACGATCGCGATCGTGTCGGATCACGGCTTCGGCGAGAATCGCAAGACCTTCTACCTCAACCGCTGGCTGGCGGATCAGGGGTGGTTGACACCGAAGCCGGGGGGGAGACGGCAGCTGCGTGTCGTCCGGCGTACGGTTGACCAAGCGCTTGGCGCGGTCGGGTTCGAAGTGGGAGGGCTGCTGGGGCAAATCCCATTGTGGCTGCCGCGGTTCGGATGGAGGAGTCCGCTGGAGTTGATGGACTGGGATCGGACGCGCGCGTTCGGGGCGAGTGCGGATCTCGATGGCGTTTACGTCAACGTGCGAGGACGCGAGAGCGCGGGCGTCGTCGAGCCGGGGGCGGAATACGAGGATACCCGCGAGGCGCTGATCGCGGGCTTGCTGCAAGTCACCGATCCCGATACGGGCGAGCGACTGATCGAATGGGCGCGCCGGCGCGAGGAAGTGTTCCGCGGCCCGTACTGCGAGCAAGCCCCGGATGTCATCTATATGACGCGCGACAACAGCTATCCGGAGAGCGGAAGGTTGGATGTCGCGACGGCCATCGGGGCGGAACCGACGGGGCGAGCGGGCGGTCATCGGCTGGAGGGCGTGTTTGTTCTCGCGGGGCCTGCGGCGCGGCGGGGCGCGGCGCTGAACGCCTGCCGGATCGTCGACGTCGCGCCGACACTCCTGCACGTGCTCGGCCTGCCGATCGCCGAGGACGTCGACGGCGAGGTGCTGGCGGGGGCGCTGGATCAGGGCTATCTCGGGCATCGCCCCATCGAGTTCTGCGAGCCGTCGAGGCGACCGCCGGGCGAGAGCACGGACTACTCGCCCGCCGAGCAGCGCGCCCTGGAGGATCAGCTGCGCGGCCTGGGGTACATGTAGCGGCGCGGCCACGCGTCCGGATCGTGCCGCATCTCATTGACGCGTCACACGCAATGCATCGCAGCACCCACAGGGTCGCCAAGAACACGATCGCTCAGTTCGCGGCACGCGGGCTCGAAGGCGCGACGAATTTCGTCGTCACCATCCTGCTGGCGCGCATCCTCGGGGTGGGCCCTCTCGGCACCTTCGCCTTTCTGATCATCTACGCGTCGCTGTTCATCTTCCTCGGCACCTTCGGTCTCAACCTGCTGATGGCGCGCGACGTGGCACGGCGCCGCGACCAGGCGCGCCGGTATCTCGCGAACGCGCTGGGCATGGCGCTGCCCCTGGCCGCCGTCATCTTCGCTCTCCAAGTCGGCATCATCCGTCTCGTCTCGTCCGAGCCGCTGGCCCAGGTCGGAGTGTATCTCGCCGCGGCTTTTGCGGTCTTCCATTCGTGGGAACTGCTGTTCGTCGGCACGTTCTACGCGTTGGAGCGTATGGAACTGGAGACGATCGGAATTTTCGTCGAGAAGGCGCTGTTGTTCAGCGCGGTATTCGCTTTGCTCTTCACCGGCGGCGGGGCGCTGGCGGTCCTGGCGGCCTTCGCTGCGGCCAAGGCGTTCGTCGTGCTGTTCTACGTCGTCCTGTCGTGGCGGCTGATCGGCCCGCCGCTGCCTGCCGCGGATATCGCGATGTGGCGACGCCTTGCCGCGCAGGCGTGGCCATTCAGCCTCAACATCCTGTGGACGGCGGTATCGTTTCGCATCCACATCGTGCTCCTCGGGCTGCTCGCGTCGCAGCAAGCCGCGGGGTACTTCCGCGCGGGATCGGTGCTGGCATTGAGCCTGCCGATTTTCGCGTCCGGGCTGAACAACGCCCTGCTGCCGCTGATGGCGCGGGCGCATCCCGATCGGCCGGAGTCGTTCCGGTTCGGGCTCGAGCGGTCGTTCACGGTTCTGTCCCTCCTCGGCCTGCCGATGGCGGCGGGGCTGATCGCACTCGGAGGGCCGCTGGTGCGGCTGTTCTACGGCGCGGACTTTGCGGCGGCGGTGCTCGTGTTTCAGCTCATGGGCGCCACGGTGCCCCTCAAGTTCGCGACCAACACGATCGGCGTCGCCCTCACTGCGGCTGACCGGCAGCCACAGAGAACGCTCGCAGTCGGCATCGGGGCGGGAATCAGCGTCGTCCTCAGCGTCGCGCTGATTCCCGCGCTGGCGCATACCGGTGCGGCGATCGCGGCGGTTGCGGGGGATCTCGCCATACTGGCGCTGGTGTACGGCTACCTGCGGCGAGCCGGGTATCCTTTCAGTCTTCTCGGCCACAGCGCGCGGCCCGCGGTTGCCGCGGCGGTGATGGGGGTCGCGGTGTGGTGGATGCGCGGCATCGGCGTACTGCTCGTGATACCGGCCGGGATGGGCATCTACGCCGCCGCCGCGCTGGCAGTGGGTGCGATGCGGCGATCGGATATCGAGTGGCTGCGCGCGGCGCTGCGAGGCGCGCCGGATGACCCGGAGGCCGAGTAGCAGCGAGGGTCACTTCTCCCGCGCCACGGCATTGAGGGCGTCCTTCAGCTCGGACACAAAGCCCGGCGCGGCGCGGAAGACCTGGGTAGAGCCATCGAGCTTCAAGCGCGTCTCGTCCTCAGCTTCGCGCACTCCGAGCGTTTTCCGCGG